>JBKJLD010000075.1:0-20780 GCA_046597165.1 Nocardioides sp.
CCACCGCGCCCTCCACCCCGGCCCCCTCCACCGCTCCGGCGAGCCCCACGGCCCCGACGAGCTCGTCGCCTGCCGCGGCCCCGCCGCCCAGCTCCTCGACCGCGCCCTCGTCGCCGCCCGCGAGCGTCACGTCACCGAGCCCGACCTACGGAAGGGGCGTTCGCCCATGAGCACCCACCAACCCACGGTCGGCGGCCGCTACGAGCTCGGCGAGCTTCTCGGCCGCGGCGGGATGGCCGAGGTCCGCAAGGGCACTGACACCCGCCTCGGCCGGGTGGTCGCGGTCAAGCGGCTGCGCACGGACCTGGCCAGTGACGCGACCTTCCAGGCGCGCTTCCGCCGTGAGGCGCAGGCCTCCGCCTCGTTGAACCACCCCGCCATCGTGGCGGTCTACGACACCGGCGAGGAGATGTCGGACCCCGAGGGTCCCGACCACCCCGGTGTCGCCCAGCCCTACATCGTGATGGAGTACGTCGCCGGGCGAACCCTGCGCGACATCATTCGCGAGGGCCGCAAGATCCTGCCCGAGCGCGCCCTGGAGATCACCAGCGGTGTCCTCTCGGCCCTCGACTACAGCCACCGCGCGGGGATCATCCACCGCGACATCAAGCCCGGCAACGTCATGCTCACCCCCAGCGGCGACGTGAAGGTGATGGACTTCGGCATCGCCCGGGCGATCAGCGACGCCTCCTCGACGATGACGCAGACCGCCGCCGTGGTCGGCACCGCGCAGTACCTCTCCCCGGAGCAGGCCCGCGGCGAGACCGTCGACTCGCGCTCGGACGTCTACTCGGCCGGCTGCCTGCTCTACGAGCTGCTCACGGGACGACCCCCCTTCGTCGGCGACAGCCCCGTCGCCGTTGCCTACCAACACGTGCGCGAGCAGGCGCCGCCACCGTCCGACCACGACACCGACCTGCCCCCCGAGCTCGACGCCATCGTGATGAAGGCGCTCGCCAAGCGGCTGGAGGAGCGCTACCAGTCGGCCGCCGCGATGCGTAGCGACATCGAGCGCTACCTCGCCGGTCGCCCGGTGCTGGCCACCGCGCCCGCCCCCATGACCACCGTCATCGCGCCCGTCCCGCCGCCGCCTGCCGGCCCGGTGTCGTACGCCGACGCACCGCCGTACGACGAGGACGACCGGCGCAGCCGCACGGGAATGTTCGTGGCTCTCGGGCTGCTGCTCCTGCTGCTGCTCGTGGGCGGCGCCTACCTGCTCAACAGCATGTTCGACACCGGCGTGACCCAGACCGCGGTGCCGGACCTGATCGGTCTCACCGAGTCCCAGGCCCGGGCCGCGGTGGGCGATGCGGGCCTGGCCGTCGGCAGCGTCGACTACGAGGCAGACCCGAACGTGGGCAAGGACAAGGTCCTGAGCCAGGACCCCAACGCCAACCAGTACGTCGACCCCGGCACGGGCGTCAGTTTCGTGGTCTCGACCGGCAAGCCCCTGGTCGGGGTGCCGTCCGTCGTGGGGCAGGACCGGAGCACCGCCCGGAGCAACCTCCTGGCAGCCCACCTCAAGGTGGTCATGGAGAAGCGGGAGTCCGACGCGCCCCAGGGTCAGGTCCTCGAGACCAACCCCGCAGCCGGCGAGCAGGTTCCTGAGGGCGCCACGGTCACCGTCTACTTCTCCGACGGTCCCGAGAAGATCCCCGACGTGGTCGGCATGTCGCAGTCCGAGGCGGAGAAGACCCTGCGCGACGCCGGGTTCGTGCCCGACGTGGTGGAGTCCTCGAACACGACCGAGCCGAAGGGCACCGTGATCCAGCAGAGCCCGAGCGCCGGCCAGGAGGACCAGGCCGGCTCGGTGGTCACGATCGTCGTGTCGACCTACGAGGCGCCCACGGAGTCTCCCTCGCCCTCGGAGTCGCCGACCGAGTCGCCCACGCTGCTGCCCACGGGGTCGCCGAGCCCCTCGTGAGCGCCCGTCGTGGGCGTCACCTCAGGGCGTCACCTCAGGGCAGCGGCCTTGCGTAGCTGAGGTCGAGCAGACCGTCGAACGCCGGCGCGGTCACGCTGGTCTCGAGGGCGACGGCCCAGCCGACACCGATTCGCGGGTCGACGGCCTGCTTGCGGTAGAGCTGGAGATAGGTGTCGTTCTCGATCGCCGAGAGCAGCGCGCTCTGGTCACCGACCGCGGAGATCTCGTAGGGCGGTGAGTAGAGCAGGCCCTGCAGCTGGACCGAGTTCCCCAGGCACTTGATGCCGGTGGTGCTGACGACCCGCTGGCCAGCGATGGTGACCGCGGAAGCCCCCGCCTTCCACATCGCGTTGACGACCGCCTGGATGTCCTGCTGGTGGACGACCAGGAGATTCGGGTCGAGGTCGGTTGAGTAGAGGACGTCGTCCGGTGCGTCGCTGAGCGTCACGGTGACCCCGGGGCCGACGCGGGGAGTGAGACCGGCGGGATCCTCGAGACGGGCGGTCTTGCGCTGGTAGCGCTTGACCTCGCGGTCGTTGACCGAGCCGGTCAAGGCAGCCACCTCCTCGTTGAGCGAGGCGACCTTCTGCTTGAGGGCGTCGTAGTCGTCGGCCTCGTTGCGCACGAGCGAGGCGAGGCTGGTGTAGCGCCCCGGCCGTAGATCGGTCCCCTGGCTGTTGTGCGCGCTGATCACGAAGAGCGCCCCGCACAGGAGCACCACCACCGGGCTCCCCAGCCGCCACACTCCCCCGCGGCGCGCCCGGTTCCCGATGCGCCGCGGGGGCGTCTCGGTGGGCCGCGCGTGAGATCCGGGAGTCACGCCGACTAAGGTAGCCCGCGACCTGTGATGTCACGTCATGGGCAGCACGCCACGATTCGAGGAGCACCCGTGTCCAAGCAGAAGGCCCCGCACGATTTCCTCGCCCCCGTGAGGGGCCCGCTGTTCTCGGTGAGGTTCCTGATCGCGGTCCTGCTCGTGGTCGCTGGCATCGCCTGGATCACCTACTACTACCTGGCCGTCCGGGTCGACCCGACGGTCTTCCCCGCTCCCAAGGCCGGAAGCCCGTCCTTCATGGCCGACCTCGCCCGGTGGAACTACCTGATCGGCTTCGGCGCCCTGATGGTCGGGCTGATGGTCTCGGCCCACCCCGGGACCCCGATGGGCCGCGGCCGCGGCGTCGTGGTCGGCATGCTCGGCTGCTTCCTGATCGGCCTGCTCTGGATCTGCACGTTCTACGTGATCAGCGACAACGTCTCGCGCGTGCCGGTCTTCGACGACCTCGGCCAGTACAACCTGATGGTCGGCATCGCCTTCATGGCGGTCGGCTTCACCTTCGCGACCCGCTGGGAGTGAGCGCGGCTGCCCGCCGGGCAGCTCACTCTCGACGCACGCCGACGCCGGTTCGTCCCACCCGGGACAGGCCGGCGTTTGTGCACAGTTGGGGAGGAATCTGTGGAGAACTACATGCGTGTAGTTCTCCACAGGTGAGTGCACAGCTGTGGATAAGTCGGGGTCGACGACGAGATCCCCGGACCGGCCCGCAGGCTCGATCCGGGGCTGGTGCCGGGGCGGCGGTTCAGGCGAGCGCGGCGGTGCGCAGCACCGTGGCCACGACCAGGGCGGCGCCGACGGCGCCGAGGCCGACCGACTGCCACAGGGTGCGGCGCGTCCGGGGCGCGTAGACCAGGATGGCCGCGACCAGGACGCCGCCCAGGAAACCGCCGAGGTGGCCCTGCCAGGAGATGAACCCGCGCCCGACCACGGTGAACACGAAGTTGATCCCCAACCAGGTCAGCACGGTCTGCACGTTGCCGCCGACCTTGAAGGCCACGACCAGCAGCGCGCCCATCAGCCCGAAGACGGCGCCCGAGGCACCGAGCGTGGAGCCGTACTCGGGCGCGAGCCAGTAGACGAGGACCGACCCGGCCAGCGCCGAGAGCAGGTAGAGCGCCAGGAAGCGGGCCCGACCCAGGGCCAGCTCGAGTTGGGGCCCGAGGAACCACAGGGCCAGCATGTTGAAGCCGATGTGCCAGATCTCGACGTGGGTGAAGGCGCTGGTGAACAGCTGCCAGTAGGCCCCGTCGCTGACGCCGGGGAACCAGGCCCCGTCACCGGGCGGGTTGGTGCTGCTCAGGCAGGTGGCCTGGGAGTGCAGGGCGTAGCCGGCCCCCGGCTGCTCGATGGAGGCACAGCGCCCGGTGGGCAGCAGCACCAGCCGGTTCAGCAGTCGGCTCGCTGCGCCGCCCGTGGCGAGCACGAGCAGCCAGACCGCCGCGTTGAGGCCGATCAGGACCATCGAGGTGAGTCCCGGGTTGCTGGTGCGCTGCCCGCCGTACGGCGTGCGGGGGCTGCGCGTCGTCCTGGCTGCCTCGCTCACGCAGGAGGGGCAGTGGAAGCCCACCGCGGCATCGCGCATGCAGTCCGGACAGATGGTCCGGTCGCAGCGCTGGCAGCGGATGTACGACTCGCGGCCGGAGTGCCGATAACAGGTCGGCACCCCGGCTGCGGGCGTGGTGTGCTCGCTCAGGAGCCCACAACCTCGACGCTGTTGATGACGACGGCCTCAGTCGGCCGGTCGCCCGCGCCGGTCCGGGTGCTGCCGATCGCGTCGACGACGTCGCGCGATGCCTGGTCGGCCACCTCACCGAAGATCGTGTGCTTGCGGTTCAGGTGGGGGGTGGGACCCAGGGTGATGAAGAACTGCGAGCCGTTGGTGGCCGGTCCGGCGTTGGCCATGGCCAGGAGGTACGGCTTGTCGAAGACCAGCTCGGGGTGCGGCTCGTCCTTGAACGTGTAGCCGGGGCCACCGGTGCCGGTGCCGAGGGGGCAGCCGCCCTGGATCATGAAGCCGTCGATGACCCGGTGGAAGCCGAGGCCGTCGTAGAACGGGCCGGTGCGGCCGTTGCCCGCGTCGTACGACTTGGTGCCCTGGGCGAGCCCGGTGAAGTTCGAGACCGTCTCGGGGGCGTGGTTCGGGAACAGGTTCAGGGTGATGTCGCCCTTGTTGGTCTTCAAGATGGCCTGCTGGTCAGCCATGACTGCCTCTCGCGTGATGTGGGTACGTGCGTACTACGTCGATGCTGTCTGTGCGCACCGATCCTTGCACGCACGCCCACACGGGCGCGCGCTGGCTGGTTCGGGTCAGGCATGATCGAATGGAAGCCAACGACGAGAAGGAAGTGTCACGCCCATGGGCCTGCGCCAGAAGAAGTCCCTCATCGACCAAGCCTCCGACTACGTCGAGACGGTCCGCCCCCAGTTCGAGTCCGCGGTCGAGTCCGCGGTCGGGGCTGCCCGCGAGGCCGCCAAGGAGGCCCGCGAGAAGGCCGGTCCGGCCTTTGCCGAGGCCCGCGAGAAGGCGGCGCCGTACCTCGCCGACGCCCGGGAGAAGGCCGGTCCCGCCTTTGCCGAGGCCCGCGCCAAGGCGGCGCCGTACCTCGCCGACGCCGCCGCGCTCGCGACGGAGAAGGCGGCCCTGGGCGCCGACTACGCCGCAGAGAAGGCGGCGCTCGGCCGTGACCTGGCGGCGAGCAAGGTCGCCCAGCTCAAGGGGGAGCCCGAGCCGAAGAAGAAGGGCAAGCTCCGCAAGATCCTGCTGCTGGGTGGTCTGGCCGCGGGTCTCGGCGTCGTGGCGCGCAAGCTGACGGCCTCCGGCAGTGCCGACAACTGGCAGTCGTCCTACGTCCCGGCCCCTGCTCCGGCCGCCCCGCCGACGACCCCCGCCGCGCCGATGGCCGGCACGCACGCCGCCGCGAGCGAGGCCGACACCGGCGGGTCCTCACCTGACGAGGTCATCGCCGACGAGGCCGAGTCCGCGCACCCGGTCACCACGCCGGACGACCCGGCCGAGGTCATCGCGATCGACGAGGAGCCTTCCGACAAGTTGTGACTCCCGGCGCGTCAGCCCTGCGTGCGCGACCCGAACCGGCCGGAGGGCAGCTCCTCCGGCCGGTTCGCTGCGATCCAGGCGTCGATCCGTTCCCACCAGGCGTAGAGCCACTCGATGCGCGCCTCCCGACCCTCGGGGATCTCCGCGCGCGGGACCTGCCACCAACGCATGATGATCCGCTTGTCCATCGGCAGCTCGCGCCACACGTCGGAGATGGTCAGCAGATGGTCGAGCCCGGTGTGCGCCACCAGGACGACGTCCGCCTCCGGGGCCGCCTCCAGTGCGGCGAGGAAGCCTCCCGGGCGTGGGGCCAGCACGTGGGTCATCGCCTCGGCCCGGGCCGCCATCCGGTCCAGGCCCAGCCGGTGCAGCCGGTCGATCGCGCGCCGGCGCCGTTCGGGTGTGAAGTTGCCGCCCTCCGGGAAGATCACGAAGGCGTCGTCCGCGTCGAGGTCGCTGGCCAGGGCGGCGATCTGCGACTCGAAGTCCTCGTCGGCCCCGGGGTTCGAGGAGATGAACCGGGCCGGGATCCGGCGCAGGATCACGTCGATCATCGGGTCCCACGCCAGGCTGTCCTTGAGGACGACCCGGGGCTCGCGGCGGTACCAGTGCATCAGCGCATGGACCAGCGTGAACGAGTCGCCGGGGCCGGCGTGGCGGCTGCAGACCAGCAGTGGTCGGCCGGGGTGGGCGTCCGGGGCCGGGCCGTCGGTCTCGATGGACAGCCTCAGGACCCGTCGCGCCTCGCGGAAGAAGAGCCACATCACTCCCTGGACGAGGTCGTAGTGGATCCCCTCGAAGTACGGCGTGCGGATCCGCCAGCCGAAGCCCGACGCGAGCCAGAGCCCCAGCAGGACGACCAGCATCACGCTCTCGCAGGTCAGGTAGAGGATCAGCACCCACAGCAGGCGCAGTGCCCGCCACCGTCCGGGGAGCACCGGGGCGAGGGCGGCCGCCACGATCAACCAGACCGGGAGGGAGAGCCACAGCGCCACCGTCGCGAGCACCACAGCCGGGGCCACCACCAGGCGCCGGAACGCGCGGGTCACCCGAGGTGCTCCGCCAGGTAGGCCACGCTCGCGTCGTACGTCGCCTCGATGCGGAGCTCGACGCTGGAGAAGTCGCGGGTGCCGAAGAAGGAGTCGTCCCGGGGCGAGGTGCCCTTCGCGGGAAGAATGTGCGCCTCGACGCCGTCGGGGAGCTCGGCCAGCTCCCGTGTGAAGCGGTGCCGCCGCGCGATCTCGAAGGAGACCCGGGCCACCTCCCACGGGCGCTTCGGCACGGTCAGCGGGCGGTCGATGCGGCCCACCTGGAGCACGAAGACCCGGTCCGCGCCGAGCTGGACGGCGCGGCCGAGCGGGATCGAGTTCACGATGCCGCCGTCGAGGTAGTGCTCGTCGCCGACCCGGGCGGGCGGCAGCAGCCCGGGCACCGCGGCGCTGGCGACGACCGCCTCGACGACCGGGCCCGAGTCGAACCAGTGCTCGGCCGCGCGCTCGATGCTCGCGGCGCAGACCTGGAACCGGACCGGCAGCTCCTCGAAGGTGACCCCGCCCAGCTCGTCGCGCAGCCGCTGGGCGAGCGGTTCGGAGGAGTAGATGTGAGTGCCCGTCGAGACGGCCCGGCGCACCGTGCGCAGCGCGCGATCGCCGTACACCTCGCGACCACCGTCGCTGGCCGAGCGCCACAGCTCGGTGAGCCGGTCGACCACGGCGAGCGTGGGGTCGCTCGCGACCAGGGCGCCGTTGAGTGCTCCGACGCTGGTGCCGAGGACGAGGTCGGGGGTGATCCCGCGCTCGAGCAGGGCCCGCAGCATCCCGACCTCGACGGCTCCGAGCACCCCGCCGCCACCCAGCACGAACGCCGTCGTCAACCCCTCACCCCCCTCGAGCTGTGGAGATTGTGGGGGTAGTCCGTGACGGAATGCAGGAAATCTGCCCCGAAAAGATGCATTCCGTCACGGACTATCCCGAAATCAGCTCGGGGTGCTCGGCGCGCATCCGCTGGGTGACCCGGTGTTCGACCCAGAAGATCAGGATGGGGATCAGCCCGGCGAGGAGGGCCAGGACGCTGAAGGGGATCGACCAGCGGGCGCGGCGGGCCAGGAAGAAGGCGACCACGACGTAGGCCATGTAGAGCCACCCGTGCGCGATTCCGACGATCGTGGTCAGGGTGGTGCCGAGGTCCTGCAGGGAGGAGCCGTCGGTGGTGAGGTACTTCAGGGGCAGCCCCACGAAGACCAGCACGGTGAGCAGGATGCCGACGATGATGGCCAGCACGCGGTAGGCGTTGAAGAGCTTCTTCACCCGCTCAACCTACTGGCACCACCATCGGCGCCCGCCGGGACCTCGTCGCGCTCAGCGTCCCGCTCGGCGAGCACGTCGCGCGTCCAGCGCCACCACACGAAGACCGCGAATCCGCCGAAGAACCACCACTCGATGGCGTAGAGCAGGTTGCGCAGCGCGGTGAAGCGCCCCGCGTCGGGGAACTGCTGGAGGTCGGCGTGCACCAGACCGGCGGTGCCGTCGTTGAGCGGGGCCGCGCCGCGGGGGCGCAGGTCCGCGGCCACCGCATATGCGCCGTAGAGGTCCTGGTGGACGTGCTGGATCAGGTCCGCGATCCGCAGTTGGGGGAGTACGTCGTCCGAGGGGTCCGCGTCGACCGCCCCGGTGCCCTCCGGCGGCTGGAGCCAGCCGACCAGCTCGGCGTGGCCTGTCGGGGGTGCCGGGGCGGCCACTGGGTCGGCGACCCAGCCACGGACGACGGGGATCGCCGGGTCGCCCGGGTCGGCGACCGCCAGCGGAGTCACCACCCAGTAGCCCACCGCGCCCTGGTGCTCACGACCCGCGACGTAGACGGTGCCGTCGGGGACCCAGGTGCCGTCCAGGACGACGGGTTGGCCGATCCTGGTGCCCGGGAAGGGCGCGTCCGGCCCGATCACCGAGTCCAGGGGGACCGGCGTCATCTGGGTCAGGTCCACGGCCGCTGCGGCCCGCCGCGACTGCCACGCGTCGTACTGCCAGACGCCGAGGGCGCCGGCGACGCCGACCAGCACCAGGGCCAGCAGATGGATGGCCCAGAACCGTGGGGCGAGCAGCGTGGGCACGTGCTCCAGCGTACGGCGCAGCCGCGCACCGACCCGCCTCGGTTCAACCAACTGGTATGACCACTTGACCACTGACCGGACAGGCGTCTACCGTTCCGGCATGCCCCTGCAACCCGTGCAACGCCGCTCCGTTCCGGACGACGTCTTCGACCAGGTCCTCGCCGGCGTCGTGGACGGCGAGCTCGAGGCGGGCGAGGCACTGCCCAGCGAGCGGCGCCTGGCCGAGGTGCTCAGCGTCTCCCGGCCGGCTGTGCGCGAGGCTCTCCAGCGGATGGCCCAGACCCGGCTCCTCGAGGTCCGCCACGGCGGCGCCACCACGGTCCGCGACTTCAAGCGCTTCGCCGGGCTCGACCTGCTGCCCCGGCTCCTGGTGCGCGCCGGGGTGCTCGACGCCACCGTCGCGCGATCCATCCTCGAGGCGCGGCTGGTGATCGGCCCCGGCGTCGCTGCGCTCGCCGCCGAGCGCGGGGGACCGGGCCTGGCCGCGACCCTCACCGCGACCGTGGACGCCCTCGCCGCCACCGACGACGACGTCGAGCGCCAACTGCACGCCCTGGCCTACTGGGACCTCGTGGTCGACGGCGCCGACTCGTTGACCTTCCGGCTGATGTTCAACAGCCTGCGCGCCGCCTACGAGCCCGCGATCGAGGCCCTGTCCGCCGTGATGGCCGAGGAGGTCGGTCAAGTCGGCGCCTACCGCGTCCTGACCGCCGCCATCGGCGAGGGCGACCCCGACACCGCCCGCGCCGCCGCCGACCGCGTCCTGCGCCCGGCCACCGCCAGCCTGCTCACCGCCCTGCAGTCCCTCCAGGAGTGACCATGACGAGACCGTCCCCCGAGATCGAGCAGCTCGCGAGCCAGCGCCTCGCCGCCGACGAGCAGCGGATCACCGGCTCCCGTCGCACCAACGTCTCCCTCGGCACCGCCTGGCGCTCCTTCCTGCGCGCCCCCTCCCCGTGGATGATCGGCTCCTTCCTGGTCGGCTCCGTCGTCGCGCGGGTCGTGGTCGGCGGTGGCTCGCCCTGGGAGCTCGTGATCCCCGCAGCGCTGGTCGCGCTCTTCCCCGTCATCGAGTGGGTGATCCACGTGGTGATCCTGCACTGGCGACCCCGCCACCTCGGCCCGGTCGCCATCGACTCGTTGCTCGCGCGCAAGCACCGTGAGCACCACGCTGATCCGCGTGAGATCCCGCTGGTCTTCATCCCGTGGCCGGCGCTCGTCTGGCTGCTCCCGACGTACGTCGCGGTGGCGCTGCTGGCGATGCCGACCCGGACGAGCGCGCTCTCGCTGCTGGTCTCGATCCATGCGCTCAAGTTCGGCTACGAGTGGACCCACTACCTGGTCCACAGCGACTACCGGCCGCAGTCGGCGTGGTTCCGCTCGGTGTGGCGCAACCATCGCCTGCACCACTACAAGAACGAGCACTACTGGTTCACGGTGACCAGCGCAGGCACCGCCGACCGGCTCTTCGGCACCTACCCCGATGCCGGATCGGTCCAGACCTCTCCCACCGTCCGGGCGTTGCACGCGACCGAGGAGGGTGCAGGACTGGGACGCTCGTCCCCGTGACCCTCCACCACCTGAACTGCGCCACCCTGCGCCCGATGGGCTCGTTCGGCGGGCGGGTCTCCCCGCCGCAGATGGTGGCCCACTGCCTGCTCGTCGAGCGCCCCGGCGGCCTGCTCCTGGTCGACACGGGCTTCGGGACCGGGGACATCGCCGACCCGCGGCGCCTCGGGCGTCCGTTCGTGGCCGCCCTGCGCCCGGCACTCGACCTGGCCGAGACCGCGCAGGCTCGGGTGCGCGCGCTCGGGTACGACGTCTCGGACGTCACCGACATCGCCCTGACCCACCTCGACCTCGACCACGCCGGCGGGCTGAGCGACTTCCCGACCGCCCGGGTGCATGTCTTCGCCGCCGAGCTCGCGGCCGCGGAGCATCCTCCGCTGCGCGAGCGGGCCCGCTACGTGGCCGCCCAGTGGGCCCACGGACCGCGCTGGGAGCGCCACGGGGCTGCCGGCGACGACTGGTTCGGCTTCACGTCCGTGCGGGCGCTGGGCGACGACGTGGTCCTCGTCCCACTGCACGGCCACACCCGTGGCCACTGCGGCGTCGCCGTTCGCCGCCCGGACGGCGGCTGGCTGCTGCACGCCGGCGACTCCTACTTCAGCGCCGGCGAGAAGCAGACCCCGCCGACCGCTCCTGTGGGGTTGCGGGCCTTCCAGCGGCTGGTCGCCGTTGACGACCTCCAGCGGCGCCACAACCAGGAGCGGCTGCGCGAGCTGTACGCCGCGCACGGCTCCGAGATCACGATCTTCAGCGCCCACGACCCGGTCGAGTTCGCCGCGCTGGCTGGCGGCTGAGCCACGCCGCTGCGAGCCCGGTAGGCTCCGCGATCGGCTCGACCTCGTTGCAGACGGCGAAGGGCAGCGTGCCCAGCAGAGCGAGCCGCGCCGCGATCGGCGGCCGAGCCACGACGTACCCGATCCGGCCGGCCGCGGGGTCGCCCACGCCCTGCCCGAACCCGTCACCGAACGCGGGAGTCTGCGTGGCCGGCCAGTCATCGCCCAGGTGGAGCCTCTCGAAGAGGTCGGCGCGATCGGGACCGAGCCGAGCCGTCGCCAGGTGGTCGCCAAAAGCGAGCGCGAAGGCGTCCAGCCGGTCGAACCGCGCCACGTCGTGTCCGGCCAGGACCGCGCGCTGATCCTCCGCGGTGGCGTCGGGACCGAGGGCCTCGTTGAACGGCAGGCACCCCCGGTGCACGTACGTCGCCTCTGCCGGCGCGTCGACCAGGTCGACCACGGTCGCGTCGGTCGCCCAGCTGTGGACCGGGTCGGAGGCCCCGCCCGAGACCACGAGGTGGTCCGCGCCGAGCACCTTCGCGCCGACCAGCGGCCCGACGCCGTCGCGGACCGCGCGGGCCACGGCCGCCATGTCGAGGTCGTCGCGGAAGCCGAGCACGTAGCCGTTGCCGTCCGCGCCAGTGAAGTGGGCCTCCAAGTCGACGTCGTCCTGGGTGAAGCCGTAGTCGAGCATCAGCTCGGAGTTGTCGTCGCGCAGGAGCCCCTGCGCCAGCAGCGGCGCCTCGGTCTCAGCGCGCCGCCAGAAGTCCGCCCGGTCGCTCATCAGGTCGGCGCTGGTCAGCTCGGGCACGCCCAGCTGCGCCCGGACCGCGTCGAGGTCGGTCACGGTCAGGGTGGTGGCCGACTCGGGCACGAACGGCAGCACGGCAGCGGCCGCCTCCTGCCGCGGGCTGTACGACGGGGTGCCGCTCAGACGGGGCGGCGGGCCCGTGTCGGGGACGTCGGGTGGTGGAACGTCGCTGCAGCCGGCCAGGAGGGTGACGGCCAGGACGGGTGCCAGCAGATGCCCGGCGAGCCGGCCGGGCGATCCCTCGGACCACCGGGGCCGGCCCCGTGTGGGAGTGGTGGAGCCTAGGGGACTCGAACCCCTAACCCCCTGCTTGCAAAGCAGGTGCGCTACCAATTGCGCCAAGGCCCCGAGTTCGGTCAGACCCGGTCGACGTTGTCGGTGGCTTCGGCCCACAGGGCCTGCTCGGCACGACCGCCGTCGACCTTCTTCTTGGCCGCGACAGCCGCTGCGGCGGCCAGGAGGACCAGGAGGATCTTCTTCAACGTGACTCCCACGTGATCGGGTGGTGCCTTGCGGATCGTGTCGAGATGGTGGGCCTAAGAGGACTTGAACCTCTGACCTCTTCCTTATCAGGGAAGCGCTCTAACCGTCTGAGCTATAGGCCCGTGACGTGCTCACCGAGGTGAGCATGCCGACTGTTGGCCGCCGGGCGACCGAGGGGGACACTACCCCACCGTGGAGGGGCCGGACAAAACGGGATCGGGGCTCAGCGGTCGTCCTCGGCCAGGGTGACTTCGACGCCACCGAGCAGCGCTGCCGCCATGTTGTAGAGGAAGGCCCCCAGGGTGGCGATCGCCGTGAGCAGCACCACATCGACGACGGCCACCAGCATCGTGAACCCGATCACCCGCGAGGTGCCGAGGTAGTCCTGGACGTTGAAGTTCGAGGAGTCCTGGCCTCCGACGACGTCCTGGACGGTCTGGTTGATGGAGTCCCAGACCCCGGCCGCCCCGAGGACGGACCAGACCATCAGCACCGACACCACCGTGACGACACCGAAGGCGATGGAGAGCAGGAACGAAGTCTTCATCACCGACCAGGGGTCGATGCGCGAGAGCCGCAGGCGGGCGCGCCGGGGCGGACGCCCCCCGAGCGCCGCCTTCTTGGCGGCGGGGGTCGACTCCGGGTTGGCGTTCGCCCGGTGCTCGTCGGCAGCGTTGGCGAACTTGGCCTGGAGCCGCTCGCCGAGCGGCGCCCGGGTCGAGGTGTCCTCGAGCCCAGGGCGGGTGGCGGGTCGGACGGGACGCTCCGTCATCAGGCCTCAGTCTCCCCGGTCGTCTCGGTCTCGGTCGCCTCGATTGTTGCATCCGTGTCCACGTCCGGCGATTCGGCTTCGTTCGTGGCTCCAGGGCCGTCCACCGCGGCGCCCTCGACCTCGACCGGTTGGTCCGCCTCCGACTCCTCGTCCTTGGCCTCCACCGAACGGGCCACCACGGCGACGGAGTCACCGGACTTCGGTCCGACGAACTTCACCCCCATGGTCGAGCGGCCGGTGGCGCGGAACTGGTCGTTGATCGGGCTGCGCACGACCTGGCCGTTCGCGGTGATCGACAGGATCTCGTCACCCTCCTCGACGATGAAGCCACCGACCAGGACGCCACGGTCCTCGTTGGCCAACGACATCGCCTTGATGCCGAGGCCACCGCGAGACTGCAGGCGGTAGTCGGAGATGCGGGTCCGCTTGGCGAAGCCGCCGTCGGTCATCGTGAAGACGTACTGCTCCTTGACCTCGGGCAGGTCGCCCGGTGCCGTCGACTCGCCGGCGGCCTGGGCGGCGACCGCGGCGGCCTCCTCGGCGGCGACCTGCTCGGCGCGGATCACCGACATCGACAAGAGCGCGTCTCCGGACCGGAACTTCATGCCCGAGACCCCGGAGGTCGCGCGGCCCATCGGGCGCAGTTGGGAGTCGTCGGCGCGGAAGCGGATCGCCTGACCCTTGCGCGAGACCAGCAGGATCTCGTCCTCGGAGTTGACCAGCTCGGCACCGATCAGCTCGTCGTCGTCCTCGCGGAAGTTGATCGCGATGACGCCGGCCTGACGCGGGCTGTTGTAGTCACCGAGGCGGGTCTTCTTCACCAGCCCGTTGCGGGTCGCCAGCACGAGGTACGGCGCCTGCTCGTAGTCCCGGATCGCCAGCACCTGGGCGATGTTCTCGTCCGGCTGGAAGCTCAACAACCCGGCGACGTGACCGCCCTTGGCGTCCCGCGAGGCCTCCGGGAGGTTGTAGGCCTTGGTGCGGTAGACGCGCCCGGCCGTGGTGAAGAACAGCAGCCAGTGGTGGTTGGACGTCGCGATGAAGTGCTGCACGACGTCGTCGCCGCGCAGGCTCGCGCCGCGGACTCCCTTCCCACCGCGCTTCTGGGTGCGGTACTGGTCGGCGCGGGTCCGCTTGGCGTAGCCACCGCGGGTGATCGAGACGACCAGGTCCTCGTCGGGGATCAGGTCCTCCATCGAGAGGTCCCCGTCCGCGGCGATGATCTGGGTACGCCGGTCGTCGCCGTACTTGTCGACGATGGCGGCGAGCTCCTCGGAGATGATCCGGCGCTGCCGCTCGGGGCTGGCCAGGATGTCCTCGAGGTCGGCGATCCGCACCTCGATGGCGGCCAGGTCATCGATGATCTTCTGTCGCTGCAGTGCGGCGAGTCGGCGCAGCTGCAGGTTGAGGATCGCGACTGCCTGGATCTCGTCGATCTCGAGAAGCTCCATCAGCCCGTCGCGGGCGTCGTCCACCTCGGGCGAGCTGCGGATCAGGGCGATCACCTCGTCGAGGGCGTCGAGCGCCTTGACCAGGCCGCGGAGGATGTGGGCCTCACGCTCGGCCTCGGAGAGACGGAAGCGGGTCCGCCGCTGGATGACCTCGACCTGGTGGGTGACCCAGTTGCTGATGAACTGGTCGATGGTCAGCGTGCGGGGGACCCCGTCGACCAGTGCCAGCATGTTGGCGCTGAAGTTGGTCTGCAGCTCGGTGTGCTTGAGCAGGTTGTTGAGGACCACGCGGGCCACGGCGTCGCGGCGCAGGACCACGACCAGCCGCTGGCCGGTGCGGCCCGAGGAGTCGTCGCGCACGTCGGAGATGCCCTGGACCTTGCCGGAGTCGGCCAGCTCGGCGATCTTGAGCGCCAGGTTGTCCGGGTTGACCATGTAGGGCAGCTCGGTGATGGACAGGCAGGTCCGACCCCGGTTGTCCTCGTCGATCTCGATGACTGCGCGCTGGGTGACCGAGCCGCGCCCGGTGCGGTAGGCCTGCTCGATCCCCTCGCGTCCGACGATCAGGGCGCCGTTGGGGAAGTCGGGTCCCTTGACCCGCTCGATCAGTGCCTCCTGGAGCTCCTCGCGGGTGGCCTCGGGGTGCTCGAGGGCCCACTGGGCGCCGTCGGCGATCTCACGCAGGTTGTGCGGCGGGATGTTGGTGGCCATGCCGACCGCGATGCCGGCCGAGCCGTTGACCAGCAGGTTGGGGTAGCGCGCCGGGAGGACGGTCGGCTCCTGCGAGCGGCCGTCGTAGTTCGGCTGGAAGTTGACGGTCTCCTCGCCGATGTCGCGCACCATCTCGAGGGCCAGCGGGGCCATCCGGCACTCGGTGTACCGCATGGCAGCCGCCGAGTCGTTGCCCGGCGAGCCGAAGTTCCCCTGGCCGTGGATCAGCGGGGCGCGCATCACCCAGGGCTGGGCGAGCCGGACCAGGGTGTCGTAGATCGCGGAGTCGCCGTGCGGGTGGTACTGACCCATGACGTCACCGACGACGCGCGAGCACTTGGAGAAGCCGCGGTCGGGGCGGTATCCGCCGTCGTACATGGCGTAGAGCACCCGACGGTGCACCGGCTTGAGCCCGTCGCGTACGTCGGGCAGCGCCCGGCCGACGATGACCGCCATCGCGTAGTCGATGTAGGCCCGCTGCATCGAGGTCTGGAGCTCGATCGGCTCGATCCGGCCGCCCGGGCCCGGGTCCTCGGGGGTGGTGGTGCCGCCGCCGGTGGGGGTCTCAGTCACGTGTCTTCGTCTCTCTGGTCGGATCTACTCGAATCTAGGGATGTCGTTAGACATTTAGATATCGAGGAATCGGACGTCCTTGGCGTTGCGCTGGATGAAGGAACGACGCTGCTCGACGTCCTCGCCCATCAGGATCGAGAAGATCTCGTCCGCCTGGGCGGCGTCGTCGAGGGTCACCTGGAGCATCAGCCGCTGCGCCGGGTTCATCGTGGTGTCCCACAGCTCCTCCGCGTTCATCTCACCCAGACCCTTGTAGCGCTGGACCGGGTTCTCCTTCGGCAGCTTCTTGCCGTTGGCCATCCCGTCGCGGGTGAGGGCCTCGCGCTCGGAGTCGGAGTAGACGAACTCGTGCTCGGCAGGCTTGTTCCACCGGATCCGGTAGAGCGGAGGCTGGGCCATGTAGACGAACCCGTGCTCGATGAGCGGCTTCATGAAGCGGAAGAGCAGCGTGAGCAGCAGCGTGTTGATGTGGTGGCCGTCCACGTCGGCGTCGGCCATCAGGACGACCTTGTGGTAGCGCAGCTTCTCGAGGCTGAACTCCTCGTGGATGCCGGTGCCGAGCGCGGAGATGATCGCCTGGACCTCGGTGTTGGCGAGCACCTTGTCGATGCGGGCCTTCTCGACGTTGAGGATCTTGCCGCGGATCGGGAGGATCGCCTGGACCCGGGGGTCCCGGCCCTGACGGGCCGAGCCGCCGGCGGAGTCACCCTCGACGATGAAGACCTCGCACTCGGCGGGGTTGGTCGACTGGCAGTCCGAGAGCTTGCCGGGCAGACCGCCGCCGCCGAGCAGCCCCTTGCGGCTGCGCGCCAGGTCGCGGGCCTTGCGGGCCGCGATCCGGGCCATCGCCGCGGCCTGGGACTTGCGGATGATGTCGCGCCCCTCGGCGGGGTTCTTCTCGAACCAGTCGCCGAGCTGGTCGTTCATGATCCGCTGGACGAAGCCCTTGGCCTCGGTGTTGCCGAGCTTGGTCTTGGTCTGGCCCTCGAACTGGGGCTCGCCCATCTTGATCGAGATGATGGCCGTCAGGCCCTCGCGGATGTCGTCACCCGAGACGCGGTCCTCGGGCTTCTTCATCAGGCCCCACTCGAAGCCCCAGTTGTTGACCAGACCGGTCAGCGCCGCGCGGAACCCCTCTTCGTGGGTGCCGCCCTCGTGGGTGTTGATGGTGTTGGCGAACGTGTGGACCGACTCCGAGAAGGTGGTGTTCCACTGCATCGCCACCTCGAGACTCATGTGGTTCTCCACCGAGTCGGGGGTCTCGGCCTCAAAGGCGATGATGCTGGGGTTCGCGATCTGCTTGCGCCGGTTGAGGTGCTCGACGTAGTCGACCAGACCGCGGTCGTACTTGAAGATGCGCTGCAGGCCGCCCTCGTCGCCCTTGCGGATCGCGTCGGAGGCGGCCTGGTCGACGTCGTTGGCGATCGTGTCGTCCTGGACGGCCTCGAGCAACTCGTCGGCCGCAGGACGCTCGTCGCGGACCACGATCTCGAGCCCCTTGTTCAGGAACGCGTACTCACGAAAGCGGCTGGTGATCGTCTCGAGGGAGTAGGTCGTGGTCTCGAAGATCTCCTCCGAGGCCCAGTAGGTCACCGTGGTCCCGGTCCGCTCGCCGGGCTCCAGCTCGCGGACGTCCTGCAGCTCGCCGTCGGGCACGCCGATGGTGAAGCTCTGTCGCCACAGGTGGCCGCGGTTCTTGACGTCGACGATCAGGTGGCTCGACAGGGCGTTGACGACCGAGACACCGACACCGTGCAGACCGCCGGAGACCTTGTAGCCGCCGCCGCCGAACTTGCCGCCGGCGTGCAGCATCGTGAGCGCCAACGTCACGGCCGGCATGTCCTGGCCGGGGGCGGTGTCGGTGGGGATGCCGCGCCCGTTGTCCTCGACGCGGATCGCGCCGTCGGCCATCAGGGTCACGATGATCCGGTCGCAGTGACCGGCCAGCGCCTCGTCGACCGCGTTGTCCACGATCTCCCAGATCAGGTGGTGCAGCCCGCGCTCACCGGTCGAGCCGATGTACATGCCCGGGCGCTTGCGGACCGCCTCGAGACCCTCGAGGACCTGGATCGCGGAGGCGTCGTACGTCGAGCCGGCGTCAGGTGCGGTGCCCCTCAGGGCCGGCGGCTCGGGAGTCTCCACGGGGCTCTGGACAGCGGGATCCTCGGACACACACACCTCTTCACGAAGGGCCGACCCGCGCACGCACGGACGACACAGACAAACCGCGACTGACATACCGAGGGCCGCAACAGCACGGAGCCGGCGACCCGGTGTCCATGATAGCCGCCTGAGGGCCTTGTGCCACGCGGCGGGCCGCCGCAGCGGGGGGATCTGTGGACAAACAGGGCCCTGAGCGGCTCGTGAGGGCCTCTGGCGCAGCCGATCGGGGGGGCCGATGGGTCCCCATACGTCGGAGAGGCCGCTGGATCGTCAGGATCGGACTGTCGACAGGAATGGCGCGGGAGGGCGCCGACGGCCCCGTCCCTCAGCCATAGGTGTCGCGGGGTCCGCGGCCGTCGCGGACCGATCGCGGCCCCTTCTTCCAGTGCGGCAGGTGCGGTCCGACCACCTCGATCAGCGCGACGGTGCCGTGGCCGAGCTCCTCGTTGAGACGACGGACCACGGTGGGCGCGAGCAGCTTGAGCTGGGTGGCCCAGGCGGTCGAGTCGGTGCGAACCACCAGCTTGCCGTCGCCGAAGGTCTCGGGGGTGCAGTGCTGGGCGACCTCCGCCCCGACCAGCTCGGCCCACCGTCCGAAGACGCCGTGCATGCGCAGGTCCAGGTCCCAGCCGTGATCGTCGACGAGCCGGCCGACCGTGGTGTCGAGCAGTTGTGGGTCCCGGTCGTCCGGGTGCGAGCCCGAGACCCGACCCCTGGTCTGGCGGAAGTCGCGCTTGCGTTTCTTGGCCCGCGCGAGCGGGCTCGACTTTGCCGTGGCCCGAGACAGCGCCCGGGCCAGGTCCAGCCCGTCGTCGCGGTGCTCGGGATCCTGGTCGGGCTCGGGAGGGCGCTCGGGCTGGGATTCAGGGACCTCAGTCACGGCGTACCTCGCCGTTGCCCACCAGGTAGCGGGCTCCCGCGAGCGCGGCCGGCACGTCCGCCGCGACGGCGGCCGTCACCAGGACCTGCTCTGCGCCCGCGACCAGCTCGGCGAGTTGGGCGCGCCGTTCGGTGTCGAGCTCGGCGAAGACATCATCGAGGATCAGGATCGGGTCGTCTCCGTCCGAGCGCAAGAGGTCGTAGGACGCCAGGCGCAGCGAGAGCGCGAACGACCAGGACTCGCCGTGCGAGGCGTAGCCCTTCACCGGGAGCCGCAGCCCGGTCTCGGCCGAGCCCTCCCCGGGGGCGTGGCCCAGGCTGAGCACCAGCTCGTCACGGTGCGGACCCACCAGCGAGATCCCGCGGTCCAGCTCGTCGGAGCGGCGGCGCTCGACCTCGTCGAGCAACGCCTCCTCGAGCGCGGCGCGGTCTCGGCGCTCGGGCAGCTCGAAGGAGGCCTTGTAGGAGATTTCCGCGTCGTCACGGGAGGCCCCACGAGCCACGGTCTCGTAGGCCTTGGCGACGTACGGACTCAGGTCGTCGACCAGCGCGAGCCGTTCGGCGAGGAGTTCGGCGCCGGTGCGCGCCAGCTGCCCGTCCCACACGACGAGGGTCGAGAGCGCGGACTCCTCCGCGTCACCGCCGCGCCGGTTGCGCCGCGCGATGCCCATGGTCTTGAGCAGCGAGTTGCGCTGGCGCAGCACCCGGTCGTAGTCCGCGCGGACACCGGCCAGCCGTGGTGTGCGCAGCACCAGCAGGTCGTCGAGGAAGCGGCGCCGATCAGACGGATCGCCCTTGACCAGGGTGAGGTCCTCGGGGGAGAAGACCACGGTGCGGACCAGGCCGATCAGGTCGCGGGTCCGCGGCAACGGCGACCGGTTGATCCGCGCCCGGTTGGCCCGCCCGGGGTTGAGCTCGATCTCGAGCACCGCGGTTCGTCCATCTCGGACCACGGCCGCCCGCACCACGGCCTGGTCGGCGCCGGCCCGCACCAGGGGCGCGTCCGTGGCCACCCGGTGGGAGGCGAGGCGCGAGAGGTAGTCGATCGCCTCGACCAGGTTGGTCTTGCCTTGGCCGTTGCGCCCGATGAACGCCGTCACCCCCGGCTCCAGCGCGACGTCCGCCGTGGCGTAGGAACGGAAGTTGTGCAGGGTGAGGTGGGAGACGTACAAGCGGTGGCTAGCCCTTCGCGGCCGGGCCGTCGGACGAGTCGGCCTCGCCGGGCGGGGGTCCGGTGTGTACGGCGTGGCCGCCGAACTGGTTGCGCATCGCGGCGATCGCCTTCATGGCCGGGCTCTCGTCCTGGCGCGAGACGAACCGCGCGAAGAGCGACGCCGAGATCACGTTCATCGGCACGGCGTTGTCGATTGCGGCCTCGACGGTCCACCGACCCTCGCCGGAGTCCTCGGCGTAGCCCGAGATCTTGTCGAGGTGCGTGTCGTCCTTGAGCGCCGTGACGAGCAGGTCGAGCAGCCACGAGCGGATGACCGTGCCCTCACGCCAGGAGTCGAAGACCTCGGTCACGTTGTCGACCAGGTCGACCTTCTCCAGCAGCTCCCACCCCTCGGCATAGGACTGCATGACGGCGTACTCGATGCCGTTGTGGACCATCTTGGAGAAGTGACCCGCCCCGACCCGGACGCCGGCGTGGACGAAACCACCCTCGGCGGGCCTG
>JBKJLD010000090.1:0-15470 GCA_046597165.1 Nocardioides sp.
GCCGCCGTCGTCAACCTCCGCAGGATGCACGCAGCCGCCCTCAGCCTCAGCTGAGGGCGGCTTCGCCCTGCCCTGCCAGCCCGCGCCACCCACCTTCGACCAAACCGCAACAGCCACCAGGTGACGAGGATCCACCGCCATCTGCGGTGCCGACGTTGAGGGCACCGCAGTTCTTCGCCCGTCAGAGCAGGCGGCGGTCCGAGGCCCAACGGGTCAGCTCGTGACGCGACGAGAGCTGCAGCTTGCGCAGCACGCTCGACATGTGGGTCTCCACGGTCTTGATCGAGATGAAGAGCTCCTTGGCCACCTCCTTGTAGGCATAGCCGCGGGCGATCAGCCGCATCACCTCCCGCTCGCGCTCGGTGAGGCGGTCTAGGTCCTCGTCGACGGCCGCCACGTCGATGGAGCCGGCGAAGGCGTCCAGGACGAACCCGGCCAGGCGCGGTGAGAAGACCGCGTCGCCGATGGCCACCCGACCGATGGCCGAGACCAGCTCGGGCCCGGTGATGGTCTTGGTGACATAGCCGCGGGCGCCGCCACGAATCGTGCCGATCACGTCCTCTGCGGCGTCGCTGACCGACAGCGCGAGGTAGCGGGTGCCCGGAGAGCTGGCGCGGACCGCCGAACGGCGCATCACCTCGGCCCCGCCGCCTCCCGGCAGGTGCACGTCGAGGAGTACGACGTCGGGCCGGTGCGCGGCGACCGCGGCGACCGCCTCGTCGACGTCGGCCGCCTCGGCGCGGATCTCCACGACGCCCTGGCCGCAGCTCTCGAGCTCGGCGCGCACCCCCCTGCGGAACATCGCGTGGTCGTCGACGATCACGACCGAGACGGGAGCCTCGCGGGCGTCAGTCATCGTTCTCCTCCTGTCGAGCCAGGGTGGAGCGCTGCCGGGGTAGGTGCAGGCGCACCTCGGTGCCCTCCCCCACGGCGGAGCGCACCTCGGCGGAGCCGCCGTGGCGACGCATGCGGTCGATGATGCTGTGGCGCACGCCGTAGCGGTCGGCCGGGGTGTCATCGGGCTCGAACCCGCGGCCCCGGTCCCGCACGAAGACGTCGACGGCCGCGTCGCTCACCTCGGCGTACACGTCGACCTTGCCGGTGCCGGCGTGCTTGGCAGCGTTGGTGACCGCCTCACCGGCTGCGGCGACGATGGCGCGCAGCGACTCGTCGAAGGCGCAGTCCCCCACTGTCACCACGTCGACGGAGACCCCGTGCGCGTCCTCGACCGCCGCCGCTGCCCCGCGCAGCGCGCTGGCCACGGAGCGCTCGTCGGTCGACTCCGCCGCGTAGAGCCAGGCCCGGAGGTCGCGTTCCTGGGCTCGGGCGAGGCGCGCGACCGTGGCCGCGTCAGCGGCGTTGACCTGGATCAGGGCCAGCGTCTGCAGCACGGAGTCGTGAAGGTGCGCGGCCACGTCGGCGCGTTCCTGGGTGCGGACCCGCTCGGCGCGCTCGTCGGTGAGGTCGGAGGCGAGGCGGTAGATCCAGGGCCCCACCACGATCGCGATCCCCGCGACGCCGAGCAGGGCGGCGACCGTGACGTCGCGCGCCATGCCGATCGAGCCGCCGCGCAGCGAGAAGAGCGCGAGCGCCGTCACGATCAGGCCGACGCCCGCGGCGAGGCGGGCGTACGACGCCCAGTCACCGGTGCCGAGCACCACCCGCACGGGGTCGATCCGGCCCGTGGTGTCCCGCCACCGTTCCCGCTGGGCCTCGTCGGCCTGGCGCCACAGCAGCCCGACCCCGACCACCCCGATCACCAGCGGCCAGAAGACGGCGCCACGTCCGAGCACCGCCTCCACCAGCAGGATCCCGCCGAACGCCAGTGCCGCCAGCGCGATCGCCGGCCCCACGTCACCGAGACGCCGGATCCGGCGCGGTCGCAGCCCGGCCCGGTCGGCGTGCTCCAGGCCCGGTGCGGCGGTCTGGAAGCGGGAGTCGGACGGCAGCACCATCCACAGCCCGGCGTACATCGCCACGCCGAGACCCCCCAGCACTGCGGCGAGCACGAAGGCGGCGCGGACCCAGAGAACGGGCAGCGCGAGGTGGCGCGCCAGCCCCGCAGCGACGCCGCCGATGATCGGCTCCTGGGTGTCCCGCGTGGCCCGACGGACCTGGGACCGGTCGGCGGCGGTGTGGCTGCTGCTCATGAGGACTCAATCGTCACACAGCCCGCGGCCGCGAACCATGAGGAACGACCCCGGCCCGACCCTGAATGACCCCGCGGTCGCGGCGCGCAGGATCAGGGTGTTCCCCGATGGTGCGGGGGCTCGGCAGCGAGCACGCTTGAGCCATGAACACGACTCCGCCCGAGGGCCCGCCCCAGGCGCCACCCACCGACCCGCCAGCCGGCTCGCCCGGCGACACCCCACAGCCCAGCGCCGCCGGCGCGGCGCACGACCCAGCTTCGGGCGGCCCCCGAGTGACCAAGGACGAGGTCCGCGACCTCGGCCGGCTGCGGCGCTCCATCACCGACCGCAAGGTCGCTGGTGTCGCCGGTGGCCTGGCCCGGCACCTCGACATCGACCCCGTGATCGTGCGGGTCGCGCTCGTGGTCCTCATCTTCTTCGGCGGCGCCGGCCTGATCGTGTACGGCGCGTGCTGGCTGCTGGTTCCCGAGGAGGGCCGCCGCTCGGCCCGGCTCCACCTCGACGACCGCAGCCGATCCGTCGCGCTGATCGTGGTCGGGGTCCTGGCGGCAGTGTCGGCGGTCGGCGACACCTGGGGCGCCTTCCGGTTCCCCTGGCCGCTCGCCATCGTGGCGCTGGTCGTGCTGCTCATGCTGAACCGCCGCGATCGGGCCTCCGGTCACCGCGAGCCCGCGCCCACCGAGACGACGTCCGCGCCCCCCGCCCACGCACCTGCCATCGCCCAGTCGACGTACGAGCAGCCGGCCTACCAGCCTGCCTACGCCCAGGGTGCCCACCCCCGGGCACCGCGCCGGCGTGGCCCCGTCCTGTTCTGGTTCACCCTCGCCCTGATCGCGCTCGGAATCGGAGTGCTCGGGATCTTCGATCTGGCCGGTGCTCCGGTCGCCGACTCGGCCTACCCGGCCCTGGCGGTGGGTCTGAGCGGCCTGATGCTCCTGGTGGGCGCCTTCTACGGCCGCGCCGGAGGCCTGATCCTGCTCGGGCTCGTCTCCACGATGGCACTCGCCGGCGCGAGCGCCGCGGACAACTGGGAGACCACCACGGTGTCCGAGCGGCCGACGTCGGCCGCCCAGGTGGCGGACGGCTACTCCTTCTCGACCGGCGAGTTCGTCCTCGACCTGAGCTCGGTGTCCGACGTCGCCGCCCTCGACGGCCGCACGATCGAGCTCAACGGCGACATCGGCCATCTGGAGGTGATCCTGCCTGCCGGGATCGAGACCCGGATGCAGGCCAGCGTGCACTGGGTGGGGAGCGTCGACTTCTTCGGACGCACCAACGAGGGCTTCGACGTCACCGCGAGTCGCTTCCACAACGGCGACCCCGGGACCGGGGACACCACCGTGGCCACCACCAGCGACACCCCCACGCTCGTGATCGCCGCCGACCTCAACCTCGGCCACGTCGAGGTCCACCAGTGATGCAGGAGCAGACCATGACCCACGACCTTCCCGCCGTGAGCGGACGACACCCGATCAACGTCGGCCACTTCGTGATGGGGCTCGCCTTCGTCGGCATCCTCGGCATCTGGGCCCTGATCCAGGGCGACGTGGTGGACGGCGGCGACGTCCGCTGGCTGCTGCCTCTGCCCTGGGTCCTGGCCGGGATCGCCGGCCTGCTGGCCACGACCGTGTCCGGACGCCGGGCCACCAGCCGCACCGGCTGGGTCGCTCAGCCGCCGGCCACGAGCGTGGCCGCGGGCGACGACAGGCAGGACGAGGAAACCATCGCCGCCGTCGACGACGACGGCGCCGCCAACGACAACGAGGAGACCCGATGAGCACCACCCAGCAGACCGGCCATTCGACGCCCCAACCCGGACCTGCGTTCGAGCCGAAGCGACTGGTCCGCAACAGCGACGACCGCATGGTCGCCGGGGTCTGTGCGGGAGTCGCCGACTACCTCGGCGTGGACGTGACGCTGGTGCGGGTGGTCACGGTGCTCGGTGCGATCTTCGGGTTCTGCAGCCTGGTTCTCGTCTACCTGGTTGCGTGGCTGCTCCTGCCGAAGGAGTAAGGCTCTCAGCCGACCCGCGCCTCGGGGGCGAACCACGCGTCCCTGGCCCGCACGCAGACGTCCGGGTGGTCGGTGATCAGCCCGTCGACACCAAGGTCCAGCAGCAGTCGCGCCTCGCCGGCCAGGTCGCCCAGGGCGTGCGGGTCCGGCCCGGACCGGAACGCCGGAGACAGGAAGCGGTTCTCGGCCCGCAGTGTCCAGACGTGGACGGTCAGCCAGGCCCGGTGGGCGTCGCGGACGAGCGAGGTGGGCCGCGGGCTGCCGTCGGGGGACGTGCCCAGGACGAGCTGCTTGTGGGCACCGACCCCGTCGGCGTACCGGTCGATCTGGGCCAGCCCCACCGGCGTCACCAGGTCGGCGTAGGTGCGCTGGTCGCCGGCAGCCACCAGGTCGGCGGGCGCCTCGGTGGCCACGTCGAGCAGCTGGATCAACGGCACCCGGGCGCTCCCCGCCAGCCGCTGCAGGACGGTCGTCTCGAAGGACATCACACTCACCCGGGACCGCGAGTGGTCCAGCCGGTGACGGCGCAGCGCCTCCAGCAACGGCGCCTCCAGCGGGAGCCCCAGCGAGTCGAAGTACGCCGCATGCTTGAGCTCAGCGAGGATCCCGATGCTCCGCCCGCGACGACCGGACTCCTCGCGGACCATGCTCAGCACCTCGTCGAAGGAGGCGATCCGCAGCCCGTCGTACGCCGCGCTGTGCGGGCGCGCCCGGGGCATCGGCTCCCGGGCGACCAGCGTCCGGAGCTCGAGCAGCGTGAAGTCCTCGACGAACCAGCCGGTGAGCTGCCGACCGTCGACGACCTTGGTGGTCCGCCGCTCGGCGAACTCGGAGCGCGTCGCGACGTCGGTGCTGCGGCCCAACTCGCTGTCGTGCCGGACCACCAGGTGGCCGTCATTCGTGGGCATCAGGTCCAGCTCGATGTCGTCGGCGCCCATGGCGATCGCGAGCCGGTGCGCGGCCAGCGTGTGCTCAGGTCGGTAGCCGCTGGCGCCACGGTGCCCCACCACCGCTGGGGTGACGACGAAGGAGGGGGCACGGACGGCCAGGAGGGAACCCCTGATGCTCATGGGTTCAGCAGAGCCGAGGCGGGTGACCGGGCGGCGGGCGCAACATGAACCCCGGGTGTCCGTCCGGCGGCGGGCGCGCCAAGATGGCCGGGTGACCCTGCCCCACCTCGGTTCCCTGGTGTCCCTGCCCGCCCTGGACCGCCCCGATCTGCTGGCGGACGCCGTCGCCGACCTGCTGCGGAGCTGGCCCCACACGGCCGAGGTCGCCGTGGTCGAGATCGACCCCGAGCTGGCTGACACCGCAGCCATGACGGACGCCTACGGCCTGTCCCTGGAGGCCAGCGCCAACTGCGTGGTGGTCGCCGGCCGCCGCGACGGCGCGGAGCGGGTCGCGGCCTGTGTCGTCCGGGCCGACACCCGCGCCGACGTCAACAACCTGGTCAAGCGGACCCTCGACGTGCGCAAGGCCTCGTTCCTCGCGATGGACCGAGCGGTCGAGGAGTCCGGCATGGCGTACGGCGGGATCACCCCCCTCGGGTTGCCCGCCGGGTGGCGGCTGCTCGTCGATGCGCGGATCACCGCGATCGAGGTCGCCATCGTGGGCTCGGGCGTCCGACACTCCAAACTGCTGCTGCCGGGTCGGCTGATCGCGGAGTTGCCCGGTGCGGAGGTTCTCGAGGGGCTCGGTCTCTGAACGGGTGTGAATCTCGCATCCGCGGGCCAGAATGTGGCTGTGACGAACCACGACGACGGGGACGCCGGCGAGAGCGAGCAGGAGCGCCTGGATCGCAAGTGGGGCGACCTGCTGCAGGAGCTGCGGGTGATGCAGACCGGGGCGCAGCTCACCGCAGGGTTCCTGCTCACCCTGCCGTTTCAGCAGACCTTCGGCGACCTGGACCGTTTCCAGACGTTCCTCTACCTCACCCTGGTCATCATCGCCGGGCTGACCACCGCCCTGGTGATGACCGCGGTGGCCGTCCACCGCGGTCTCTCGGGCGAGCACGCCAAGGAGCGCGTGGTCGCCGCCGGGCACCGGATCACCTTCGCGGTGCTGACCGCGATCGCGTTGCTGATCACCGGCATGATCATGCTCATCTTCGACGTGGTCGTGGACCGGACCCACGCCGTGGTGGTGGCCGCCGCCATGGGAACGGCGCTGGTGGCTCTGCTCGTCGCGCTCCCGGCGTGGCTGGTCCATGATCGCGACTAGCTGATGCCTCGGCACCCCGCCACGGTCCTCCTGGCGGCCACGCTCGTCGTGACCCTGGCCGCTGGCTGCGGCCCCGACGAGCGGACGGACCGGGCTCCCCGTGACTCCCCGTCCGTCCCGACCAGCACCGCGGTGCCGACCCTGACGCCGATCAAGCTGCCGCCACCCCCACCGCCGAGCGGAAAGCTCTTCGCCGACCTGCGCCAGTCCTCGCGCGACGCGGCGTTGGGACGGATGGAGGTGTGGATCGCCAACGACACCCGCCACGACGTGACGCCGACCCGGATCGCCTACCGCGACGTCCGTTTCCGGCGACCGGTCGCCGGTGAGCGGCTGCGCCTGAACCCCTCGCGATCCGAGCGGGGCTACCCGTTGACCTTGCCCGACCGGCCGAACTGCATCGACCACCCCGGGGGCCGGCCCTCGACCCCGACCGTGACCGTCTCCTACGCCGGGCGCCGGGAAGTTCTCGTGGTCACCGACGACAACGACATCGTGGCCCGCTACGTCTCTGACCGGTGCCTGCGGCTGGCGGTCGCCCAGGTGGCCGACCTGCACTTCGCCGACCAGGTCCCCAGCGACGGCGCGGCTGGCAGCACAGGGACGCTGACCCTGGTCGCCCGGCCGGTCGGGGCACCCGGTCACGTGCTCCGGATCGACTCGGTCGGCGGCACCCCGCTGCTGGGGGCCGACGGCCACGCCGACTGGTCACCGCGGGCCCTGGTCCGCAGCGACGGACCGGTCCGACGGATCCCGTTGCGGGTGCGGCCGGCCCGCTGCGACGACCACGTCTTCATGGAGGCCGGGGGTGCCACGGCCTTCCTGGTCCGGCTCCACCTGGACGGTGTGCCGGGCCAGCTGGTGATCCGGATGAGCACGGCCGGCGCGGCCAACGCGATCG
This sequence comes from Nocardioides sp., assembly GCA_046597165.1. Taxonomy (GTDB): domain Bacteria; phylum Actinomycetota; class Actinomycetes; order Propionibacteriales; family Nocardioidaceae; genus Nocardioides. The sequence continues at coordinate 7,285 of JBKJLD010000090.1, forward strand.
CCTTCGCGCGCATGTCGTGCGGGCTGGGCTGAGCTGGATAACAGTTGGCTCACGGGGCCTTCGAGAGCGTAGCGTCGAGCGAGTGCGCCACCTGCCCCTCGACCACCCCGGCACCGCCGACCACAGCTCGCCCGGACGATTCCTGTGGTGGCTGGCGCGGGGTCAGCAGCGCACCCTCTTGGGCGGGATGTTCTTCGGCATCATCTGGATGAGCACCCAGGCCGTGATGCCGATGGTCATCGGCCTCGCCATCGACCGCGGCGTGGCCGACCGGGACGGTCACGAGCTGCTGAAGTACGCCGGGATCATGTTGGCGATCGGCCTCATCCAGGCGGTCAGCGGCATCATGCGGCACCGGTTCGCGGTGACCAACTGGCTCACGACCGCCTACCGCACGGTGCAGCTGGTCAGCCGTCAGGCCGTGCATCTCGGCGGCACCCTGCCCCGGAAGGTCTCCACCGGTGAGGTGGTCGCGATCGGCACCAGCGATCTCTCCCACCTCGGCAACGTCATGGACGTGACCGCCCGCTTCGCCGGCGCGGTCGTCTCGTTCCTCCTGGTCTCGGTGATCTTGCTGAGCACCTCGATCACGCTCGGCCTGGTGGTGCTGATCGGAGTGCCCCTCCTGATCCTGCTGGTCGGCCCGCTCCTCTCCCCGCTCCAGCGCCGCAGCCACGACCAGCGCGAGCTGATGGGCAAGCTGTCGAACACCGCCAGCGACATCGTCGGCGGCCTGCGGGTGCTGCGGGGGATCGGCGGGGAGCAGGTCTTCCACGACCGCTACCGCCGCGAGTCCCAGACCACCCGCAAGGCCGGGGTCGAGGTGGCCAAGCTCCAGTCGATGCTGGACGCGCTCCAGGTCTTCCTCCCAGGCGTCTTCGTCGTCGTGGTGGTGTGGCTGGGCGCGCGCTACGCCGTCGCCGGGCAGATCTCCGCCGGTGAGCTCGTGGCCTTCTACGGCTACTCCGCGTTCCTGATGATCCCGCTGCGCACCGCCACCGAGTACGCCAACAAGCTGATCCGAGGGCTGGTCTCGGCCCGGCGGGTCTGCGGCGTCCTCGCCCTCACGCCGGAGGTGACCGACCCCGAGGTCGCCGCCCCCTCGCCACCTCCGGGCTCCGACCTGCACGACGTCCGCAGCGGGCTGCACGTCGCGGCCGGCCGACTGGTCGCCGTCGTCAGCGAGCAGCCCGACGAGTCGGCCGCCCTGGCCGACCGGCTGGGCATGTGCGCGGCCGTCGTCGACGACGACGTCCGGCTGGGCGGCGTCCCTCTTCCGTCGCTGACGCGGGCCGAGGTCCGTCAGCGGATCGTGGTCTCCGACACCGGCTCCATCCTCTTCTCCGGACGACTGGCCGACCGGCTCGACGTCACCGGTGCCGGCGCCGGAGCGGGGGTGGTGCAGGCCGCCCTGGACACGGCCTCCGCCGACGACATCCTCGAGGCCCTTCCCGACGGCCTCGAGAGCCTGGTCACCGAGCGCGGCCGCAGCTTCTCCGGTGGCCAGCGACAGCGACTGGTGCTGGCCCGCGCCCTCACGAGCAACCCCGAGATCCTGGTCCTCGTGGAGCCGACCTCCGCCGTCGACGCACACACCGAGGCCCGCATCGCCGCACGGTTGCGCGCCAGCCGCGCCGGCCGGACGACCGTCGTGACCACCAGCAGCCCGCTGATGCTCGACGCCGTCGACGAGGTGGCCTTCCTCCGCGACGGCCTGATCGTGGCCACCGGGCGGCACGCCGACCTGCTGGCGAGCGACCGCGCCTACCGCGCGGTCGTGACCCGCGAGACCGAGCCGCTCGAGGCCGAGACCGTGGAGAGCGTCCGATGAGCGCACCAGGAACGATGCTGCCGGTCGCCGAGCCGAGCGCCGTACGCCGCTACGCGCGGACCATCGCGCGCAACCACCCGCGACTGCTGTGGGGCGCGCTGGCCCTGCACGCGCTGGCCGCGGTCGCCTCGCTGGCGGCCCCACGCCTGCTCGGCGACCTGGTGCAGGCCGTCGAGTCCGGCACGACCGTGAGTCACGTCGACCACGTGATCATGGCCCTGGCCGCCTTCCTGGTCGCCCAGACGGTGCTGACCCGCTACGCCCGCTACGTCAGCCAGGTGCTGGGCGAGCAGGTGCTCGCCGAGCTGCGCGAGGACTTCGTCGGCAACGCCCTGGCCCTGCCGGTCGGGGTCGTGGAATCCGCCGGCTCGGGCGACCTGCTGACCCGCACCAGCCGCGACGTCGACCAGCTCGGCTGGTCGGTGCGCTGGGCCCTGCCCGAGTGGACGATCGCGGTCATCACGGCGGTGCTGACCTTCGGCGCCGCGCTGAGCGTCGGCTGGTGGGTGGCGCTGCCGTGCCTGCTGGGCATCCCACCCCTGGTGATCGGACTGCGGTGGTACCTCGCCCGGGCCAAGGACGGCTACCTGCGCGAGAGCGCGTCGTACTCCGCGATCAACGCGACCCTCACCGAGACCGTCGAGGGCGCCCGCACCGTCGAGGCGCTGGGGCTTGCCGACGAGCGGATCGAGGCGATCGACACCGACATCGAGGAGTCGTACGCCGCCGAGCGCTACACGCTCTTCCTGCGCACGGTCTTCTTCCCCAGCATGGAGGTCGCCTACCTCATCCCGACCGTCTCGACGCTGCTCTTCGGTGGCTGGCTCTACAGCCGCGGGCAGGTCTCGCTGGGCGACGTCACCGCCGCCGTGCTCTACGTCCAGATGCTGATCGACCCGGTCGACCGGATCGTCTCGATCCTCGACGAGCTGCAGATGGGCGCCGCGTCGCTGGCCCGTCTGCTCGGTGTTGCCCAGGTGCCCGACGATCGTCAGGTGAGCGGGGCCCAGCCCGCCGGTGAGGAGCTCGCGGCCGAGGACGTTCGGTTCTCCTACGTCGACGGGCGCGACGTGCTGCACGGGATCGACCTGGCCGTCGGCGTCGGGGAGCGGATCGCCATGGTGGGACCGTCGGGTGCCGGCAAGTCCACCCTGGGCCGGTTGCTCGCCGGCATCCACCCGCCGCGCACCGGATCGGTGACCGTGGGCGGCGTCGGGCTGGTCGAGCTGCCGCTCGACGAGCTGCGTGGCCACGTCGCACTGGTCACCCAGGAGCACCACGTCTTCGTCGGGTCGCTGCGCGAGAACCTAGCGCTGGCCGCTCCTCCGGGCGCCACCGTCGACAACCTCCGCGACGCCCTGGCCGCCGTGGACGCGCTGGGCTGGGTCGACGCGCTCCCCGATGGGCTCGAGACCCTCGTCGGCTCGGGCGGCCGCGCGCTCACTGCTGCGCAGTCGCAGCAGATCGCGCTGGCCAGGCTGGTGCTGGCCGACCCGCACACCCTGGTCCTCGACGAGGCGACCTCGCTGATCGACCCACGGGCCGCGCGACACCTGGAGCGGTCGCTGGCCGCGGTCCTCGAGGGGCGCACCGTGATCGCCATCGCGCACCGACTCTTCTCGGCCCACGACGCCGATCGGGTGGCGGTCTGCGAGGACGGGCGGATCACCGAGTTCGGCTCGCACGACGAGCTGGTCGCCGCCGGCGGCTCGTACGCCGCACTGTGGAACTCCTGGAACGGCAAGCACTGACCGCGCTCCCCGGGGTCATCACCCTGGTCGGCCCTTGCCATGATGACAGCAGTTCTGTCACGGTTGTGACCTCGTCGCCCACCAGCCTCCAGGGGAATCATGAAGCTCTCGATGCCGCTCATCTACGCCGGAAACCCCCGCGAGACCGCCGACCAGGTCGCCGGACTCGAGAAGGCCGGCCTCGACACCATCTGGGTCGCCGAGCCCTACGGCTTCGACGCCCCGACCCTGATGGGCTACCTCGCCGCGAAGACCGAGACGGTCGAGATCGGTGCGGGCATCCTCAACATCTACTCGCGCACCCCCGGCGCGCTGCTCCAGACGGCAGCCGGCCTCGACAACGTCTCGGGCGGGCGGGCCGTGATCGGCCTCGGCGCCTCGGGGCCGCAGGTGATCGAGGGGTTCCACGGCGTCGCCTACGACAAGCCGCTGGGGCGCACCCGCGAGATCGTCGAGATCATCCGGATGGGCCTGCGCCGCGAGCCCCTGGTCAGTGACGGGATCTTCAAGCTCCCGCTGCCGGCCGGCCAGGGGACCGGCCTGGGCAAGCCGCTGAAGCTGCTCAACAAGCCCGAGCGCTCCAGCGTGCCCCTCTTCGTGGCGGCCCTCGGACCCAAGAGCGTGGAGGGCACCGCGGAGTACGCCGACGGCTGGCTGCCGTTCCTCTTCCACCCCGAGAAGGCCCAGAGCGTCTGGGGTGACGCGTTGGCCAAGGGCACCGCCAAGCGCCCGGCCGACCTGGCCCCCCTGCAGATCTCGGCCGGAGGCATGGTCGCGATCGGCGAGGACGTGAAGGGGATGCTCGACTTCATGCGGCCGATGTATGCCCTCTACGTCGGCGGCATGGGCGCGCGCGGGAAGAACTTCTACAACGACCTCGCCTGCCAGTACGGCTACGAGAAGGAGGCGAAGGAGATCCAGGACCTCTACCTCGGCGGCAACAAGCGGGACGCCGAGGCCAAGGTGCCCCTCGAGTGGCTCGAGGCTGGCAACCTGGTCGGCCCCGCGTCGTACGTCAAGGAGCGAATCGCCGCCTTCGCCGAGGCCGGCGTCACCAGCCTGCAGGTCTCCCCCGCCTCCGAGGACCCGGCGGCCACGATCGCCCAGATCAAGGAGTGGGTGTCGTAACCCCCATGCGAATGCTCAGTTCGCTCCGCTCCGCACGGGGACCCCGCACGACCAAGCGCCCGTTGCTCCACGCACCGGGACGCTTCGCCAACCTCGACGAGATCCGCACGCTCGACCCGGAGACCGACACCGACCGGATCGTCTGGCTGACCAGCCGCTTCGACTTCCCGTGGGACTACACCCAGGGGACCGGGATCGCCTTCCTGCGCGACTACGGCGTCCCGTCGATCGCGCGGCTGCTGGACCGGACGCGGCAGTTCGAGGACGACGGGGTCAAGAGGTACGACGACACGCTGCTCTTTGCCGAGGAGGCCAGTGTCGAGGGGGTCGACTCGCCCCGGTCGCACGCCGCGACCCGGCGGCTGAACCGGATCCACGGGCACTACGACATCCCCAATGACGAGTTCCAGTACGTCCTCGCGACCACGATCGTCGGCCCGGTCCGCTGGATCGAGCAGTACGGCTGGCGTCGGCTCGACCCGGTCGAGCTGAGGGCGCTCGCGAGGTTCACCACCCGCTTCGGGGAGCTGATGGGGATCAAGGGGCTCCCCACGACGTACGACGGCTACCTCGAGCTGCTCACGTCGTACGAGCGCGACCACTTCGCCTTCGAGCCGGTCAACCGCCGGGTCACCGAGGCGACGCTGCGGATCGCGCGCCAGACCGCGCCGGGGCCGCTGAAGCTGGTGGTCCGACGGGTCACGATCGCGCTGATGGACGACGCGCTGCGCGAGGCGCTCGGCGTGCCCGCCCAGCCGGCGTGGTTCGTGACGGCGGTGCAGGCGGGGCTGCGCCTGCGCGCCCGGCTGCTGGTGCTGAGTCCCCCGCGGCGCGCGGCCTACCACCACCGGCCCTCGACCTACCCCCAGGGCTACACGCTCGGCGACCTGGGACCGGCCTCGATGGTCGACGAGCTCAACACCCGCGACGACACCCGGCCCCGGAGGGCCAGCGCCTGAGCGTCAGTCGCGTGCCAGCGAGCGGGTGATGACCGCGTTGGCCGCCCGCTGGAAGCCGGCCACGACCGACTGCAGGGTGAGCTGGCGCAGCTGGGGCAGGGTCCGCTCGAGGCGCTCGGCGTCCTCGGGCGAGTGCGGCTGGCTTCGGTAGGGCTCGAGCACCTCCGTGCGCAGGATCGCGGTCAGCTCGGCCACGAGCGACTCCATGTGGCGGGTGATCGCGTCGCCGGCGGCGCCGACGCTGTCCAGCGGGATGTCGAGCCTGAGCAGGTCCAACCCGATCTGGAGGTTGGGGGTCGCGACGTACCCCTCGGCGATGCTGTCGAGCAGCCCCAGCCGGACCAGCAGCTGCAGGTCGGCATCGCTGAGCTTCCGCTCGGCCTTCTCCTCGAGCTGGCGACGGCTGAGTCGCTCGGGTGGTTTCGAGGTCCAGGAGGTGAGCATCGCGCGCTGGAGCGCCAGGTCTTCGACGGTCGCCTCGGCAGGCAGGCTCGCGACGTACCTCTCGATCGCCTGGAGGGTGAAGCCGTGGTCCTGCAGCGCGCGCACGAGGTCGAGCCGGGCTCGGTGGGCGTGGTGGTAGAACGCCACCCGGCCGCGGCGCAGCGGAGGCGGGATGAGCCCGAGGCTCGCGTAGTAGCGCGTCGTGCGGACCGTGAGGCCGACCGCGGCGGCCAGCTGGTCGATGGTCAGCAGCCCCTCGTCGGCCGAGTCCTGCGCGCCGTCCGGTGACTCCGCTGATGCCTCCGTGGGCGTCACGCTGGCCTCGTCATGACCGTCACAGTAGGGCTGGGACAGCGTCACTGCCAACGACACGCTCCCCGGCGCCATCTCGCTCTTGAATCGTGACAGCGATGCTGTCACAGTTGCGCTGAACCCCGCCACCGACCCACTTGGGAGATCCGCCATGCGCGACGCAGCCTCGTCGATCTACGACCAGGAGCACGAGGACTTCCGCCGAACCGCGCGCGCGTTCCTCGCCAAGGAGGTCGTCCCCTTCCACGAGCAGTGGGAGAAGGACGGTCAGGTCGACCGTGCGGTGTGGACCAGGGCCGGCGAGCAGGGGCTGCTCTGCTTCGACGTCGACGAGGAGTACGGCGGCGCGGGGATGAAGGACTTCCGCTACAACATGGTGCTCTCCGAGGAGATCAGCAAGGTCGGCGCGAGCGGGCTCGGGTTTCCCGTCCACACCGACATCATCGTCCCCTACATCAGCCAGCTGGGGACCCCCGAGCAGAAGCAGCGCTGGCTCCCGGGCCTGGTCAGCGGCGAGCTGATCTCGGCGATCGCGATGACCGAGCCCGGCGCCGGCAGCGACCTGCAGGGCATCCGGACCTCCGCCGTCGACAAGGGCGACCACTACGTCCTCAACGGCTCGAAGACGTTCATCAGCAACGGGATCATGTCCGACCTGGTCATCGTCGTGGCCCGCACCAACCCCGAGGCCGGCCACCAGGGGATCAGCCTCCTGGTCGTCGAGCGCGGGATGGCGGGCTTCGAGCGGGGCCGCAACCTCGACAAGATGGGGCTCAAGGCGCAGGACACCGCGGAGCTCTTCTTCGACAACGTGATGGTCCCGAAGGAGAACCTCCTGGGCGAGGAGGGCTCGGGGTTCATCTCCCTGATGCTCAACCTGCCGCAGGAGCGGATCTCGATCGCCGCCATCGCCGTCGCGGCCTGCGAGCACGTCCTCGAGCTCTGCCTGAGCTACGCCAAGGAGCGCGAGGCGTTCGGCAAGCCGATCGGCAAGTTCCAGCACAACCGGTTCCTGCTCGCCGAGATGGCCACCGAGGTCCACATCGCCCGCGTCTTCGTCAACGACTGCGTGCTGCGGCTCAACCGCGGCGAGGTCGACACCTCTCTCGCCTCGATGGCGAAGTGGTGGACCACCGAGCTGCAGAAGAAGATCGTCGACCAGGGCGTCCAGCTCCACGGCGGCTACGGCTACATGATGGAGTACCCCATCGCCAAGGCGTACGTCGACAGCCGGATCCAGACGATCTACGGCGGCACCACCGAGATCCAGAAGGAGATCATCGGGCGTTCGCTGGGGATCTGAGCGCCCGGGCCGCGGGCGCGGTGCGAAGTGTGCAGCGCGGTGGTGGGGCTGGTTGAGGTGTGAAGGCGCCCTGGCGCCTGAGCCTCGAAACCCCGTGGGGTCACCGACGGCGTCGACCACGAAGGGGTACGACCGCGTGGCCGGTGAACGGGCTGGTTGAGGCGCGAAGGCGCCGCGGTGGTGGGGCTGGTTGAGGTGTGAAGGCGCCCCAGTGCCTGAGCCTCGAAAACCCGGCGAGATCGGCAGGGAGGGAACCTGTGGATGACCCCGGAATTCTGTTATCGGGTCGTTATCCAGGAGCCCTGTTGTCCACAGGGTTTCGGGGCCGGACTGTCGGTGGCGGGTGGTTGTGTGGGGTCATGACGGCGATGGCTCACTCTTCTTCTCGGCACCTGGTGTCGCGGGTGGTCGCGGGTGTCGGGGAGCAGGTGGCCTCGGTGAAGGATGCGTCGTTGTGG
>JBKJLD010000027.1:0-23244 GCA_046597165.1 Nocardioides sp.
CAACGTGATCGTCATCGGCGCCACGAACCGCGAAGATCTGTCGGGCGGCAATGGCGTTGGGGCGCTCGATCTTGATCTTCACGTCGAGGCGGCCGGGCCGCAGGATGGCCGGGTCGATCAGATCTTCGCGGTTCGTGGCGCCGATGACGATCACGTTGCGCAGACCCTCGACGCCGTCGATCTCCGACAGCAACTGCGGAACGATCGTGTTCTCCACGTCGGAGGACACGCCCGACCCGCGGGTGCGGAACAGCGAGTCCATCTCGTCGAAGAAGACGATGACCGGGGTGCCCTCACTGGCCTTCTCGCGGGCCCGCTGGAAGACCAGCCGGATGTGCCGCTCGGTCTCGCCGACGTACTTGTTGAGCAGCTCGGGGCCCTTGATGTTCAGGAAGTACGACTTGCCGAGCGGCTGGCCGTTGATCTCGGCGACCTTGCGCGCCAGGGACGCCGCGACGGCCTTGGCGATCAGGGTCTTGCCGCAGCCGGGCGGTCCGTAGAGCAGCACGCCCTTGGGCGGCTTGAGCTCGTGCTCCTTGAACAGCTCGGGGTGCAGGTAGGGCAGCTCCACGGCGTCGCGGATCTGCTCGATCTGGGCGATCAGGCCGCCGATGGCGGAGTAGTCGATGTCCGGGACCTCTTCGAGGACCAGCTCCTCGACCTCGGACTTCGGGACCTTCTCGTAGACGTAGCCGGAGCGCGACTCGAGCAGCAGCGAGTCGCCGGCCCGGATGGTGTCGTTGCGCAGCGGCTCGGCGAGGCGTACGACGCGCTCCTCGTCGGCGTTGGCGATGACAAGGGCGCGCTCCCCGTCCTCGAGGAGCTCCTTGAACATCACGACCTCGCCGATCTTCTCGAAGTCGAGGGCGGCGACGACGTTGAGGGCCTCGTTGAGCATCACCTCCTGGCCACGTTGGAGGTCGTCCAGATCGACCGACGGGCTCACGTTGACGCGGAGCTTGCGACCGCCGGTGAAGACGTCGATCGAGTCGTCCTCGTTGCGCGCCAGGAACGTGCCGAAGCCGGCCGGCGGCTGCGCGAGTCGGTCCACCTCCTCCTTCAGCTTCAGGATCTGGTCGCGGGCCTCGCGCAGGGTCTGAGCGAGGCGCTCGTTCTGGGAGGTCACCCCCGCCAGGGAACGCTGGGTGTCAGCAAGGCGGAGCTCGAGTCCGCGTGAGTGCACGGGCGAGTCGCTCAACCGGCGACGGAGATCGGTGACCTCAGCCTCCAGGAAGCGCACCTGGCTCACGAGCTCGTCGGGGCTGCGGCCGCCTGCGCTGGGAACGCCATCTGATGTGGACATCAGCGTCACCTCCTGTCCTTGTGACCCTACCCGCGCGACCCCGCCAGGGAAGGGGAGAAACCCCGGAGTTGATCACGATTTGAACGCGGCCCGGTTGCGCTCGTCCCTCAGACCGCGCCACCTGCTGCCTCGGCTGCGGGGATGTCGGCGGGCCGCGGGCCCTGGTAGTCGGAGCCGTAGGCACCGGGGGCCGGGCGGCGGGTCTTGCGCGGCGGCCGCTCGCCCGGCGCCATCCGCCGAGCGGTGACCAGGAAGGCGGTGTGGCCGATCATCTTGTGCCCGGGGCGGACCGCGAGTCCCTCGACGTGCCAGTCGCGCACGAGCGACTCCCACGACTGCGGCTCCGTGAACTCGCCGTGCAGGCGCACCGTCTCCACGAAACGGGAGAGCTGGGTCGTGGTGGCGACGTACGCACAGATGATGCCGCCGGCGCGCAACGCGTCAGCGGCCGCCTCCACGCACTCCCACGGCGCGAGCATGTCGAGGATGATCCGGTCGGCGCGCTCTCCCGAGGCGGGCAACGCCTCGGCGAGGTCGCCGATGGTCAGCTGCCAGGCCGGGTGCGACTCGCCCTCGGGGGCACCGAAGAACTGGTGGACGTTCTTGCGGGCGACGTCGGCGAACTCCTCGCGACGCTCGTAGGACGAGACCCGGCCGTGGGGGCCGACGGCACGCAGCAGTGAACAGGTGAGCGCCCCCGAGCCGACCCCGGCCTCGACGACGTGGGCACCGGGAAAGATGTCGCACATCGCCACGATCTGGGCGGCGTCCTTGGGGTAGACCACCGCGGCACCCCGCGGCATCGACACGACGAACTCGGCGAGCAGCGGACGAAAGACGAGGTACTCCCCACCGGAGGTCGAGGTGATCGTGAACCCCTCGTCGCGCCCGATCAGGTCGTCGTGGGCCATCCCACCGCGGTTGGTGTGGAACGTCTTGCCCGGCTCGAGGCAGATGTTGTGTCGGCGACCCTTCTGGTCGGTGAGCCGGACCCACTCGCCGGGACGCAGCGGGCCACGGTGGACACCGGACCAGGCCTCCTGGGGGACGTCGGGAGCGGTCTCGAAGGGGGTGCTGGACATGCGCGAAACCCTAGTGGGACGTCTCCCGGAAGGCCCTATCGACGTCGGCGGTCGTCAGGACGCCGTAGATCGCGCCGTCGTCCTCCACGAGGAGATACTCGGCGGCGGGCTTGCGGCTGATCGCGAGGACCAGCTCCTCCCCCGAGATCGTCGCGGGCAGGCGGAGCCCCTCGTCGAGGGTGCGGGCCACGCTGGAGACGCTGACCCACGGACGACGGTCCTCCGGCGTGGCCAGGAGGGCTGCCTCGTTGACGACGCCGATCGGCTGTCCGGCAGCCGTGACGGTCACGATGCTCCCCGCCTGCACCTCCTGGGCGCGGCGAACCGCCTCGGCGAGCGGCAGGTCGTCGGGGACGGTCAGCGTGCGCCGAGCCAGGTTGCGCGCGACGAGCAGCGGCAGCTTGCGGCGTAGCCGTGCGGAGGCCATGGCGGCGGTCGATCCGGACCACAGGAAGGCGGCCACCATGAAGGTCAGCACGAAGTCGAGCACCTGGGGCCTGGTGCCGAACACCGACTCCTGGACCACCGGCCAGGCCAGCACCGCGACAGCTGTGACGCGCCCGCCCCACCCGGCCACGATGGTGCCGCGGTGAACGTTGCCGCTGGCGCCCCACACTGCCGCCTTGAGGACGCGGCCGCCGTCGAGCGGCAGCCCCGGGACCAGGTTGAGGGCACCGACGAGCAGGTTGGCCCAGGCCAGGCCGCCGACCGCCATCAGCAGCAGCCCGTTGGGCGTGATCGTGCTCAGTGCGAGGGCGAGCCCACCCACGCTCAGCGAGGTGAGCGGTCCGACGACGGCGATCATGAACTCCTGACGCGGGGTGCGCGCCTCGCCCTCGATCGCGGTCATCCCGCCGAGGAAGTGCAGGGTGATCGAGCTGACGGGGAAGCCGTAGCGCTTGGCCATCACCGCGTGGGAGGCCTCGTGCAGGAGCACGGAGAGGTAGAGCACGATCGCGAAGGCGAGCCCCGCGACGTACTTGAGGGCGCCGAGCCCGGGCTGGACCCGCTCGACCTCGGGCGCCATCACGATCGCGATCAGCCCAGCAACCAGGAACCACGACGAGGAGACGAGCACGTCGGCGCCGGCGACGGTGCCGACCTTGAAGGTTCCGGGCGGACGGGTCCGAGGAGAGGGCGCAGGGTCGGACACGCCACGAGGCTATCCGACGCTCCCCCCTCCCCGGTCCGGCGCCGGGTGGACTGTCCGCGCACTCACCTAGGGTGACGCCATGAGCGTGCACCAGCAGTCAGCTGTCCCCGAGAGCGGTGGATCGCCCGCCGAGCGGGTCTCGACCCCCGTCGACGGTGTCGACGTGCTGGGGGCACTGTCCCCCAGCCGCGCCGGCGACTTCCTGACGTGCCCGCTGCTCTACCGGTTCCGCACGATCGACAAGCTGCCCGAGCCCTCCTCCCCCGACGCCGTGCGCGGCACCGTGGTCCACAAGGTCCTGGAGAACCTCTTCGATCTGCCCGCCGACCAGCGCACCCCCGAGCAGGCGGCCGACCTCCTGGTCCCGGCGTGGGAGGCTCTGCTCGAGAGCGAGCCGGAGGTCGCCGAGATGTTCGTCGCCGGCGAGGCCGGGGCCGGTCCGGAGATCGCAGCGTGGCTGACGTCGTGCCGCACCGTCCTGGACCGCTACTTCACCCTCGAGGACCCGCGCCGCCTCGAGCCGGCCGAGCGCGAGCTCTACGTCGAGACGCTGCTGGAGTCCAAGCTGCTCCTGCGCGGGTTCGTGGACCGCATCGACATCGCCCCGAACGGCGCGATCCGCGTCGTCGACTACAAGACCGGCCGGTCTCCGGCGCCGCTGTTCGAGGCCAAGGCACTCTTCCAGATGAAGTTCTACGCGCTGGTCATCTGGCGCACCCGCGGGGAGATTCCGGCGATGCTCCAGCTGGTCTACCTCGGCAACGGCGAGCTGCTGCGCTACGTCCCCGACGAGGCAGACCTGCTCGCCACCGAGCGCAAGGTCGAGGCCATCTGGCGCGCCATCCGGCAGGCCGAGGAGTCCGGTGACTGGCAGCCCAGCCCCAGCCGGCTGTGCGACTGGTGCGCCCACCAGTCGATCTGCCCGTCGTACGGCGGCACTCCCCCGCCGCTGCCCGTGCGCGGCGGGTTCGGTGCGAATCAGTAGCTGAGGTCGCCGTCGCAGATCTCGCCCGGTCAGCGTCGTGGGCCCTCACTTCACCGCGGGCCGATGTCGACGCCCACGCACGACCTGGAGGCGGTTTTCGTCGTCGATGGACACCTGGCGCTTGTAGATGCTCGACGTGTTCGAGGAGCAGTCGTCGACATCCTTCGCAATCCCGCCATCACCCGCCAACCCGCTGGGCTCGAGGACGAGGGCCGCTGCACTGGTCCTAGGACCATGACTGGTCATCGGTGGCCCGATCGTCATTCGGGGCCGTACCCCAGCCTGTGGTCCAGACCCGCTGCAGGTCGAGCCCGGCCAAAGTGTCAGCGAAGATCCGGCGCTCCCCGGACAGCACCGGCACATGGTTCGGTACGACGAGCACGGTGCAGCCTGCGCTGACTGCGGAGCGGGTCCCGGTGTTGGAGTCCTCCACCGCCAGACAACTCGCGGGGTCGACGCCGAGGAGGGCCGCCGCCTTCAGGTAGGGCTCGGGGTGCGGCTTGCCGTGCGAGACCGAGTCGCCGGTCACCACGGCGGCGAAGGTGTCCGGTGGCAGGACCTCGAGGATCGGCGCCACGAAGCGTCGGTAGGACATGGTCACGAGTGCACAGGGCACCCCGGAAGCACCCAGCGCCGCCAGCTGCTCCACGGCACCCGGCCGCCACGGCACCCGGTCGGCGACCCGGGCGACCACCCCGTCGAGGAGCTCCTCCACGATCACGGCCGGCTCGACGTCGATCCCCATGTGCTCACGGATGTAACGGCCCGACTCGATCAGGTCGTTGCCGACCAGGTTGAGGGCGTGCTCCCGGCTCCAGGTGCCGCCGTGGCGGGCAGCGAGCTCGAACTCGACCTCGATCCAGTACGGCTCGGTGTCGACCAGGGTGCCGTCCATGTCCCACAGCACCGCCGCCGGGTGCGGACGCACCGGCTCAGTCCTCCGGGTCGTAGCCGAGGTTCGGCGAGAGCCACCGCTCCGCCTCGGCGAGGGTCCAGCCCTTGCGTTCGGCGTACTCCGCGACCTGGTCCCGCCCGAGTCGACCCACGACGAAGTACTGCGACTGCGGGTGCGAGAAGTACCACCCGGAGACCGCCGCGCCCGGCCACATCGCCATGCTCTCGGTCAGCTCGATGCCGGTGTTGGCCTCGACGTCCAGGAGCTCCCACAGGGTGCGCTTCTCGGTGTGCTCGGGGCAGGCAGGGTAGCCGGGAGCCGGCCGGATGCCTTGATACTTCTCGGCGATCAGGGACTCGTTGTCGAGCTGCTCGTCGGGCACGTGACCCCAGAACTCGGTGCGCACCCGCTGGTGGAGCCGTTCGGCGAACGCCTCGGCAAGCCGGTCGGCCAGGGACTCCAGGAGGATGCCGGAGTAGTCGTCGTTCTCGGCCTTGAACTCATCGATCCGGGCCTGGCCACCGAGCCCGGCCGTGACCGCGAACGCGCCGACATGGTCGGGCAGCCCGGTCTCACGGGGCGCGACGAAGTCGCCCAGGGACCGGTTCGGGACGCCCTCGCGGTGCTCGCCCTGCTGGCGCAGGTTGCGCAGCGTGGCCAGCACCTCGCCGCGGGACTCGTCGGTGTAGAGCTCGATGTCGTCGCCCACCGCGCTCGCGGGGAAGAAACCGAAGACGGCGTTGGCGGTCAGCCACTTCTCCTCGATCAGGCGGTCCAGCATCGCCTGGGCGTCGTCGTAGAGCGAGCGCGCGGTCTCACCCGTCGTCGGGCTGTTGAGGATGTCGGGGAACTTGCCCTTCATCTCCCAGGCGTTGAAGAACGGCTGCCAGTCGATGTAGTCGCGCAGCTCGCCCAGGTCGTAGCCCTCGAGCACGTGGACGCCGGGCTGACGTGGCGCGGGCGGCGTGTAGCCGTCCCACTCGATCGGGGTCCGGTTGGCCCGCGCCTGCTCGAGGGGCACCATCGGGCGGTCGTGCTTGGTGGCGTGCCGGGCCCGCAGCGAGTCGTAGTCGGCCTGGACGTCGGCCAGCAGAGCGGGACGACGGGCGTCGCTGAGCAGTGCAGCCAGGGTCGGCACCGACCGTGAGGCGTCCTTGACCCACACCACAGGGCCGTCGTACTTGCCGTCGACCTTGACCGCGGTGTGCGCGCGAGAGGTCGTCGCCCCACCGACGAGCAGGGGGATCTCGAAGCCCTGGCGCTGCATCTCGGAGGCGACGTTGACCATCTCGTCGAGAGACGGCGTGATCAGGCCGGAGAGGCCGATGGCGTCGGCGCCGATCTCGCGAGCGGTGTCGAGGATCTTCTGGGCGGGCACCATCACCCCGAGGTCGATCACCTCGAAGTTGTTGCACTGGAGCACCACACCGACGATGTTCTTGCCGATGTCATGGACGTCGCCCTTGACCGTCGCCATCACGATCGTGCCGTTGGTCTCCTTGGCGGTGGCGTACTGCGGGTTGTCGAGCTTCTCCTGCTCGATGAACGGGATCAGGTAGGCCACGGCCTTCTTCATCACCCGGGCGGACTTCACCACCTGGGGCAGGAACATCTTGCCGGCACCGAACAGGTCCCCGACCACGTTCATGCCGTCCATCAGCGGGCCCTCGATGACCTCGATCGGGCGGCCACCGCGCTCGGCGATCTCGGCGCGGAGCAGCTCGGTGTCGGACTCGACGTGGGCGTCGATCCCCTTCACGAGGGCGTGGGTGATCCGCTCACCGATCGGCAGCGCGCGCCACTCCTCCTCGGTCGCCTCGACCTCCTGGCCGACCCGGTTGTGGGCCTCGGCGATCTCGAGCAGCCGCTCGGCGGCGTCGGGACGCCGGTTCAGCACGACGTCCTCGATCCGCTCGCGCAGCTCGGGCTCGACCTCGTCGTAGACGATCAGGGCGCCGGCGTTGACGATCCCCATGTCCAGCCCCGCCTCGATGGCGTGGAAGAGGAAGACCGCGTGGATCGCCTCGCGGACCGGGTTGTTGCCGCGGAAGGAGAAGCTGACGTTGGAGATGCCGCCGGAGACCTTGGCGCCCGGCAGGTTCTCCTTGACCCAGCGGGTGGCCTCGATGAAGTCGCGTCCGTACGACGCGTGCTCCTCGATGCCGGTCGCGACCGCGAAGACGTTGGGGTCGAAGATGATGTCCTCGGGCGGGAAGCCGTCCTCGTCGACCAGGATCCGGTAGGCCCGCTCGCAGATCGCCTTGCGGCGCTCGAGGTTGTCGGCCTGACCGTCCTCGTCGAAAGCCATGACCACGGCGGCGGCGCCGTACTTGCGACACAGGACCGCCTGCTCGATGAACTTCGCCTCGCCCTCCTTCATGGAGATCGAGTTGACGATCGGCTTGCCCTGCACGCAGCGCAGCCCCGCCTCGATCACCTCCCACTTGGAGGAGTCGACCATGATCGGGACCCGGCTGATGTCGGGCTCGCTCGTGACGAGCTTGAGGAAGCGGTCCATCGCCGCGACCCCGTCGATCATCCCCTCGTCCATGTTGACGTCGATGACCTGGGCGCCGTTCTCGACCTGCTGGCCGGCGACGGCGAGGGCAGCGTCGTACTTGCCGTCCTTGATCAGGTTGCGGAAGCGCGCGGAGCCGGTGATGTTGGTGCGCTCGCCGACGTTGACGAAGAGGCTGTCGTCCTTGATGGTGAGCGGCTCGAGGCCGGCCAGGTGCAGGCCCGGCTGCAGGGCAGCAGGCGCCCGGACCGGCGTGTCCTTGACCGCGTGCACGATCGCCTCGATGTGGGCCGGCGTCGTGCCGCAGCAGCCACCCACGATGTTGACCAGCCCGCTGCTCGCGAACTCCCCCACCGTGGAGGCCATCTGGCCCGGGGACTCGTCGTACTCACCGAACGCGTTCGGCAGACCTGCGTTGGGGTGTGCCGACACGAAGGTGTCCGCGAGCCGGCTCAACTCGGCGACGTAGGGACGCAGCTCCTTGGCGCCGAGCGCGCAGTTGAGCCCCACCGCGATGGGACGGACGTGGCGCACCGACTGCCAGAACGCTTCGGTGACCTGTCCGGACAGGGTGCGTCCGGAGGCGTCCGTGATGGTGCCGGACATCACGACCGGCCAGCGGCGTCCGTGCTCCTCGAAGAGCGTCTCGAGAGCGAAGATCGCGGCCTTGGCGTTGAGCGTGTCGAAGATCGTCTCGACCAGGAGCAGGTCGGAACCGCCGTCGACCAGACCGCGAGCCTGCTCGAGGTAGGCCGCGACCAGTTCCTCGTAGCTCACGTTGCGGGCGGCCGGGTCGTTGACGTCGGGCGAGATGGAGGCGGTCCGGTTGGTGGGCCCGAGGGAACCGGCCACGAACCGCGGCCACTCCGGGGTCGACAACTCGTCGCAGGCCGCGCGCGCAATCCGGGCGCCGGCGAGGTTGATCTCGTAGGCGAGGTCCTCCATGCCGTAGTCGGCCTGGGCGATCGAGGTGGCGGTGAAGGTGTTGGTCTCGAGGATGTCGGCGCCGGCCTCTAGGTACTGGCGGTGGATCGAGCCGATCATCTCGGGCTGGGTCAGGTTGAGCAGGTCGCTGTTGCCCTTGACGTCACGATCCCAGTCGGCAAAGCGCTCTCCGCGGAACTCGGCCTCACCAGGCATGAAGCCCTGGATCAGGGTGCCCATGGCACCGTCCAGCACCAGGATCCGCGTGCTCAGGAGCGTGGTCAGGATCTCGGTGGCGTCGGGCCGCGGGGCGGCTTCCGGGGACGGGGACAACGTGACTCCTCTCGTGGCAACAGCCACTGGGTCCAGCCTAGGGAGGGCGTCCACAACGTGGACCGTGTTCCCGCATCGTGACATCGGCGGCGGGGCACCACGAAATCCCCGGGACCCCTCCCGCAGGCCCGGCGTGCGCGCAGGGGACCGCCCGGTGACTAGGGTGGACAGGTGATCGAGATCGTGGATGCTCCCGACCTGGTGGACCCGATAGTCATCGCCGCCTTCGAGGGCTGGAACGACGCCGCGGACGCGGCCTCCTCCGTGGTTGACCACCTGATCAAGGTGTGGGATGCCCGCACCGTCGGCTCGATCGACCCGGAGGAGTTCTACGACTTCCAGGTGAACCGCCCCATGGTCGGCACCGACGAGCGGGGACATCGCCGACTCACGTGGCCGAGCACCCTGATCGCGGTGGCCTCTCCCCCCGACCTGGACCGCGACGTGATCCTGATCCGGGGCATCGAGCCCAACATGCGCTGGCGCCAGTTCTGCGCGGAGCTGCTCGCAGCCTGCGACGACCTCGGTGGCGAGCTGGTCGTCACCCTCGGGGCGCTGCTGGCCGACACGCCCCACACGCGACCGATTCCCGTGACCGGCACGGCGACCGAGCCCGAGCTGGTCGACCGTCTCAAGCTCGAGCAGTCGACCTACGAAGGTCCCACTGGGATCGTCGGGGTCTTCCAGGATGCCTGCGTCCGCCTCGACATCCCGTCGGTCTCCTACTGGGCGGCGGTGCCGCACTATGTCGCCGCGCCACCGTGCCCCAAGGCGACTCTGGCGCTGATCGGCCAGCTGGAGGAGCTGCTCGAGGTCAGCATCCCGCTCGGTGACCTGCCCGAGGACACCCGCGCGTGGGAGCGCGGCGTCGACGAGCTGGCCGAGGAGGACGAGGACATCGCCGACTACGTGCGAGCTCTCGAGGAGACCCGCGACACCACCGACCTGCCCGAGGCGTCGGGCGAGGCGATCGCGCGGGAGTTCGAGCGCTACCTCAAGAGGCGCGGCGACGAGGAGCCCGGCCCCGCCTAGAGGTCTAGAGGGAGAGTCCCAGCGCCGCGTCCAGCACCCGCACCATCGTGACGGCCGCCTCGCGGTCGCTGGTGTCCGCAAGACCATCGGTGCCGAGCGTGGCGGCGACCCAGGCCTCCACGGCTGCCACGGCCCGCGGCGCGTCCAGGTCGTCGGCGAGGGCGGCGAGAATCTCCTCGACCACCGGCTCGGCCGGGGCGCCGGCGCCCAGCGAGAGGGCCTTGCGCCAGCGCTCGACGGTGTCGGTGGCGTCCCAGAGCAGCGCGTCGGTCCACTCCCAGTCGGAGCGGTAGTGGTGGCGCAGGAGCACCAGCCGGATCGCCATCGGGTCGACGTCGCTGTTGCGAAGGGCCGACACGAAGACAAGGTTCCCCTTGGACTTCGACATCTTCTCGCCGTCGTAGGCGACCATGCCCGCGTGCGCGTACGCCTTGGCGAACGGCGCTCCGGGGGCCGCCACCTGGGCATGTCCGGCGCCCATCTCGTGGTGCGGGAAGACCAGGTCGCTGCCACCGGCCTGGACGTCGAAGGTGGCGCCGAGGTACTCGCCCGCGATCGCGGTGCACTCGATGTGCCAGCCGGGGCGCCCCTTGCCGAACGGGCTGTCCCACGACGGTTCGCCGGGACGCTCGCCGCGCCACACGACGCAGTCGAGCGGGTCCTGCTTGCCCGGGCGGTCGGGGTCGCCGCCGCGCTCGGGGAAGATTCGCAGCATCTCGTCGCGGTCCCAGCCGGAGACCGCACCGAACGCAGGGTCGGCGGTCACCGAGAAGTAGAGGTCGCCCTCGACCCGGTAGACAGCGCCGGCGGCCTGGAGCCGCACGATGAGCTCGATGACCAGCGGGATCGACTCCACCGCTCCGATGTAGTGCGCGGGCGGGATCACCCGCAGCGCGGTCATGTCCTGGCGGAACAGCTCGGTCTCGCGCTCGGCCAGCTCGACCCAGTCGACGTTGACCTGCGTGGCCCGCTCGAGCAGCGGGTCGTCCACGTCGGTGACGTTCTGGACGTAGGTGACCTCGTGGCCGGCGTTGCGCCAGGCGCGGTTGAGCAGGTCGAAGGCGACGTACGTCGCGGCGTGGCCGATGTGGGTCGCGTCGTACGGCGTGATGCCGCAGACGTAGACCCGGGCGACACCCTGTGGGTCGGTGGTGACCAGGGCCCCGGTCGCGGTGTCGTGGATGGCCACGGCCGGGCCCGGGGTGGGCAGGTGAGGGATCTCCGGTGCAGGCCACGTACGCATGCGCCGAAGCCTAGCCACCGGGGTTCAGAAGGGCGGCCACGGGATGGCCGGCCACTCCCCCCGGGGCGCCGGCATGGCGCCCTTGGCGACCAGCCGGTCGCAGCGGCGGGCGATGCAGTCCACCTCCAGCGGGGTCAGGTGCGCGGAGAGCGCGGCCCCGAGGTCGCCGGCGAGGGCGCCGCGGACACGTTGGACGACCGCGATCTCCTCGGCGCTCAGCTTCTCGTCGAGCCAGCCCCAGAGCACCGTGCGGAGCTTGGGCTCGACGTGGAAGGTGACGCCGTGGTCGACGCCATAGCGGTGCCCGTCGGTCATCTCGAGCACGTGGCCGCCCTTGCGGTCGGCGTTGTTGACGACGACGTCGAAGATCGCCATCCGCCGCAGCGGTGCCGAGTTCTCGTGCACCAGCGAGATCGGCTGGTCGTGACCGTCCAGCCCGTCGAAGACGTGGCAGAAGCCGGGCGGGACCTCGCCCTCGGGCACCAGCGTCACCGCGGACTGCTCTTCGTCGGGCTCCTGCCACCGCTGGACCATGCCCGGCCCGTGCGGGCCGTCGCGCAGCCAGGTCTCGGGGACGACGTCCCAGCCGAACGCCTCGGAGACGAGGTACGCCGCGACCTCGCGGCCGGCCAGCGTGCCCTCGGGGAAGTCCCACAGCGGCCGCTCGCCCCGGACCGGCTTGTAGACGACCCGGACGCCGTCGGGCCCGCCGATCTCACCGATGAAGGTGGCGTTGGAGGCCGGCATGATCCGACCGTGCAGGACCAGCTCGCCCTCACGCAGGTCGGCAGTCAGGCTCATGGGTCGCGGCGGCGGAACCCGTTGGCGCGCACGCACAGGTGGCCGTCGGGGTCGATGGGGTTCCCGCAGAACGGGCAGCTCGGCCTGCCGGCCTCGAGGACCTGGCCGGTCCGCTTCACGAACGCCCGGGCCACGCCGGCGGTGATCCGCACCCGGAAGATCTCGTCCGGATCGGGTTCCTCGAGCTCCTCGTCGAGCTGGTCGGGCGAGACGACCGCCGCCTCGGTGAAGGGGAAGACCTCGATCATGACCCGCTCCTCCTGCGGGTCCCACGACAGGGTCATGGTGCCGCCGCGGAACTCCTCCACGATCGGCTGCTCGAGGGGCTCGGAGTCCTCCAGACCCAGCGGGGCGACGGCGGGGACGGTGTGCCGGGTGACGTCGTTGGTCATCACCTCGTCGAGCAGCTCGTCGATCCGCTCGGACAGCGCCGCGATCTGCTGCTTCTCCAGGGCGATGCTGACCAGTCGGGTGCCGGAGCGCGCCTGCAGGAAGAAGGTGCGCTGGCCGGGGGGGCCGACGGTGCCCGCGACGAAACGCTCCGGCGGGTCGAAGTCATGGACGAGGGGAGCCATGGGACAACCCTAGGCGCGGGCCGAAGAGCCGGACGAAGGGTGGTCGGGTCCGGTGCCGCCACCCACGGCCGCGTCCGTCGTACGACGGGCCTTGCGGCCGGGCTTGGGCGCCAGCCACGACAGGTCCCCGGCGTGGGTGTTGGTGGAGAGCACGTAGGGCCGGCTGGAGGTGTAGCGCACGATGGAAACCGAGGCGGGGTCGACGTTGATCCGCTGGAACAGGTCGAGGTGCAGGCCGAGGGCGTCGGCGAGCAGCGACTTGATGATGTCCCCGTGGCTGACCACGACCCACACCGCGCCGGGCCCGTGCTCGGCCTCGACGGCCGCGTCGTGGCGGCGCACGGCGGCCACGGCCCGGGCCTGCATCGCGCCGAGCGACTCGCCGCCCGGGAAGGCCGCGGCCGAGGGCTGGGTCTGCACCGTGGACCACAGCTTCTCCTTGGAGAGCTCCTTGAGGGTCCGGCCCTGCCACTCGCCGTAGTCGCACTCGGTGACCCCGCGCTCGCTGGCGACCCGAAGCGTCGCGGCCTGGGCGGCGACGATGATCCGGGCGGTCTGGCGGCAGCGTTCGAGGGGACTGCTGACGACGGCCGCGAGCGGCACCGGCCCCAGTCGCTCGGCGGTTCGCTCGGCCTGACCCTGCCCGGTGTCGTCGAGCTTGACGCCGGGGGTGCGCCCGGCCAGCACTCCGGTGGCGTTCGCGGTGGTCCGGCCGTGTCGCACGAAGATGACGGTTGCCATGTCGGCGAGCCTAGTGCGACTAGCCTCGGCTCGTGATCGTCGACTGCGCGCTCTACCGCCAAGGCACCCGGGTCCTCATCGACACCGACACCCGGGACCTGCGCCAGCTGCGTGCCCTGGCCGAGGGCAAGCAGGACTTCGTCTGGCTGGGCCTCCACGAGCCCACCGAGGACGAGCTGGGTGAGGTCGCCGAGGCGTTCGGGCTGCACCCGCTCGCGGTGGAGGACGCGGTCCACGCCCACCAGCGGCCCAAGCTGGAGCGCTACGGCGACAGCCTCTTCCTGATCCTCAAGTCGCTCTGGTACGTCGACGAGCAGGACGCGGTCGAGACCGGTGAGATCCACATCTTCGTGGGCGCCGACTTCATCGTGACCGTGCGCCACGGGTCGGGCTCGGAGCTGCGCTCGGCCCGTCACTACCTCGAGTCGGACGAGTCCGT
Source organism: Nocardioides sp. (assembly GCA_046597165.1). GTDB lineage: Bacteria > Actinomycetota > Actinomycetes > Propionibacteriales > Nocardioidaceae > Nocardioides. The sequence goes on from JBKJLD010000027.1 coordinate 14,025, forward strand.
GCTCACCCACGGCCCCTCGGCGGTGGTCTACGCCGTGTGCGACCGGGTGGTGGACGAGTACATCAGCGTCGTCCAGTCACTGGAGGAGGACGTCGACGAGGTCGAGGAGTCGGTCTTCTCTCCCGCCCGCACCAACGACTCGGTGCGGATCTACACCCTCAAGCGGGAAATCGCTGAGGTACGCCGCGCGGTGCTGCCACTGCGCGAGCCACTGCGGCGCTTCGCCTCGGGCGAGGTGACCGGCATCGAGGAGGCAGCCGTCCCCTTCTTCCGTGACGTCGCGGACCACCTCACCCGGGCGGCGGAGATCGTCGACAACCTCGACAGCCTGCTCTCGACGGCCTTCGAGGCGCACCTCGCCGGGATCCAGGTCCGGCAGAACGAGGACATGCGCAAGATCTCAGCCGGCGTGGGCCTGGTGGCGGTGCCGACCCTGGTGGCGGGGGTCTACGGCATGAACTTCAACCACATGCCCGAGCTGGCGTGGTACTACGGCTACCCCTTCTCGCTCGCGCTGATGGTCGTGCTCTCGGCGGGCCTGTGGGTCTTCTTCAAGAAGTCCGGGTGGCTGTGAGTCAGGAGGCGCTGATCGTGTTGGTGGCCAGCAGCCCGATCAGGACCAGGCCAAGCACGACGCGGTAGGGCACGAACGCCACGATCGAGTGGCTGGCCAGGAAGCGCAGCAGCCAGGCGATGGCGGCGTACGCGACGACGAAGGCGACCACGGTGCCGACGATGGTCTGACCCACGCCGATCGAGCCGCCCAGGGCGTCCTTCATCTCGAAGAGGCCGGCGGCCAGCAGCGCCGGGATGCTGAGGAAGAAGCTCAGCCGGGTGGCGGTCACGCGGTCCAGGCCGCGCACGAGGCCGGCGGAGATCGTGGCGCCGGAGCGCGAGACTCCCGGCACGAGTGCGGCGATCTGGACGACACCCACGACGATCGCGTCGACGAGGCCGAGGTCGCGTTCGCCTCGGTCCTGGCGGGCGATCCGCTCGGCGAACCACATCACCGCGCTCCAGCCGATCAGGCCCGCGGCCACGACCCACAGCGAGCGCAGGTCTCCGGTGATGACGTCCTTGAGCAGCAGTCCGGCAATGCCGACCGGGATGGTGCCGGCGATGACGTACCAGCCCATCCGGTGGTCGCGGTGCCCGCGGTACTCCGGCTTGACCAGCCCGAGCACCCACGCCCGGGCGATGTTCCAGATGTCCTTGAAGAAGAAGATGATGACCGCAGCGATCGCGCCCATCTGGATGACGGCGGTGAAGCCGGTCACCGCCGGGTCGGCGAGGTCGAGACCCAGCATCTTCTCGACGATGGTGAGGTGGCCGGTGCTGGAGACGGGGAGGAACTCGGTGAGCCCCTCCACGATGCCGAGGATGACAGCGTCGAAGTAGTTCATCGCCTGGCTTTCAGAAGGGATTCCCGGGGGTAGGACTGCCGGGGAACAGAGTACGCAGCACGTGCTACGGCGAGCCGCAGGCACTCCGCACGACGTCGCCCGCTAACTTTGGCGCCATGCAACAGCGGTCTGTCGGAGCGACCGGGCTCAAGGTGTCCCGGCTCGGCCTGGGAACGATGACGTGGGGCCGTGACACCGACGAGCACGAGGCCCGCGACCAGCTGATCGCCTTCGCCGAGGCCGGCGGGACCTTCCTGGACACCGCTGCCGGCTATGGCAACGGCGCCTCCGAAGAGCTGATCGGCACTCTGATCGGTGACGTGGTCGCCCGCGACGAGATCGTGCTGGCCACCAAGGCGGGCATCAGCGCCCGCCGCGGGACGCGGGAGTACAACGTCGGCCGCGGTCACCTCCTCTCCACCCTCGACACCTCGCTCAAGCGGCTCGGCGTCGACCACGTCGACCTGTGGCAGGTGCACATCTGGTCCGACGACACCCCTCTCGAGGAGACGCTGAGCGCCCTCGACCAGGCCGTCAGCAGTGGCCGCGCGTCGTACGTCGGGATCTCGAACTACGCCGGCTGGCAGACCGCCCAGGCCGCGACCTGGCAGCGCGCGGTCCCGGGCCGGGCTCCACTGGCCTCGACCCAGGTGGAGTACTCCCTGCTGAACCGGGCGGTCGAGCACGAGGTGCTCCCGGCTGCCGCAGCCCTCGGACTCGGTGTCCTGCCCTGGTCCCCGCTGGGCCGTGGGGTGCTGACCGGGAAGTACCGCACCGGAACGCCCTCCGACTCACGCGCCGCGTCGTCGCACTTCGCGAGCTTCGTCGCGACCTATCTCAACGAGCGCTCCGCCCAGGTGGTCGAGGCAGTCGCCCGCGCCGCCGACGGGCTCGGCTGGACCCCCACCGAGGTGGCACTCGCCTGGGTGCGCGACCGCCCGGGCGTCACCGCACCGGTCCTCGGCGCGCGGACGGCCGTGCAGCTGCGCAGCGCCCTCGGCGTGGAGGAGCTGACCCTGCCCCCGGAGATCGTCGAGGCTCTCGACGACGTGTCCGCCGACTGACATGAGCGCGCACGCCCGGAGCCGGCCGGTCAACCGCGGCGTCGAGTGGGAGTTCGAGCGGCTGACGCTGTCGAGGGAGTTCTCCCGCAACGTCGTGACCCGGCTGCTCGTCGAGCGGGCCGAGATCGGCGGCTGGGAGCTGGACCGGGTCCAGATCGGCGCCGACGGCGTACGCCGGGTGACCCTGCGCCGCAAGATCATCCGCCAGCCGCGGCCGACCTCGCTCTGAGCGGTGTGGCATTCCGCTCACTGTGATGCAGGGGGGTGCAAGAACACAGGTGGCGCCGCGTTCGCTCAGCCTGGTCCAGTGTCAGGACCTGACTCAGAGGGCTACGCAGTCCAGCAGCCGCGCCAGATTCGCTATCGCCATGTCGTGGAAACTGCACGTCCGAACCACCACCTCCCTTCTGACCAGGGAGACCAGACCGCCCACGGCTGAATCGCACTGGGTCTTGTGGAGGCTCTGCTGTCCCGGGTTCTACGGCGTCTGCCTTTCTGGATTGCGGTGTCTGATCCGACGTAAGGTCCTCGACCTGCTCGAGGGGGCCCGCATCGACCGAGGCCTGCAACCCGGCCGCACTGCGGCCGAGAACGGCGAGAACGCAAAGGCCAAGACGAGGATCGCCGAGCTCGAGACCGAGCTTGCCGTGAGCCGCCGCGCGATTCGGCTCTTGAAGCAGGAGCCCGGCCCAAAGGCGGTACGCGGCCATCGAGGTGATCGCCGCGGAGAGCCATCCGGTCCAGGTCGCCTGCCGCGTCGTCGGCGCACGACGGTCACTTGGGGTGCAGGATGAGCCCTATGAGTGCCTCGCGCCGTCAGCAGTTGTGGCCGTGATCGCCCAGCCACGCACCCAGTTCGCCCGCTCCGGCGACGTTTCCGTCGCCTACCAGGTCGTCGGCGACGGGCCGTTCGACATCGTCTATGTCCCCGGCTTCATCTCCCACGTCGAGCTCATTTGGGAGTTCCCGGGAGCAGTGCACCTGATCCAGCGGCTGGCCTCCTTCGCCCGGCTGATCCTCTTTGACAAGCGCGGGACGGGGCTGTCGGATCCGGTCGTCGGCGCACCGACGCTGGAGGATCGGATCGACGACGTGCGTGCCGTCATGGAGGCGGCCGGGTCCGAGCGGGCGGCGCTGCTGGGCGTGTCCGAGGGTGTGCCGATGTCGGCCCTGTTCGCCGCGACACATCCTCAACTCACGTCGGCGCTCGTCCTCTACGGAGGAATGGCCCGCTCGACCTGGGCGCCCGACTACCCCTGGGCCACGCCTGCCGACGCGCTGCTCGAGTCGTCCCTCGAGATGGCTCCCCATGTGTACGACGGCGCCATGCTCGAGGTGATGGCCCCCAGCCTCGCTGACGACCAACGGGCCGTCGATCAGTTCGGCAAGCTCATGCGGTACGGCGCGACGCCGGCCATGCTCGAACAGAGCTTCATGATGTTTCTCGACATCGACGTCCGCTCCATCCTGCCGGCGATCAACGTCCCGACCCTGCTCATGCACCGCGTCGGCGACCGGGCCGTGAATCGCCACGGGTCGGAGTGGATGGCGACACAGATTCCCGGTGCCCGTTACGTCGAACTCGACGGGATCGACCACGCCATGTACGCCGGCGACAGCGACGCCGCCATGGACGAGGTCGAAGAGTTCCTGACGGGAGTGCGTCGAACCACCGAGGTCGACCGAGTGCTGGCGACCATCATGTTCACCGACATCGTCGACTCCACCAAGCGGGCATCGGCGATGGGAGACCGGGCCTGGCACGACCTCCTCGAGGAGCAGAACAAGGCCATCCGGCGCGAGCTCGACCGACACCGCGGGCGAGAGGTGAAGACGCTCGGCGACGGAATGCTGGCAACCTTCGACGGCCCTGCCCGGGCGATCCGGTGCGGTCTCGCGGTCACGGAGGCGGTGCGGCACCTGGGAGTCGAGGTGCGTATTGGGCTGCACACCGGCGAGGTCGACCTGGTCGGTAACGGCGACGTCGCCGGGATCGCCGTACACATCGCGGCCAGGGTCAGCGCGCTGGCAGGGACCGGTGAGGTGATGGTCTCCGGCACCGTCAAGGACCTCGTGGCTGGATCCGGCATCGCGTTCGACGAGCGTGGCGAACACGTCCTCAAGGGCATCCCCGATACCTGGCGGTTGTTCGCGGTTCAGCACTGACGCGAGCCGACTCCCCCTGCCTCGAGCGCGCCGGGAGACGTCAACGGGCGGTCGTCGAGACTGACCGTAACTCCGTGTTACACCCGCCGTTACATCTACATGCGATCCCACCGACTGACGCGTTGTCGACCACCATCGTCGCGGCCGAGGGGCCTCGCCATGATCAGACGGGTTCGCGCGACGGCGCCAGCGCTCCTCATGGCAGTGGCACTGGTGAGCCCGGGGTCGGCGCCGGTGGCCTGGCAACCTGCGGCGGCGACCTCGCCTCTGCACCTCGCGAACACTGGCTGTGCGGGCAAGCACTGGGTCGGGTCCTGGGCCGCAGCACCGAGCGACGGCGGCGTCAGTCGGCTGGTGCTCGCCGAGCAGAGCCTGCGCATGATCGTGACGCCGCACCTGTCTGGCAACCGGCTACGAATCCGTCTGACCAACCGGTTCGGCGAGAACCCCATCACGCTGGGACCCGTCACCATCGCCAGGCAGAAGGAAGGTCCCTCGGTGGTCGCAGGCTCACTGCGTCCGGTGACCTTCGACGGCCAACCGACCGTCACGATCCCTGCCGGCGAAGACGCCGTCAGCGACACCGTCTCGGTCCGGATCCGGTCCTTCTCGCCCGCTGCCATCACTGTGGTCGTTCCGGACGTCATCACTTCTCCGACCGAGCACTACATCACCCGCCAGACGAGCTACCTGTCGCCGGTGGGATCTGGCAACCAAGCCGCCGACATGGACGGAGGGGCCTTCACCGAGACATCGGAGGTCAACGGCACCTCCACCGGTTGGTACTTCCTGGCCGGCATCGACGTCCGGTCTCCCCGAAGCACCGGGTCCATCGTGACGTTCGGCGATTCGATCACCGACGGCTTCCAGGGCGACTCCGACGTTGTCAGTGAAGACCTGGCAACCGTGGACAAGAACGTGCGCTACCCGGACTTCCTGCAGCGCCGGCTCGACCGACGTGGGATCCCGCTCTCGGTGCTCAACTCGGGCATCGGAGGCAATCGCGTCCTTTCCGACGGCCTTCAGTCACAGGGCGGCCCCAGTGCCCTGAAGCGCTACGCCATCGATGCCCTCTCACAGGCTGGAGTGACCGAAGTGGTGGTGCTCGAGGGCATCAACGACATCGGCCAGGGACACGCGGGGATGAATGACATTCCCGTGACCTACAGCCTGGAGGGCGGCGTCACCGCCGAGCAGTTGATCCACGGATATCGCCGGTTGATCCGTCGAACCCATCGAGCGGGAGTCCAGATCTCCTTGGGCACTATCGCTCCTTCCGGCGCCATGATCGTTCCTACGTACGGCAACGAGTCGGCTGACGACCTGCGGCGCGAGGTGAACAGGTGGATCCGTAACCAACACCTCTCCGATGGCGTCATCGACTTCGATGCGGCCGTGCGGGATCCTCGCGACACCAGCAGGATCAAGCCCCGGTACGACGGTGGCGATCACCTGCACTTCTCACCCGCTGGCTACCGGGCACTGGCGAGCGCCGTCGACATGTCCAGGCTGACCCGCGCCACCTGCGGCGAGCGCAGCACTTTTCGCACTCCGCAGACGGCCGAGACTCGGCGACGTCCCCTCGAGGGGGACCACCTGCGCGAGGCTGTGGCGGACCTAAAGTGAGCGCCATGCGTATCCTGATGACCCTGGCTCTTGCCGCGACTCTGCTCATCGCCGGCCCATCGGCCGAGGCGGCGCCAGAGGCCCAGCCCCAGGACCGCGCCGTCATCGACGGGCACTCTCGCTTCCAGGTCATCACGCCCACCCTGATCCGGATGGAGTACGCCGCCGACGGCCGCTTCGAGAACACGCCGACCATGACCGTGCCGGACCGCTCGATCGACGGCCTGGGCGTGGCGCCGCGGTTCACCTCCGAAGTAGAGGGCGCCTGGCGGGTGATCCGGACCAGCCAGGTCGAGCTGCGCTGGCGGCGGGGTCGCGACTTCAGCGCCGGCAATCTCGTCCTCAACTTCCGCGATGGCACGACATCGCGAAACGTGCGTCCCGGTCCGGACGCCAAGCACTCGTTCCTCGGCGGATGGACGCGGGGGCTGGATCTCTCCTCTGGGCGGGAGCCGCTCAACAACGGCATCCTGACTCGAGAGGGCTGGTATGTCGTCGACGACAGCGACACCGCGCTGCTGGTCGACCAGGACCCCGGCTTCCGCGTCCGGCCGCAGCGTGACGGCACCTATCGGGACTGGTACGCCTTCGCCTACGGACACGATTTCCGTCGAGCCCTCGCCGACCTGCGCACGCTGACCGGTGCCGCTCCGTTGTTGCCTCGAAACGCGTTCGGCGTGTGGTTCTCGAAGTACTTCGCCTACACAGAGGACGAGTTCCACGCTCTGGTGATGCGCTTCGAGAAGGAGCGGGTGCCGCTGGACACCCTCTCGCTCGACACCGACTTCAAGCGCGAGAACGACCCGATCGGCTCGGCCTTGGCCACCAACACGGTGGGTCAGCCCGGCCGGGCTTTCGCCTGGAACGGGTGGGACTGGAACAGGGACCTGTTCTCCGACCCAGACGCCTTCGTGGACTGGGCCCACCGTCGTGACATCGCCCTGATCGCGAACATCCACCCCTCGATCAGCAGCAATGACCCTCAGTTCGAGACCACCAACGAGGCGGCAGGCGGACTCGAGTCGGACCAGGGCTGCCGGCCCATCCAGGCCGACACCACCGGCGAGTGCCACGTGTTCGACTGGACCGACGCACGGCAGCTCACGGCGTACTTCGACCTCCACGACAGGCTCGCTGCCACCGGGATCGACGCGTTCTGGCTCGACTGGTGCTGTGAGGCCGAGGGCGCCGCGGACGCCCCCGGGCTCAGCCCCGACACCTGGATCAACTCGCAGTACGCCGACTACAACCGGGGGTTGCACACCCGGTGGCCGGCGCCCTCGCGGATCGGTGGGGAGTACCGGAACGACGGTTCCTACGGCGACCGCAGCGTCGGCGCCGGGGGGACGGGCGCCCTGGCCGAGCACCGCAGCGCTATCCACTTCACCGGTGACACCTGCGCTACCTGGAAGATGTTGGCGTTCGAGGCCGAGCACACTGCAGCCGAGGCCGCGATCGGCATGCCCTATGTGACCCACGACATCGGCAGCTTCAACGGCGAGCCGCAGGCGGGGCAGTGCAACGCCGTGGCCGCCGCGCAGGCGGGCGCACCGCTCTCCGACGACCTCTACGTCCGTTGGCTGCAGCTCGGCACGTTCCAGCCGCTCGACCGGCTGCACTCCAACCACGGCAAGCGTCTCCCCTGGGAGTACGACGGCCAGACCCGCAGGGCCGCGACGAAGGCCCTGCAGCTGCGTGGCGAGCTCGTTCCCTACACCTACACCGCGGCTCGTCGAGCAGTGGACACCGGTCTGCCGATGTCCGGGCCGCTGTACCTGCGCTGGCCTCGCCAGCAGGCCGCCTACCAGCACCCCACCCAGTTCACCTTCGGCCGCGACCTCGTGGTCGCGCCCGTGACGACACCGGGCACTCGCGTCTCGGTGCGGCTGTGGGTGCCGCCGGGGCAGTGGGTCGAGCGCACCACGGGCCGGCGCCTGCGTGGGCCCGCAGTCACGACCGTCAAGGTCGGGTTGAACCGCATCCCGGTCCTGGTGCGGGCCGGATCGGTGCTGCCTGGCCACCGCTTGGGAGCGGGCGCGGGCCTGGCCCCAAGGAAGCGGATGGTGCTCACCGCCTACCCGGGACAACGCGGCCGCGGTCAGTTGTACGACGATGCCGGCGCCGGCTTCGCCTACGAGCGGGGGGCCTTCACGCGGACCTCCTTCAACCAGCGGCGGAAGAACGGCACGGTGACCGTGCGGATCGGACGCGCACGCGGCGGCTTCAAGGAAGCCCTGTGGGCGCGTAGCTGGGAGCTCCGCGTGCTCGCCGTCGATCGGCCCGCCAGTGTGCGGGTAGACGGACGTCGGGTCCGAACCTGGTCCTACGACGCCAGGGCCCACACGGTCCACGTGCTGCTCAAGCGGGTGCTCAGCCGCCTCGGTGCGACGGTGCGACTTAGCTGAGCATCGACGCCGCCACGAGCACCGTGACGTCGTGGCGGCGGTCGAGTTCGGGGCACGTTTTCACCACAGCGATGGCAGCGCCTGAGCGCCAGACCCACCCCACATGGAGGTCTCCTGGTCAGAGGGTCACGTCAAACCACCGCCAACGAATTGCTCACCCGGTCCCGCTCACTGCAGCAGGGCGAAGACGTAGCTTGCGAAGCCCCGCTCGTGGAAGTGCTTCGCGTTCGATCACACGCTCAGACCTGGTCGAGGGAGCTGATCACCTGCGTCACTCCGCTCGCGCGCGGGCAAGCGACATCGACGACGTCCCGGGCAAAGGCGGCGGATAGACGCAGGTTGTGGGGCGCGCGAATACGCGCAAGTACTCGACCCACCACCGGCATCTACGCGAAGATCCGCAAGCGGACTACTGCTGAGCCGAGGCGGGGGTGCAGGCAGAGCCGCTGCGGTCAGCCCGCGGAGAACACACCGTCGGGGAACGCGCCGTTCTCCAGGGCGCGGGCGACCAGCGGTTGTCCCAGCTCGGCGAGCCGCAGCGCCCCTTCGTCGCCCA
>JBKJLD010000073.1:0-8402 GCA_046597165.1 Nocardioides sp.
TGCGGTAGAGCAGCTGCTTGGCCAGCCCCAGGGCCACCGGCGAACGGCCGACCACGAACGATCTGACGAGGTCGTAGGTCGCCGGCAACAGGTCTTCGGGTTCGTGCAACGAGCGCACCAACCGGCCGGCGTACGCCGCCTCCGCGGTCAAGATCTCCGCGGAGTAGACCCATTCGAGGGCCTGCTGGATGCCGACGATCCGCGGCAGGAACCAGCTCGAGCAGGCCTCGGGCACGATGCCGAGCCGCCCGAAGACGAAGCCGATCCGGGCCTTCGTCGAGGCCAGCCTGATGTCCATGCCCAGCGTCATCGTCGCGCCGATGCCGACGGCGGCGCCGTTGATGGCACCGATGACAGGCTTGGGCAGCGCGTGGATCGCCAGCGTCACCCGGCCCCCGGTGTCGCGGACCCCGGTGTGGAAGGGCTCCTCGGTGAGGTGGTCGCGCAGCTCGGCGGGCGTGGGCCGCACCGACTCGTCGAGGCCGAAGACGTTGCCGTCGGCCGACAGATCCATGCCGGCGCAGAACGCGCGGCCGGCACCGGTCACGACCACGGCGCGGACCTCGTCGGCGCGCGCGTCGGTCAGGAAGACCCGCTCCAGCTCGCGGGCCATGGTGAGGTCGAAGGCGTTGAGGGCGTCGGGGCGGTTGAGCGTCAGGGTGGCGATGCCGTCTGCCTCGACCGCCCAGTCGAGGGTCTCGTAGGCGCTCACCCGGTGACCGCCTTCGGGAGTCCCGTGGGCGTGCACAGGGACTTGGGGATGTCGGAGGTCTTGTCCTCGATGATCAGCTTGAACATCTGCTTGCTCCGGGTCGGGTCCCAGTGCACGGCGAGGTCGGAGATCGGGACCACGCAGCTGAGTCCGTTCGTGCCGTTCACGTGGGTCATCGCGGAGGCCCACAGGCCCGCCCGGACCACCGAGGTGCCTTCGCCGAACGCGAAGAAGTCGGGGATCGCGGTCAGCAGGTTCCAGTAGCGCAGCGGGTTGAGGACTGTCCACGGCGAGACCACCTTGTCGCCGACCGCGGAGACGACCTCGCGCTGGTGCTTGACCCGGTCGATGTCGCCGATGTTCGAGGTGTGCCGCGACCGGGCATAGCCGAGCGCGGTCGTGCCGTCGGCCTCCTGGCACCCCTTCTTGACGTCGAGGTTGGCGAGCTTGTCCTTCATGTCGGTCGTCGGGCAGATCGTGATCCCGCCGACGGCGTCGACCACGCCCGCGAGTCCGCCCAACCCGATCTCGACGTAGTCGTCGATCCGGATGCCGGTGTCGGCCTCGAGGGTGCGCACCAGCAGCTTGGGGCCGCCGTAGGCGAACGCCGCATTGATCTTCGTCGTGCCGTGACCGGGGATGTTGACCAGGGAGTCCCGGGGGATCGACATGAGCAGGTTCGGGCCACTGCCCGTGTGCAGCAGGATGATCGTGTCGGTGCGCTGCCCGACGGCGTTGCCCGTCCCGAGCTTCTTGCGCTCGGCCGCGCTCAGGCCGGCGCGGGAGTCGCTGCCGACGAGCAGGTACGTCGTGCCGGGCTGGTCGGCGGGGCGCTTCCCGGACGGCTCCCAGGCGACCTGGTGCACGTTGTGCCAGGCGTAGAACGGCACGAACACCAGGTAGGCGAGGTAGAGCAGGACCAGCGCGAAGATCCAGCGGACCCGGAAGCGCGGCCGACGGAAGCCGCGCGAGCTGCCCGACGAGCCCCCCGACGAGCCCGGCGGCGGGGGCGAGACCGGCGGTGGCGTAGCCCGGCTGACGGGGCGGGGCGGCGTCGGGCCGCCTGAGTCACGCGGAACGGTCGGCATGACGCGGGTCTCCTCGGGCCGTGGCTGATGGGGCACAGCCCGGGTCGGGTCGGCGTCCGGCGGCGGGGCACCACCCCGTCCGCCGTAGAGCCAGTTGTACTCGGGGGTCCCGTCCTCGGGTCCGCCGCTTCCCGCGGGACGATCTGCCATGGCCGGAACGCTACCGTGTGGCGCCCCGCGCAGCCGTCACCCGGAGGCCGGGACCACGTCGAGCAGCTCCGTCCAGGAAGCCGCGATGGCGTCGGTCAGCACCTCGATGTCGGCGGTCGTGTCGTGGTCGCTGGTGATTCCGAAGGTCAGGGAGTCCCGGTAGGAGAATATGGCGACGCCGATCCGCACCCGGTCCGCGATCGGGACGTAAGGAAGGATCTCCCGGAGCTCCCGACCCAGGGCGTACAGCGGCTGCCGGGGACCCGGCACGTTGGTCGTCACGGCCGTGATCTGGTGCTGGGGGAAGCGCAGGCCGAGACGCAGGCCCCACGAGACGGCGGGGAACGGGCCGTAGGCCGACAGGGTGGTCATGTTCTGGCCGGCCTCGGGCTCGTGCTGCTCGCGCAGGTGCTGGATCCGACGGCGAACCTCCAGAAGCCGCTCGCGGGGGTCGGCGACCTCCACCGGCAGGTAGGGCAGCATCAACGTGACCTGGTTGTCGGGTGTCGACTCGTCCCCCGCCGCCCGGGTCGAGACCGGGACCAGGCTGCGCACCGCGTGCCGGTCCGGTGTCTCCCCGCGGGAGAGCAGGAGCGCGCGCAGGCCACCGGTCACGCTGGACAGGGCGAGGTCGTTCACGGTGACCCCCAGGCCCCGTCGCACGGGGCGGCTGTCGGCCAGCGAGACGGTCGTCCAGGAATAGCGGCGTACGCCGTCCAGCCTGCCGCCGAGGGAGCTGGTGTGGACGGGGCGCAGCGCACCGGCCAGGGTGAGCAGTCCGGTGGTCGAGCGCAGCGCGGTGCGGGCTAGCTGGCGCGGTGTGCGCAGCGCCCGGCCGAGGCCGGCGGCCGCCTGCACCGGCGAGGAGAGCAGCTCGCGGGCTCCACCGGCGGTGAAACGCAGGGCCGAGACCGGATCGGCAGGCGTCCAGGCGTCCGGCGCGGACGGACGCGGGACGGGGCTGGGGTCCAGCACGAGGTGGTAGAGGTCGCTGCCGGACACTCCGTCGACCAGGCAGTGGTGCACCTTCGAGAGCAGTGCCCACCGGCCACCGGGGAGCCCCTCGCACATCCAGTACTCCCACAACGGTCGGGACCGGTCCATCCGCAAGGACATCACCCGGCTCATGAGCTCGCCGATCTCGGCCGGACCACCGGGGGCCGGAAGCGCGGCGTGACGGACGTGGTGGCGCAGGTCGAAGTCGGGGGCGTCGACCCAGGCGGGGGCGGCCAGCCCGAACGGGACCCGGCGTACCCGCTGGCGGTAGCGGGGGATGAGCGGTACCCGTCCGCCGATCACCCTGACGACCTCCTCGAAGTCGGGCGCCGGTCCGTCGAAGATCGCGAACGACCCGATCGCGAGGGCGGCGTGATCGTCGACGTCCTCCGCCTCCAGGAAGGCATCGGCGAGCGGGGTCAGTCGGTCCATGGCTACTCCCTCGGGTGCGGGTGGTTCACCGCCACTCTTGCCACCCGGTGCGCCGACCGCCCGAGCCGTTGGTCACCGGTCTCCGGGACCAATGCGCGCCGGACGCGGAGGGCTGAACGGCAATTCGACCGGGGTCGGAGGTCCCTGTCCCGGTGGCCGGCAAGCGCGCACGGTGGAAGCAGGCCACACGGGAGCGCACACGAGGAGGAGCCATGTGGGACCACGGGACGTGCCGGGGCGCGGCGCCGGTGACCGGCGGGGAGACCCGGTGAAGAGCGCGCCGGGTCGTCGGCCCGTCGACCCGGTCGACGCCATCTGGCTCAACATGGACCGCCCCACCAACCCCATGGTGATCGAGAGCCTGATGATGCTCGACTCGCCCCTCGACACCGAGCGCTTCCTCCGGGTGCTCCAGCGCCGGGTCCTGGACCGCTACCCGGTCTTCGGCCAACGTCCCGTGGACGCCAGGCTCCCGGGCGCCCTTCCGCACTGGGAGGACGACCCGGACTTCGACCTCGACCGGCACGTCCGGCGGGCCACCCTGGCCGCGCCCGGCGGTGACGCCGCCCTGCAGGACTACGTCAATCAGTTCATCAGCACGACCCTCGAGCGGGACCGTCCGCTGTGGGAGGTCCATCTCCTCGAGGGGTACGGCGCGGGGTCGGCCATCTACACGCGGCTGCACCACGCCCTGGCGGACGGGATCGCGCTGACCCGGGTGCTGCTCTCCCTCACCGACGAGGATCCGGACGCAGACCTCGCGGACGACCTTCTCGGTGAGTCACTCGAGGTGGCGTCGGGCGAACCCGGGTCGACCGGCCTGCTGCACACGAGCGCCCAGCTCGCCGAGCTGGCGGGGTCGGCGCTGCTGCACCTGCCCCACCTGATCAGCCCGGGTGGTGTGGACGACGCGTTCACCCTCACCCGTCAGACCGCGGACATCGCGGCGAAGCTGACCTTCACCCGCAACCCGGACTCGGCCGTCGCTGGGGTTGCAGGTCTCCGCAAGCGGGCGGTCTGGGCGCCGCCGATCCCGCTCTCGGGGGTCGTGGACGCGGGTCACCGGACCGGCACGACCGTCAACGATCTGCTGGTGGCAGCGCTGGCGGGTGCTCTGGCGACGTACGGCCGCGAGCACGGCCACGAGCCCGTCGACATCCCGACCATGGTGCCGGTGAACGTCCGGCCACTGGACGAGCCGATCCCACGGGAGCTGGGGAACCGGTTCGCGCTGGTGCTCTTCGTGCTGCCGTCCGCCTTGGCGACGCCCTTCGCCCGGCTCGCCGAGACCAAGCGCCGGATGGACGAGATCAAGGGCTCACCTGAGGCCGCCCTGACCTTCGGGCTGATCCGTGGCATCGGGCGTACCGGCCCGCGGCTCGAGCGGTACCTGGTGGACTTCTTCGCCAACAAGGCGAGCGGCGTGACCACCAACGTGCCCGGACCCAGGGCGGCGCGCCACCTCGCCGGCTCCCGGATCACCTCGATGCTCGGCTGGGCTCCCGAGTCGGGCAACCAGGCCCTGGGCACCTGCATCTTCACCTACGACGGCTTCGTGCACGTGGGCTTCAAGGTGGACACCGCCACTGTCGCGGACCCCGAGGCACTGCTCGCCGCCTTCCGGGTGGAGCTCGCGACCCTGCTCGAGCTCGCCCCTGCCGCACGGCCACAGGGGCGGGGCCGAACGGCCCTGACCGGCCGTCGGGCCACCACCTAGGTTCCGGAGCGGGAGGACTCATGTTCGAGATCAGGATCCACGGCCGCGGTGGTCAGGGAGCGGTGACGGCGGCCGAGATGCTGTCGGTCGCTGCGTTCGCCGAGGGCTGGCACGCCCAGGCGTTCCCGACCTTCGGTTCCGAGCGGACGGGGGCGCCCGTGGTCGCCTTCTGCCGCCTCGACCGACGCCCGATCCGCATTCACGAGCCGATCGAGCTCCCGGACGCGGTGCTGGTCCAGGACCCGACGCTGCTGCACCAGGTCAAGGTCTTCGACGGGCTCGGACCGGACAGCTACGTGCTGGTGAACACCGGTCGCTCGTTCGAGGAGCTCGGAATCGCCGGGCTCGCCGCGGACCTGCAGTCCTCGCGGATGCTCACGGTGCCCGCCACCGCACTCGCCCGAGAGCACCTGGGCCGCCCACTCCCCAACACGGCGCTGCTCGGTGGCTTCGCGGCCCTGACTCACCAGGTGTCGATCGACGCCGTGTCCGACGCCATCCGCCAGCGCTTCCCCGGCTCGGTCGGTGACGCCAACGTCGCGGCCGCCCGCGCGGCGTACGACCACGTGTTGCGCGAGCTGGAGCGGGTCGATGCGTAGCCAGATCGAGGGCTCCCAGGCGGTGGCCCGGACCGTCGCGCTCTGCCGGCCCGAGGTGATCGCGGCCTACCCCATCTCACCCCAGACCCACATCGTCGAGGCGCTCTCCGACCTGGTCCGCACCGGTGACCTGAGCCCGTGCGAGTACCTCATGGTGGAGTCGGAGTTCGGCGCCATGTCCGCCTGCATCGGTGCCTCGGCCGCCGGTGCGCGCACCTACACGGCCACCGCCAGCCAGGGCATCCTGTTCATGGCCGAGGCACTCTTCAACGCGTCCGGGCTGGGGCTGCCGATCGTGATGACGGTGGCCAACCGGGCGATCGGGGCGCCGATCAACATCTGGAACGACCACTCCGACTCGATGTCGATGCGCGACTCGGGGTGGATCCAGCTCTTCGCCGAGTCAAACCAGGCGGCGGTCGACCTCCACGTCCAGGCCTTCGCGCTCGCCGAGCGCCTCTCGGTGCCGGTGATGGTCTGCGTCGATGGTTTCGTGCTGACCCACGCGGTCGAGGAGGTCGAGCTGCCCGAGCAGGCGCAGGTCGACGCCTTCCTGCCACCGTTCGTGCCGCGGCAGCTGCTCGACCCCGCGGCTCCGGTGTCGATCGGGGCGATGGTGGGTCCCGAGGCGTTCACCGAGGTGAAGTACCTCATGCACGCCAAGCAGGTGCAGGCGCTCGACGTGGTGCCCGAGCTCGCCGCGGCGTTCGAGGCGGTCTTCGGCCGCTCGACCGGCGGTCTGGTCAAGCCCTACCGCCTCGAGGAGGCGGAGACCATCGTCCTCGCGCTGGGCTCGGTGATCGGCACGATCGAGGAGGTCGTCGACGAGATGCGCGCCGAGGGCATTGCGATCGGTGTCCTCGGGATCACCTGCTTCCGGCCGTGGCCGATCGCCGAGGTGCGCGACGCGTTGGCCGGAGCGTCGCGGGTCATCGTGGTGGAGAAGGCATTCGCGGTCGGTGCCGGCGGGATCGTCGCGCAGAACACCCGGCTCTCCCTGGGCCGCCTCCCGGCCTCGGTGTACGACGTCGTGGCCGGACTGGGCGGCCGCCCGGTGACCCGGGCGTCGCTGCGCGGCGTCTTCGACGACGTGCTCGCCAACCGGATCGACGCCCACTCGATGCACTTCCTCGACCTCGACGTCGGGCTGGTCCAGCGCGAGCTCGCCCGCGCCGATGCCGGCGGGACGGGGCCGCACGCGGAGCACCTGCTGCGGGCGCTCGCCCAGGCCAGCCGGGCCGACGAAGGAGTGCAGTGAGATGACCAGCGTGGACCTCAAGCTCTACCAGGTCGGCACGTTCGCGGCCGGCAACCGGCTGTTGCCGCTCGAGGACCAGTCGGTGCAGGCGGACCCGAACCGCGCCAACTCGATCACGTCGGGCCATCGGGCCTGCCAGGGCTGCGGTGAGGTGCTCGGCGCCCGCTACGTCCTCGACGCCGCGATGCGCGCGACCGGGGGCGACCTGGTGGCGGTGAACGCGACCGGTTGCCTCGAGGTGTTCTCGACTCCCTACCCCGAGTCGTCCTGGCAGCTTCCGTGGCTGCACTCCCTCTTCGGCAACGCCCCTGCCGTGGCCTCCGGCGTCGCTGCGGCACTCCAGGCCAAGGGCAACACCCACACCCGGGTGATCGGGCAGGCCGGCGACGGCGGGACGGTCGACATCGGCTTCGGTCCGCTGTCGGGCATGTTCGAGCGCAACGACGACGTGCTCTTCGTCTGCTACGACAACCAGGGCTACATGAACACCGGGGTCCAGCGCTCGGGGGCCACGCCGCCAGCCGCCCGGACCGCCAACACCAAGGCGGTCGGGCCCGAGCCGGGCAACGTCTTCGGGCAGGGAAAGAGCCTGCCGCTGATCGCGATGGCGCACGAGATCCCGTACGTCGCCACTGCGACCGTCGCTGACCTGCGCGACCTCGAGGCCAAGGTCGAGAAGGCGATGACCTTCCGTGGCGCGCGCTACCTGCACGTGCTCGTCCCGTGCCCCCTCGGCTGGGGCTCGGCCCCGTCCGACACGATTCGGGTGGCCAGGCTCGCCACCGAGAGCGGGATCTTCCCGGTCTTCGAGGCAGAGGCCGGCGAGGTCGTGGCGGTCTCGCAGATCCGCCGCCAGGTCCCCGTGGAGGAGTACCTGCGGCTGCAGAAGCGCTACGCCCACCTCTTCGGCGAGCACCCGCGGCCCGACATCGTCGCCCGGTTGCAGGCCGGCGCGGACCGCACGATCACGCGTTTCGGACTGCTCGGGCCCGGGACCGGACCGAGGGAGTCATGACGATGGAGAAGCCGTTCGCGATCACCCTCGACGTCGGATCAAGCCGCGCCAACAAGACCGGCTCCTGGCGGACCGAGCGCGCCGTGTACGTCGAGAACCTGCCGCCGTGCAACAACGCCTGCCCGGCCGGCGAGGACATCCAGGGTTGGCTCTACGAGGGCGAGGGCGGCGGCTCGGGCTATGAGCGCGCCTGGCGCACGATCATGGCGACCAACCCGTTCCCGGCCGTCATGGGCCGGGTCTGCTACCACCCGTGCGAGACGGCCTGCAACCGTGGCCAGCTCGACGAGTCGGTCGGCATCAACTCCGTGGAGCGGTTCCTCGGTGACGAGGCGATCCGGCAGGGCTGGAGCGTCGCCGTGGACGCGCCGCCAACCGGCAAACGGGTCCTCGTCGTCGGGGCCGGACCCTCCGGACTCTCCGCGGCCTACCACC
>JBKJLD010000041.1:0-17204 GCA_046597165.1 Nocardioides sp.
CGTCGAGACCAGGGGCTTGTCGGACTGCTCCCCCACCGCCGCCAGCACGTTGGCGACCTCCTCGCCGCCCGCGTCGAGCGGCGGGATGTAGACCGCGACGACCGCGTCGACGTGGTCGTCGTCGATCGCGGCGTCCAGCGCGTCCTCGAAGTCCTCGGCGGTGGCGTCGGCGCCCAGCGCGGTGGCGCTGGTGACGGTCAGCCCGTTCGCGGCCGCGGCGTCGACGGCCAGCAGCCCCAGGGCGTCGGAGTTGCCGACGATCGCCACACGCGACCCTTGGGGCAGCGGCTGGTGGGCGAGCAGCTGAGCCACGTCGAACATCTCGTCGAGGGTGTCGACCTGGATGATCCCGGCCTGACGGAACATCGCGTCCACCGCCTCCGGCGGCGCGGCGATCTGACGCACCGCGTGGCCCATCGGCACGCCCTGGGTGGTGCGACCGGAGCGGACCGCGATGATCGGCTTGGACCGGGAGACCCGGCGGGCGATCCGGGAGAACTTGCGCGGGTTTCCGATCGACTCCAGGTAGAGCAGCACGACCTCGGTCGAGTCGTCCTCCTCCCAGTACTGCAGGAGGTCGTTGCCCGAGACATCGGCCCGGTTGCCGGCGCTGACGAAGGTCGAGAGCCCCAGTCCCCGGTTGTTGACCTTCTCCAGGATCGCCGAGCCCAGCGCACCGGACTGGCAGAAGAAGCCGGCGCGGCCACGGGGCGGCATCACCGACGAGAGCGAGGCGTTGAGCGACACCGACGGGTCGGTGTTGATGATGCCCAGACAGTTGGGGCCGATCAGGCGCAGCCCGTAGGACCGGGAGAGCCCCACCAGGCGGCGCTGGCGCTGGCGACCCTCCTCGCCGGTCTCCGCGAAGCCGGACGAGATCACGACCAGGCCGTGGACCCCCTTGGCGGCACAGTCCAGCACGACGTCCTGCACCGCGTCGGCGGGCACGGCGACGATGGCCACGTCGACCTCCCCGGGGATGTCGCCGACGGTCTTGTACGCCGGCATCCCGGACACCGCGTCGGCGCTGGGGTTCACGACGTAGACCCGCCCGGTGAAGTCGCCCATCACGAGGTTGCGGACCAGTGCCTGGCCGATCGTGTCCTGGCGGCGGCTGGCCCCGATGACGGCGACCGAGCGAGGGTTGAAGAACTTCTCGATCGAGGCCGACTCCGCACGGTGCTCGCGGTTCATCATCACGCCGATGGCGGTGTCGGTCGGATCGATGGGGAACTCGAGCATGAGGACCCCGTCCTCGTACTCGCTGGCCACGTGGTATCCGGCATCGCGGAAGGTCTGGATCATCCGGCTGTTGTCGGGGAGGATCTCGGCCACGAACCGGTCGATCCCCCGCTCGCGCCCGGCCTGGGCGAGGTGCTCGAGCAACAGCTGGGCGATGCCGCGGCCCTGGTGCTCGTCCTCGACGAGGAAGGCGACCTCGGCCTCGCCGGGGCGGACCACGTCGTAGCGGCCGACCGCGAGCATCTGCCCGGACAGGGTGAGGACCAGCGCCACCCGGTCGACATGGTCGACCTGGGTGAACCGGGCGACATCGCGGTCGGAGAGGAAGGGCATCGGGCTGAAGAAGCGGTAGTACTTCGACTCGTCGGAGACTCGGGCGTAGAAGTCGACCAGCAGCTCGGCGTCCTCGACCCGGATCGGCCGGATCTGGGCGGCACGCCCGTCGCGCAGCAGCACGTCCGCCTCCCAGTGGCGCGGGGGCTCGGGGATCTCCGCTGCGGTCTGTTCGGGGGCGTCCACGCCCGAAATCTAGCGTGAGCGCGTGAATGCGGCGTGCCCCCGAGGTTTCCCGGAGATGCACCGGCGACAATGGCGCCATGGCCAGGCGCACCACGAAGCAAGAACTCCCCGACGACTTCGACGAACACATCCTCGACATCGACGTCGGCGACGAGATGCGGGGCTCGTTCCTCGAGTACGCCTACTCCGTCATCTACAGCCGCGCACTGCCGGACGCCCGCGACGGGCTGAAGCCGGTGCAGCGCCGCATCCTCTACACGATGAGCGAGATGGGGCTGCGCCCCGACCGCGGACACGTCAAGAGCGCCCGCGTCGTCGGTGAGGTCATGGGTCGGCTGCACCCGCACGGTGACAGCGCGATCTACGACGCCCTCGTCCGGATGGCGCAGCCCTGGTCGCTGCGGGTGCCGATGATCGACGGCCACGGGAACTTCGGGTCGCCCGACGACTCCCCCGCCGCGATGCGGTACACCGAGTGCCGCATGGCACCGGCGGCCGTCGCGATGACCGCCTCCATCGACGAGGACACCGTCGACTTCAAGGCCAACTACGACGGTCGCGAGCAGGAGCCGTCCGTGCTCCCGTCTGCCATCCCCAACCTGATCGTCAACGGCACCACCGGCATCGCGGTCGGCATGGCCACCAACATTGCTCCGCACAACCTGGTCGAGGTCGTCCAGGCGCTGCGTCACCTGATCAACCATCCCAAGACCGACGTCGACGGACTGATGCGGTTCATTCCCGGCCCGGACCTGCCGACCGGCGGCAAGATCGTCGGCCTCGAAGGGATCCGCGACGCCTACCTCACCGGTCGTGGCACCTTCCGGATGCGGGCCACCGCGCGGATCGAGTCGGTGACACCGCGACGCAAGGGGATCGTGGTGACCGAGCTTCCCTACGGCGTCGGGACCGAGAAGGTCATCGAGCGGATCAAGACCCTGGTGCAGGGCAAGAAGATCCAGGGCATCTCCGACATGAAGGACCTCACCGACCGCGAGAAGGGCCTGCGCCTGGTCATCGAGGTCAAGAACGGCTTCCACCCCGAGGCGCTGCTCGAGCAGCTCTACCGCCAGACGCCGATGGAGGACACCTTCGGCATCAACACCGTCGCCCTCGTGGACGGCCAGCCGCGCACCCTCGGCCTCAAGGAGCTGCTGGAGGTCTTCCTGCAGCACCGCTTCGACGTCGTACGCCGCCGGACCGTCCACCGCCGCGGCAAGGCCGCCGACCGGCTGCACCTGGTCGACGGGCTGATCGTCGCGATCCTCGACATCGACGAAGTGATCCAGCTGATCCGCGGCTCGGACAACACCGCGATGGCCCGCGAGCGGCTGATCCAGGTCTTCGACCTCAGCGTGATCCAGACCGACTACATCCTCGAGATGCCGTTGCGCCGGCTCACCAAGTTCTCGCGGCTCGAGCTGGAGACCGAGAAGGCCGAGCTCGAGCGCGAGATCGAGGCGCTCGACGCGATCCTCGGCGACGACGCGATGCTCCGCAAGGTCGTGTCCGACGAGCTCGGCGAGGTCGCCAAGACCTACGGAACCCCGCGGCGCACCGTCCTGCTCGAGTCGGCCGGCAACGCCGTCACCTCCCAGGCGGTGCCGCTCGAGGTCGCCGACGACCCCTGTTTCGCGTTCCTGTCCTCGACGGGGCTGCTGGCCCGCTCCACGAGCGACGAGCCGCTCGGAGCCGGCGGAGCACGCACCAACCACGACGTGGTCGTCTCGGCGGTCCGCACGACCGCCCGGGGCGAGATCGGTGCCGTCACCTCGCGCGGGCGGGTGCTCAAGCTGGGGGTCCTGGACCTGCCCGCGATCCCGTCGTCGGCCAACGACCCCAACCTCCAGGGCGGCGTGCCGCTCAGCGAGGTGCTCCTGCTCGACGCGGGCGAGCGGGTCCTGTCGCTCTCGGCGTTGCCGACCGAAGGCCCGGGCCTGGTCCTCGGCACCCGTCAGGGCGTCGTCAAACGCGTCAACCCCGAGGTTCTCTCGCGCGACGAGTGGGACGTGATCACGCTCAAGGACGGCGACGAGGTGGTCGGCGCGCTCGACCTCAGCACCGGCGACGAGACGCTCTGCTTCATCGCCACCGATGCCCAGCTGCTGCACTTCGGTGCCGACGGGGTCCGACCCCAGGGCCGGTCCGGCGGCGGTATCGCCGGCATCCGACTCACCGCCGGTGAGTCCGTGGCCTGGTTCGGAGCGGTCGACACCCAGGACGCCGTCGTGGTCACCTCGTCGGGCTCGGCCACCGCGCTGCCCGGCACCGAGCCGGGGGCGCTCAAGGTCACGCCGTTCGCGGAGTACCCGCCCAAGGGGCGCGCCACCGGCGGGGTCCGGTGCCACCGGTTCCTCAAGGGCGAGGACACCCTGGTCTTCGCCTGGGCGGGCCGTGGCCCGGCCCGCGCTGCGGCCTCCAGCGGGGCCCCCATCGACCTACCCGAGGCGACCGGCCGCCGAGACGGCTCCGGGATCCCCGGGAGTCAGGCGGTCACCGCCTGCGCCACGCCCCTCGCCGTACGCCTCGGCGTACCCGACCCTGTGCAAGGCTGAGCGGCATGTCACCGCGATCGACGACGCCCGCGCGTCGTTTCCCCGTCCTGGTCGTCCCGCTGCTGCTGACCGCGCTCGCCCTCAGCTCATGCGGCGGGAAGGACCAGTCGGCCGGCGCCGACCTGTCGCCCACCGAGGTGATGACCCAGGCCAAGCAGACGCTCGACGACACCAGCGGAGTCAGCCTGAGCCTGACGACCGACGACCTGCCGGCCGACGTCCAGGGCATCACCGCGGCCACGGGGGTCGGCACCCACGACCCCGCCTTCGACGGCTCGATCACCGTCGTGCTGTCGGGGCAGTCGTTCGAGGTGCCGGTGATCGCGGTCGACGGCAAGGTCTACGCCCAGATCCCGCTCACGCCCGGCTGGCAGGACGTCGACCCGGCCGAGTACGGCGCACCCGACCCGGCCCAGCTGATGAGCACCGACGCGGGGTTCTCCTCGCTGCTGCCCGCCACGACCGGGCTGAAGAAGGGCGAGAGCATCCGTGGCGGCGCCGGGAACGCCGAGATCCTCACTGAGTACACCGGCACGGTCCCGGGCGACGTCGTCGCCAACGTCATCCCGAGCGCCTCGGGCGACTTCAGCGCGACGTACGCCATCAGCGCCGATGGCGAGCTGCGCGAGGCCAGACTGACGGGCGTCTTCTACCCCGACTCCGCCTCGATGACCTACACGATCGGGTTCGACGACTACGGCACCGAGAAGTCGATCACCGCGCCGTGAGCGGGCAGGCGGGGCGGTTGCCGGCGCCGGGGACCAGTCGCCGCGGCGGACTGCTCCTGGCTCTGGCTGCCGTGGCCGTCGCGTTCGCCGCCGCCGACACCTACGTCGTCGTGCTCGCGTTGCCGGACATGATGACCAGCGTCGGGATCCCGATCGACCAGCTCCAGCGGGCCGCCCCGATCATCTCGGGGTTCCTGCTCGGCTACGTCGCCATGCTGCCCCTGATCGGGCGGATCGCCGACCTGCGCGGCCGGGTTCCGGTGCTGGTCGCAGCGCTCGTGCTCTTCGCGATCGGGTCGCTGGTCACCACGCTGGCCTATGACATGCCGAGCCTCGTGGCGGGCCGGTTCCTGCAGGGCGTGGGCGGTGGCGGGTTGGTGCCCGCAACCCTCGCCCTCGTGGCCGACCTCTACCCGGCCGACCGGCGTGGGGTGCCGCTCGGCATCGTCTCGGCCGTCCAGGAGCTCGGCAGCGTGATCGGGCCGCTCTTCGGAGCGGTCGTGCTCGCCGTCGCCGACTGGCGGGCGATCTTCCTGGTCAACCTGGCGGTCGGGCTGGTCCTGGCCGCGGCAATCCGGACGTTGCAGTTCGGTGCCGCACCTCGAGAAATGGGGGGTCAAGGACGCGGTGTGCGGCCGCTAGGTGGCCTCCCCGACCCGGTCGGGGTGCTCCTGCTCCTCCTCACCCTGGCCTCCGGAGCGCTGGTGTTCGTCCGCCCCAGCCAGCTCCTGCGGGACCTGACCTGGGGCGAGCTCTTCATCCCCTTCGCCGGAGAAGGGCGATGGCTGACCCCCCTGGGGGTCGTGGCGATGGTGGCGCTGCTCCTGCTCGCCGCTCGTTGCGCGACTGCGGCGCACCCTCTCGTCGACCTGGCCGGGTGGGGCCGCAGCCTGCGCGACGCAGACCTGGTGGGCGCCCTCTTCCTGGCGGTCTCGCTGGCCGGCGTGATCCTGGCGTTCGCCACCGCCGACCCAAAGGTCCAGGTCTTCTCCGACCAGGGCCGCTGGTACCTCCTCGGGTCAGGCATCGCCGCAGTCGCCTTCGTCGTCCACCTGCGTCGTGCCGACGCGCCGCTGGTCCCACGCGGCGCGCTGCGTCGTACGCCGGCCTGGGGCTCGATGCTGGTGAGCTTCTTCATCGGTTCGGCGCTGATCGCGGCCCTCATCGACATCCCGATCTTCGCGCGCACCACCGTCTACACCGACTCCCAGCTGATGGCGGCCCTGGTGCTGGTCCGTTTCCTGGTCGCGCTGCCGGTCGGCGCCGTCATCGGGGGCTACCTCACCCGCACGGTCAGCGCCGGGGTGGTGACTTCGGTGGGGATGGTGCTGGCCGCGGTGGGGTTCGTGCTGATGAGCCGCTGGGGGCTGAGCAGCCTCGACGACCTCTCCGCCAACATCGCCCTGCTGGCCGGCGGGTTCGGCTTCGGTCTCGCCCTGGCACCGGTCAACGCCGCAGTTCTCGCCAGCACCGACGACGAGGTGCACGGGCTCTCGACCGCACTCGTGGTGGTCTCACGCATGGTCGGGATGCTCGTGGGGATCTCGGCACTCACGACGATCGGGCTGCGCCGCTACTACACCGAGCAGGCCGGTCTCCCGTCCGCGCGCGACGTCTGCGGCGGCAAGAGCCGATGCGCCGAGTTCACCGACCTGCTGCGGGTGGCCGGGATCGCCCAGGAGCAGACCGTCTTCCTCGGCGCCGCGGGGTGCGCGATCATCGCGGCCGGCCTGGCGCTGGTGCTCTTCAGGGGCGCCGCCACCCGGGCACTGGGCACCGGCAAGCTGCTGCGAGCCGGTGGCTGAACCGAGTCGGGTCCGCCCCCGGCGTCCGGTGAGCAGGCTCACGATGCCGGTCGTCGCCACCTCCGCTAGCGTGGCCCGCGTGAGTGACTTCGACGACCTCCTCGCCGCCAACAAGGCCTTCTCCGCTGATTTCGCGCTCGGCGGGTTCGACGGTGTTGCCCATGCGGGCGTCGCCATCGTGACCTGCATGGACTCGCGGATCGACCCGCTGCACATGCTCGGGCTCAAGGCGGGCGACGCCAAGATCTTCCGCAACCCCGGGGGCCGCGTCACCGAGGCCGCCCTGGAGGCCCTGGTCCTCGGTGCCCACCTGTTGGGAGTGACCCGGGTCCTGGTGATCCCCCACACTCGCTGCGCAATGACCCTGAACACCGAGCAGGAGCTGCGCGACAAGATCGGCGCCTCGGCCGGCCAGGACGCCTCGTGGGCGGAGTTCCACGTGGTCGACGACCAGATCGCCTGCCTGGAGGAGGACATCCGCAAGGTGCAGACCCACCCCCTGATCCCCGACTCGGTCCAGGTCGGCGGCTTCATCTACGACGTCGACACCGGCCTGCTCGAGCAGAAGTTCTGACTCAGCCCCGACTGTTGGGGCTGCGCTCGTCACCCACCCCGAGCCGGGACCGAACGTCCGTGGCTTCGAGGCTGTGGCTGGCGTCGACCGACCCGTGCCGCACCGCCAGGCGGATCACCCAGTAGAGAATCGTCAGGGTCGCGAGCAACCCGAGGATGCCGAGCACGAAGATGACGAGGACTTCCACTCCACCAAGGAACATCTCAGACCTCCACAAGTCGTCGTGCGCTCAGGCGTCGAGGGACTCGACGTCGACCTCATAGGCACCCTGGACGATGAACTCCTTGCGCGGCGCCACGTCGGAGCCCATCAGCAGCTCGAAGACCTGGCCAGCGGCCTCGGCGTCGTCCACAGTGATCCGGCGCAGGGTGCGGTGGCGCGGGTCCATCGTGGTCTCGGCCAGCTGGTCGGCGTCCATCTCCCCGAGGCCCTTGTAGCGCTGGACCGGGTCCTTCCACTTCACGTTCTTCTTCTTCAGCTCCGCGAGCTTCCGCTGCAGCTCGTCGTCGGAGTAGGTGTAGACGTACTTGTCCATTCCCTTCTTCGGCGCCGAGATCTCGATCCGGTGCAGCGGCGGGACCGCGGAGTACACCCGCCCCTCGGCGAGCAGCTCCGGCATGTACTTGAAGAAGAGCGTCGCCAGCAGGCACCGGATGTGGGCGCCGTCGGAGTCCGCGTCGGCCATGAAGATGATCCGGCCGTAGCGCCGCGCATCGAGGTCGAAGGTGCGCCCCGACCCTGCTCCGACGACCTGGATGATGGAGGCGCACTCGGTGTTCTTGAGCATGTCGCCCACCGAGGCCTTCTGCACGTTGAGGATCTTGCCGCGGATCGGCAGCAGCGCCTGGAACTCAGAGTTGCGGGCCAGCTTGGCGGTGCCGAGCGCCGAGTCACCCTCGACGATGAACAGCTCGGTGCGATCGTTGTCGGTGGCCCGGCAGTCGGCCAGCTTGGAGGGCAGCGCCGAGGACTCCAGGGCGTTCTTGCGGCGCTGGGTCTCCTTGTGCTGACGGGCCGCGATCCGGGTCTTCTGCGCCCCGACGACCTTCTCCATGACCAGCTTGGCCTGGGCCTTCTCGAGCCGCTTGGTCGAGGTGAGGAACTTCTTCAGCTCGGCCGCTGCCACCTTGCGTACGACGCTGCGCGCGGCGGGGGTGCCGAGGATCTCCTTCGTCTGGCCCTCGAACTGAGGCTCGGCCAGCCGCACGGTCACGACCCCGGTCAGCCCCTCGAGGACGTCGTCCTTGATCACGTCGGGGTCGTTGACCTTGAGCGCCTTGCTCGTGCGCATCACGTCGTTGAACGTCTTGGTGACCGCCTGCTCGAACCCGCTCAGATGGGTCCCACCCTTGGGCGTGGCGATCACGTTGACGAACGAGCGCAGCTCGGTGTCGTAGCCGGTGCCCCACCGGACCGCGATGTCCACGTGCAGCTCGCGCTCGACCTCCTGGGGCGTCATGTGCCCCTGGTCGTCGAGCAGCGGCACGGTCTCGGTGAAGGTGTCCATGCCCTGGAGCCGGACGATCTCGGTGACCGGCTCGTCGTGAGCGAGGTACTCGACGAACTCCGCGATGCCACCGTCGTGGCGGAACTTCTCCTCCACGGGGGTGTCGCCGCGCAGGTCGCGGATCACCAGCTCGAGACCCGGCACGATGAACGACGTCTGCCGGGCCCGGCCCAGCAGCCCCTCGAACTCGAAGCGGGCGTCCTTGGTGAAGATCTGCCGGTCCGGCCAGAACCGGATGCGGGTGCCGCTCCTGCCCTTGGCAACCCGGCCGCCCTTGCGGGTCAGGCCCGACTGCGCGACGAAGGGCGCCGAGGGACCCTCGCCCTCGAAGATCCCGGGGACTCCGCGGTGGAAGCTGAGACCCTGTTGGCTGGGCGAGCGGTCGACGTCGATGTCCATGCGGGTGGACAGGGCGTTGACCACCGACAGTCCGACGCCGTGCAGGCCACCGGTGGCGACGTACGAGCCGCCGCCGAACTTGCCGCCTGCATGCAGCTTGGTCGCCACGACCTCGACGCCGGGCAACCCCGTCTTGGGCTCGCGGTCGGTCGGGATGCCGCGCCCGTCGTCGTGCACCTCGGCCGAGCCGTCCGGGTGGAGCGTGACCTCGACCCGGTGGGCGGAGCCGGCGAGCGCCTCGTCCACCCCGTTGTCGATGATCTCCCACAGGCAGTGCATGAGCCCGCGGGTGTCGGTCGACCCGATGTACATGCCGGGGCGCTTTCGGACCGCCTCGAGACCCTCCAGGACGAGGAGGTGTGCGGCGTTGTACGTGTTGTCGATCGTGGGGCTCCCAGGCTACGCAAATCCATTGGCGGCTTCGGTGACGAATCTACCTTCGACACGCCGTACGACGCAGAAGGCTCGCCTGCGGGGGGCAGGGCGGGGTCGGGTCTACCGTGGTCGACACAGCAGCATCGTGTGGGTCACGTCACGAAGAGGACACGATTCTCACTCGGGAAAGTCGATCCTCCAGCGGCCGGCCCGCACACGCACCACACTCAGTTCCAAGCGGTCGTCTAGTCCGAGTGGATCCAGGGCATGGGATGACCGATGCATGGGTAGTGACTCCGTGATGTGATGGGGTGTCGAGCAAGATCGTGGAAGCGGGAATCTTTGACCCCCGCGGCTACGTTGGAGCAAGACACCGATGAACAGAAATGAGGCCGTTGTGACCACTGCCGTTGCCCCCAGCTCCACAGCTCTCACCGCTGTGGACCGTTGCGACCGTTGCGGAGCCCAGGCCTACCTTCGTGTGGAGCTCCAGACCGGCGGCGAGCTCCTCTTCTGCGCGCACCACGCGCGCGAGCACGGAGACAAGCTGCGCGAGATCGCTGTCAACGTCGTCGACGAGACGCACAAGCTCGGCGACACCCCCGCGCGCGCGTCCGAGACCGAACACTGACCCGTCCCACCCAGCAGCGCCACGACCCCGGACCCCGGTCCGGGGTCGTCGGCATTTGTGGTGAGGCGACCGTGACAGGCTGTGCCGCGTGACTCTCCTCGAAGCCGGCGTCGCGGTCGCGATCGCGGTCGGCCTGGTCGGCATCCTGGTGCCGGTCCTGCCGGGCTCCGTGCTGGTGCTCGCCGCGATCCTCCTCTGGGCCGCCCAGCTGGGCGGGACCACCGCCTGGGCCGTCTTCGCGGTCGCCGCGACGCTCCTGGTGCTCGGCACGGTCGTGAAGTACGCCGTCCCGGGGCGGAACCTGAAACGCGCCGGCGTCCCCGCGTCCACCCAGTGGATCGGCGCCGGCGCAGCCGTCGTCGGCTTCTTCGTCATCCCGGTCGTGGGCCTGGTGATCGGCTTCGTGGTCGGGGTGTACGCCGCTGAGCACGCCCGGCTGGGCGCCGACCGGGCCTGGCCCTCGACCGTCGCCGCGCTGCGCGCCGTCGGCCTCAGCATCCTCATCGAGCTCGCCGCAGCCCTGCTGGCCACCGCCACCTGGGCCGTCGGCGTCGTGGTGACCTGAATGGCGGTCCTCCTCGCCCTGGTCGCCGCCCTGTCCTACGGACTCTCCGACTTCTCCGGTGGCGTCTTCTCCAAGCGGACCAGCCCCTGGGCCGTCGCCCTCCTCGCCCAGCTGGGTGGTGCCGCCGCCGTCCTCGTCGTTGCTGTGCTGGGTCACGGATCACCGACCCAGACAGACCTGGCCTGGAGCCTCGTGGCCGGGCTCGGCAACGGCTTCGGCACGGCGTTCCTCTACCGCGGGCTCTCCTCGGGCCGGATGGGGGTGGTCGCCCCGATCTCCGGGGTCGGTGCCGCACTGGTCCCGGTGGCCGTCGGCGTCCTCACCGGCGAACGCCCGGCCCTGCTGGTCTGGGTCGGCATCGTGGTGGCGATGCCCGCCATCTGGCTGGTCTCCCGCGAACCAGCGGAGGCTGGGCATCAGGGCGACACTCAGGGCTCGGGTGTGGCCGACGGCGTCCTCGCGGGCCTCGGGTTCGGCACGCTCTTCGCCGCGCTCGGCCAGATCCCGGACGAGGCCGGGTTCCTTCCGCTGGCCCTCAACCAGGTCGTGGCCGCCGGCGTGATCGTGGTGGTCGCGGCCCTCGTGCGGTCGCCGTGGGTGCCCCGCGACCCGCAAGCCCTGGGTGGGCTGATCAGCGGGCTCCTGGGGGCCCTGGCCACCGGGTCGTTCCTGGTCGCCACCCACACCGGGCTGCTCACGGTCACCGCGGTCATCGCCTCGCTCTACCCAGCCACCACCGTGCTGCTGGCCGCCACGGTGCTGCGCGAGCACGTCCACCGGGCCCAGGCCCTGGGTCTCGGGCTGTGCGCGGTCGCCATCGCCCTGGTCGCGGCGGGCTGAGGATGGTCGGTCAGACTGCTGAGGACCGGTTCGGGGTACACATGTCACATGAGCGACCACACCACCACGCCCGAGCCGCACGACACCGAGCCCACCGCGCCGACCAGCCCACCTTCCGACGGGCACGGGCCGAGCGCGAGCACCGCGACCAAGGACCCGTTGCGCGGCTCGCGCACCTCGGGGATCTGGGCCGCTGTGGTGGCCCTGGGCCTGCTGCTGGTGCTGCTGATCATCTTCATCGCCCAGAACACCCAGCCGGTCAGCGTCACCTTCCTGGGCTGGACGGGCTCGACACCGCTGGCGGTGGCCCTGCTCATCGCGACCACGGCCGGCCTCTTCCTGGCCGCGGCCGCAGGGACGCTGCGGATCCTCCAGCTGCGCCGCCGGGTCCGTCACGACCGCAAGCGCTGACGGGGCGTCACCGGGCGACGTTCAGGCGGGTTCCGACAGCGACAGCGCGAAGTCGCCGGCGGGGTCGGTCCACCAGTGGGTCAGCCGGAGGCCGGCAGCGGCCAGCTCGGCGGTGATGCCCTCGCGGCGGAACTTCGTCGAGACCTCGGTGCGCAGCTCCTCCCCTTCGGTGAACACCACGTCCAGGTCGAGCTGGGCGATCCGGACCGTCTGCGCCCGGACCGAGCGCAGCCGCATCTCGATCCGCTCCTGCACCTCGTCCCACACGGCGACGTGCTCGAACGCGTCCGCGTCGAAGTCGGCCCCCAGCTCGCGGTTGAGCACGGCCAGCACGTTCTTGTTGAAGGCCGCGGTGACGCCGCGCGCGTCGTCGTAGGCCGCCACGAGCCGGGCCGCGTCCTTCACCAGATCGGTGCCGAGCAGGAACGCGTCACCCGACTCCAGCGTGCCCCGGACGTCGCTCAGGAAACCGGCCCGCTCCACGGGCTCGAGGTTGCCGATCGTCGAGCCGAGGAAGGCCAGCAACCGGTGCGGCCCGCGGGGCAGGTCGACCAGGTGGTGCTCGAAGTCGCCGACGACGGGCGCCACGACCAGGCCCGGGAACTCCCGTGCCACGGCGCCGCTGGCGTCCTCGAGCACCGCCGGGTCGACGTCGAAGGGCACGAAGCGGTCGAGGGTGCCGGCCGCGCGCAGCGCGGTGAGCAGCAGCCGAGTCTTCTCCGAGGTGCCGCTGCCCAGCTCGATCAGCGTCTCGGCCCGGGTCGCCTCGGCGATCTCGCCGGCCACCTCCTCGAGGATCGCGCGCTCGGCGCGGGTCGGGTAGTACTCCTCGAGCCGGGTGATCTCGTCGAACAGCTCGCTGCCCCGCGCATCGTAGAAGTACTTCGGCGGCAGCGTCTTGGCGCCACCGTCTGGCGGGGCCAGCCCGGCCCGCACGTCGGTCGCCAGCTGGGCGGCCAGGCCGTCCGGGTCGAGGTGCACAGCGGAGTCCTCGATGGACATCAGCTCTCCAGTTCGGTCAGGGTGACCCCGGCCGGGGTCACCACCAGCAGGTGGCGGTCGGGCACGTCGACCCAGCGAGGGTCGTCGTCCCAGGGCTCGCTGGCCACGACGACTCCGTCCGACTCCACGAGATAGCTCAAGGGGTCGCCCCAGGTGGTGGCGAGCAGCTGGTGCCCGTCGCCCAGCAGCAGGTTGAGGTACGCCGCCGGGTCGAGCGCCGCAACCTCGAGCACCGTCTCGGCGAGCCGCTCGGGGCCGCGCGCGAAGACGTGGGCGGCCAGGATCGCCGAGTCGCAGACGGACTCGGCGTCGTTGCGCGGAGGCAGGACCGACCGGTCGACGCGGCCGTTGTGGGACAGCAGCCAGCGTCCGTCCGTGAAGGGAGCGGCCGCGCTCTCGTCCATCGGCATCCCGACCGTCGCCGAGCGCACCGCAGCAACGACCGAGCCGGCCAGCAGCACCGGGGCGACCGACGCGAAGGAGGCGTCTCCCCACAGCGGCCGGGCCGAGCGCCAGCGCACCGGCTCGGCGCGGTCCGGTAGGTGGAGGCCGACGCCCCACCCGTCGGCGTTGAGCAGGCCGCGGGCCTGGCGTCGAGGGGCGTAGGACTGGTGCAGCAGCCCGTGCGGCGGCTCGAGGACGAGGGAGGCCACCGAGCGGGGGGCGCCCAGCCAGCCGAGATGCCTACACATCCCAGGCCAGCCTGAGGCCGGAGAAGATCTGGCGCCGGATCGGCAGGTCCCAGTTCCGGAACGACGGCCGGACGGACGCGCCACCCACGGCCCAGGAGCCGCCTCGCAGCACCCGGTGGTCGTCGCCGAAGAACGGCGCGCTGTAGTCGGCGTACAGCATCGGGGTGAAACCGGGCCAGGGCTCGAAGTGGGAGCTGGTCCACTCCCAGACATCGCCGATCAGCTGCTCGACGCCGTACGCCGACGCGCCGGCCGGGTAGGCACCCAGCGGGGCGGGTCCCAGTGCTTCTCCCCCGAGGTTGGCCAGGGCGGGGGTCCACTCGGACTCGCCCCAGGGCCAGCGGCGTCGACGCTGCCGCTCGGGGTCCCAGGCGCAGGCCTTCTCCCACTCCTGCTCGGTGGGCAGCCGGGCGCCTGCCCAGCGGGCGTAGGCCTGCGCCTCGTGGAAGCTCACGTGCTGCACTGGCTCGTCGGGCGGGATCGCCTCGACGAGGCCGAAGCGACGGCGCGAGCCGTCGGCCGACCAGAAGAGCGGCCGCTCGAGACCGGCCGCCAGCCGGTGTGCCCAGCCGGTCTCGGACCACCAGTGCGGGTCGTCGTAACCGCCGGCCGCGATGAACTGCTGCCACTGGGCGTTGCTGACCGGCGTCCGGGCGATGCGGTACGCCGCCAGATCGACCGTGTGCGCGGGCCGCTCGTTGTCGAGCGAGGCGGGCTCCTGCTCGGCGTTCACGCCGAGGGTGAACGGGCCGGCCGGGACCAGCACCGAATCCGGTGGGACGGGTCTGCCCGGGGGCAGCGGCGCGCCCGGCCCGAGGAGCGGGTCGCCGTCGCGCAGCTGATGGGTGGCCAGCATCGTCTCGACGTGCTGCTGCTCGTGCTGCTCGACCATGACGTAGGGGAAGAGCGCCGCCTCGTCGGCCCGCTCCAGCCCGTCGAGGACCCGACCGCGCACGTCGGCGAGGAAGCTGCGGGACTCACGCGGGGTGAGCAGCGGCAGTGCGACCCGGGTGGCCCGCGGGTGCTCGAAAGCGTCGTAGAGCTGTTCGATGCGGGCCGAGAGGAGGCCCTGCGCGCAGGCGTCGCCGCCGCGGAGCAGCCAGAGGTCCTCCTGCTGCCCGATGTGCGCGAGGTCCCAGACCAGGGGGCTCATGAGCGGACTGTGCTGCGCGGTCAGCTCGGCGTCGTCGAGGTCGGTGAGCAGGGTGGTTCGGCTCCGGGCCGCTTCGAGACCGCGGGCGGTGGCCTCACGCATGGGCTTCCTCCTCCAGGACCCGCAAGGGTCCGACGGTCTCGGCGCGGGCGCGGAGCTCGCCGGACGGGGTGCGTCCGGCGAGGACGAGCTCCGCGAACGACTCCAGGTCGGGCTTCAGGTCGGGCGGGCAGCGGCGGGCGGCGACCTCCACACAGCCCCGGACCGCCGCGTCGAGCGCCGGGTCGGCGGTGCCCACGCGAGCGGCGACCTCGAGGTGGCTGGCGACGGGGGCACACAACTCGGCTGCGGCGTCGGCGGCCACCGGGTCGTCCAGCAGGGTCACGGTGAGGGCGGCGAGCGCGGGCCACCACCGGTCAGGCAGGGCGTCGAGGCAGCGGATCTCGAGATAGCCGCGGGGTCGCACGGGCGGGAACAGGGTCGTCAGGTGGTAGTCGAGATCGGCCCGCGTCGCGGGCCTCCCGAGGCGGCTGGGGTCGAGCAGCCATTCCCCGAAGGACATCCGCTCGGTCACCGGACGCAGGGTCTCGCCGTCGCGGACCAGCATCACGGGCGCGGCCAGCGCGTAGTCGGCCCAGGCCGCACACGGCTCCCCCGCTGCCACGGGGTCGGTGCGCCCGTGGTCGATGCCGTACCAGGTCTCCTGCCGCATGGAGTGCCAGCCGGAGGCGCGGCCGCCGAGGAACGGCGAGCCGGACGACGCAGCCACCAGCATCGGGACCAGCGAGCGGACCAGCTCGAGTCGCGCCGACCAACCGGAGGCGGGTCCGGCGTCGAGGTTGACCTGGAGGGCGGCGGTGCTGGCCATCATCTTCCGCCCCGCACCGGCACAGCCGACGGCCTCGAAGTGCCGCTCCATCGCGGAGTACCGCTTGCCCGGGTTGATCCGTCGGGACGGTCGCGCGGGGTCAGAGCCCAGTGGTGCGGCGCCATAGCCCGCGGCTCCGAGCCCGAGCCTGAGCGCCTCGCGGTCGGCGCGGAGCGCGCTCACGGCGGCGACGACATCGGGGTAGGTCGTGGTGGACAGCTCGACCTGACCGCCGGGCTCGAGGGTGACCGAGCTGCCGGCCGGCATCGCGGGCAGCCCCGCGACGAGGGCCTGCACCTCGGGCCAGGTGGGCCGCCGGGCCGGGTTCGCCAGGTCCACGAGGTGGAGCTCGAGCTCGAGCCCGACCCGGGCCTCGGTGTCCGCACGCAGCGCCGTGGCGACCACGTGGGCGTGCGCGTCGTCGTACGTCGTGGGCGCGTCGCACTCGTTGTGGGTCACGTGCGAAGCGATCTGGGTGGCCATCTCCGCCCCCTCCAGGTCCGGACCGGTCACCAGGGTGACCGCGGGTCGGTGCGGGGGCGGCCACGGCGGGCCGTCCTCGTTGAAACGTGTTCTCGACATTCCTACCCGACGACGCCGACCCACCCAAGGGTTGCGGCGAGGTGTTTCCCGAATCGTCATTCTTTGCCGGGAACGAGAGAACGCCCCCGGCCGGTGGCCGGGGGCGTTACTGGTCGGGCTGGGTCGGACTCAGTCCAGGTAGTCGCGCAGGACCTGCGAGCGCGACGGGTGACGCAGCTTCGACATCGTCTTCGACTCGATCTGACGGATCCGCTCACGGGTCACGCCGTAGACCTTGCCGATCTCGTCGAGCGTCTTGGGCTGGCCGTCGGTCAGGCCGAAGCGCATCGAGACCACGCCGGCCTCACGCTCGGAGAGCGTGTCGAGCACGGCGTGCAGCTGCTCCTGGAGCAGCGTGAACGACACGGCGTCGGCGGGCACGATCGCCTCGGAGTCCTCGATGAGGTCACCGAACTCCGAGTCGCCGTCCTCGCCGAGGGGGGTGTGCAGCGAGATGGGCTCGCGACCATACTTCTGGACCTCGATGACCTTCTCGGGGGTCATGTCGAGCTCCTTGGCCAGCTCCTCCGGGGTGGGCTCGCGGCCCAGGTCCTGGAGCATCTGGCGCTGCACGCGAGCGAGCTTGTTGATGACCTCGACCATGTGGACCGGGATCCGGATCGTGCGGGCCTGGTCGGCCATGGCCCGGGTGATGGCCTGGCGGATCCACCACGTCGCGTAGGTGGAGAACTTGAACCCTTTCGTGTGATCGAACTTGTCGACCGCCCGCATCAGCCCGAGGTTGCCTTCCTGGAC
>JBKJLD010000015.1:0-14717 GCA_046597165.1 Nocardioides sp.
TACGGCCTTGCCTACGGACTCTCGGCCTACGGGCTGAGCCAGCAGCTCGGGATCGAGCCGGGCGAGGCCCGCGGTCTCATGGACGAGTACTTCGAGACC
Organism: Nocardioides sp.; assembly: GCA_046597165.1. Lineage (GTDB taxonomy): Bacteria > Actinomycetota > Actinomycetes > Propionibacteriales > Nocardioidaceae > Nocardioides. The sequence continues at coordinate 100 of JBKJLD010000015.1, forward strand.
TTCGGCGGGATCCGCGACTACCTCGCGGGGGTCGTCGAAGAGGCCCGCAGGTCGGGGTTCACCGAGACGATCCGGGGCCGGCGCCGCTACCTGCCCGACCTGACCAGCGACAACCGGCAGCGCCGGGAGATGGCCGAACGGATGGCGCTGAATGCGCCGATCCAGGGCTCGGCCGCCGACCTGATCAAGGTCGCGATGCTCAACGTCGACAGGGCAATCGGCGTGGCCGGGCTCCGCTCGCGGATGCTGCTCCAGGTTCACGACGAGCTCGTCTTCGAGGTCGCGACCGGTGAGCGCGAGGAGCTCGAGGAGCTGGTGCGCACCCAGATGGCGGGAGCGGCAGACCTGACCGTGCCCCTCGACGTCTCCGTCGGCACCGGCCACAGCTGGCACGAGGCTGCGCACTGACCCCAGCGCTCAGGCCGGATCGGAGAGCGGGGCGTCCACCGTGAGAGCCGGCTCGACCTCGGGCTCGGGCTTGCTCATCCGGTAGAGGCTCAGGCCCAGCAGCAGGGAGAACAGCGCGGAGTCGATCGAGATGACCGTGGCGAGCAGCGCGTCCAGGCTGGCCAGCCACGGGCTGGCGGCGACCAGTCCGACCACGGCGGCCCACACGACGTACGCCGAGCGCTGACCCTGCCGGGCGAGGACCGAGTAGACCATCAGCTGCAGCGCCGAGAGCAGGGTCCCCAGCACTGCGAACTTCCAGAGGCGGCCCTCGATGTCGGCGTACCCCTGCCCGCCCACGAAGACCATCGCGATGTTGGAGAGCAGGAGTGCGCCGAGCGTGCACGCGATGCCCAGCGCGATGACGGCACCGAGGCTGCGGAGCAGGGCGCGGCGCCGCTCATCGACGGTCGACATCGACGGGAAGGCGACCACCACCACGAACTGCGGGAGGAACAGCACCGCCTTGGTGAGGATCAGGCCGCCGGCGTAGAGACCGGCATCCTGCGAACTGAGGACGTTGCGAGCGACCACGATGTCGGCGTTGGACAGCACGAAGAAGGCCAGCAGAGCCACGGAGTTGCGCACGGTCTCCCGGACCATCGGTCCGGCCTCGTGGTCGACGCTGTCCGCGCCTGCGTCCCGGCCGCGACGCAGGGCGTACCAGCCGATCAGGGCCGGCACCAGGAGGCCGAGCAGCACTCCGAACATCGCGCTCGTCTCGGTGGGGCTGATCACGATGCAGATCGAGCCGATGACCATGCGGGGCACGCCGACACCGAGGTAGAGCAGCGCGAGCGGCATCCAGCGACGTTCGCCCTGGAGGATGCCGGCCTGGCCACCCATGATCGTCAGCGGGACGGCCGCGAGGGCCAGCATCACTGCGGGCAGCGGGCTGTCCAGGCGCAGCAGCACCCAGACCGCGGGCGAGATGACCAGCATGAACGCGCCCAGCGCGAAGGCCGCGCGGTAGGTCACCCCCAGGATGACGCGCTCGATCTGGGCGACGTGCGCGGGAGCGGCCGAGATCCGGCGCGCGGCGGTGGCCTGCAGGCCAAGCTGCAGCACTGCGATCACCATCAGCAGCGCCATCAGGCCGGCTATCGCGCCGTACGACGCCGGGCCGAGCACCCGGGCCGCGACCATCTGGAAGGCGTACGTGGCGACGTTCATGACCGCCATGGCCACTGCGATACCGGCACTGCCGCGCAGCATGGCTCGCAGGCTGAACCGCGGGCGCTCGGTTGTCGTCGTCACCCAGCGATCCTAGTTGAGCGGGTGCAGCCGTCGGGGGTCAGTCGGGAGGATCAGTAGGGATCGGCGCGATCGTGGTGGCCGAGAGCTCGGGCGAGCGGCCGGAGCCGGAGGCGCAGGAAGACCTTCACCGTCAGGTTGCGCAGCCACCAGGGCAGCTGGGCGAGCAGACGCGCCCGGTCCCCCCACGACGGGGACGTCACCTGCAGGCGGGCAAGCGATCCGGTGCGGCCGGCGTAGCGCACCGACCGGGAGCCCAGCAGGTGGCGCAGAAGTGCAGTGGTCACTCCGAGGGACGAGAACGCGTCGTGCACGAAAACCCAACCGCCCGGAGCGACCAGGTCGGCCCAGCGCAGGTCGTCGCGGACCGTCCAGAAGTCGTGCTTGCCGTCCACGTAGACAAGATCGACGGGGCCCGTCCAGGCCTCGCGGACCGCGCGACTGGTGGCGACCCTCAGGTCGATCGCCCGGGAGACACCGGCGCGCTGGGTGTGCGCGCGGAACTCCCGCTCGGTGCCGGCCGCGCCGTAGCGCCAGTCGTCAGGGAAGGGGTCGACCGCGGTGAGCCGGGCGCCCTCGGGGAGCGCCGTGGCGAGCACCACCGCAGAGCGCCCGTGGTGGCTGCCGATCTCGACGACCAGTCCGCCGGGCGGCACCGCGGCGGCGGCGGTGTACAGGTCGTGCGCCTGGTCTCTGGTCAACCAGCCAGGGATCGGCTCGGCCGCCGCGAAGGCCGCCTCGAACCCGCCTGTCATACGTCTCCCCGTGTAGTCGGCCGAACAGCCTGAATAGGCTGCAGCATATGAGGCCGCCGCGGGGGGCCGGTCGGCTAGGAGCCCAGGGTGGAGAACGTGTCCGTGCGTCGGCGTGCCGTCGTGCTGGATGCATGGCCGGTGCTGGTCGCGGCCGTGCTGTGCCTGCCGCTGCTCACCCACGGCGGCTACCCGCTCGCGCGCGACCTGGTCTTCGTCCCGCACCAGCCCTGGACCCTCGCGACGGTGGGTCTCGGTGACGGCGCACCGCGAGCGGTGCCGCTGGACGCCGTGGTCTCGGCACTGACCTCGGTCGTCGACGGCGGGTGGCTGGCCCGGGTGGCAATCCCGCTGATCCTGGCCGCGGCCGGCTGGGGCACCCACCGGCTGGTGCGCGACCTGGGCACCGTGGCGCGGCTCAGTGCCGGTGGCTTCGCGGTCTGGAACCCCTATGTGGTGGAGCGACTGGCTCTCGGCCAGTGGGCGCTGCTGGCTGGGTATGCCGCCGTTCCGTGGTTGCTGGTCGCTGCCCGCCGATACCGCGAGTCGGGCGCACTCGCCGACCTCGGCGCCTCGGCGGCGTGGCTGGGACTCGCGTCCCTGACAGCGACCGGCGGGGTTCTGGGCTCCCTGGCGGCGCTCGCCGGGGGAGCGGGCCGCTCGGCGCGGACCTGGTGGCTGGTCGGGGTGTGCGCGGCCCTCCAGCTGCCCTGGCTGGTGCCCTCGGTCGTGGGGGCAGCGGCCGGCACGTCCGACCCCACGGGTGTCGACGCCTTCTCGGCGGGGGCCGAGGGCCCGGGCGGCGTGCTCACGGCCCTGGTGGGGCTCGGCGGGATCTGGGACGCCAACAGCGTGCCGACGACCCGCGACTCGTGGTGGTCCACCGTCACGGCCGTGCTGGTCCTGGCCGTCCTTGCCCTCGGATGGCGCACCCTCGTGCGGGTCCGTGGGCGTGACGACATGATCCGCCTGGCGTCTCTTGCCGCAGCGGGCCTGGTTCTGGCGTTCGCCTCCAGCGTGCCCGCCGGGGCGGCCGTGCTCCACTGGCTCGTCGAGACGGTTCCCGGTGCCGGCCTGCTGCGCGACAGCCAGAAGTTCCTCGCGCCGCTGGTCGTGCTCGCGGCCGTCTCCGTCGGGGCGGTGGCTCACCTCGCCGTCGAGGTGGTGCGGAGGCACGGGGCCGAGGTCGTGCTGGCCACCGGTCTCGTGGCCGTCCCGCTCCCGTTCCTGCTGGTCCCCGACGGGGCGGCGACCGTGTGGCCGACCCTGCGCCCGGTGACCTACCCGGTCGGCTTCGACCGAGTCGCCCAGATCCTCGACGAGGGTCCCGCGGGCGCTACCCTCGCGACCCTGCCGTGGCGCTCCTACCGCGGCTTCGCGTGGGGCCATGGCCTGATCTCCTCCGACCCGGCGCTTCGCTGGTTCGACCGCGACGTGCTTGTCTCCGACGACCTCCAGGTCGGCCCCACCCGTGTCCGCGGCGAGAGCATCCGGGGCCAGGCACTCGGTCGGGCGCTGGAGGACGGACCGGTGGCTCCTGCGCTCCGGGAGCAGCACGTCACGTGGGCGCTGGTCTATCTCGACGATCCGGACGCGGCCGGGCTGGACCTCCACGGGCTCACCTCGGCGTACGCCGACGCCGATCTGGCCCTTTACCTGGTGCCCGGCAGCACCGCCGTGCCACGCTCCGCCGGTCCGTTCCCCCGGACCGTCACGGGCCTGGTCGACGGGCTCGCGCTGGTGCTCATGACTGGTGGTCTGGTGCTCGCCGCGCGGCGTCGCGGTAAAGCCGCGCGGACACCCCTCGGGTGATAGTCTTCGCCTCGAAACTGGGAGAGGGAGGCACCGTGCCGCTGTTGCTGAAGTTCTTGCTGCCCGCCATCGCGGGTGGCCTGAGCGCGTCCGTGACCATGTACGGTCTCGTCTATTCACAGACGAAGGGGCCGGACACCAATCCGGCCAGCCAGCCGATCCTGGTCTACGGCGACCACTCCTGAGTCTGGCTCAGGACCCGCTCCACGACGTCGGTCGTTCCTGACCACGCAAACGTCATCGCACGCTCGGCCGCCCGGCGGCCGAGCGTGTCGCGCATCCCGGCGTCGAGCATCAGTTCGCGGGTGATGCGGAACAGGTCGGCCTCGTCGTCGGCCAACCGCCCGGTCTCGCCGTCGACGACCGACTCCGTGACGCCGCCCGCGTAGCGGTAGGCCACCGTGGGCGTGCCCTGGACAGCGGCCTCGAGCACCGCCAGGCCCCAGCCCTCCTTGACCGAGGGCAGCAGCATCAGCCAGGACGTGGCGAGAATCGTGTCGCGCCTCACGGCAGGGAGGTGTCCGTGGAAGGTGACCTGGTCACCGATCCCCAGCCGGGCCACCTCCGCGGTGAGCTCGTCGTGCCACCACCCCTCGCCGATGACATCGAGGTGGAGATCGGGCAGCTCTGACCGGAGCCGGGCGACCACCGCGAAGGCGTGTTCGACCTGCTTGTGAGGCACCAGCCTCGCGAGCACACTCAGCCGGGGTGTGGCCGACTTCGGTGCTCCGGTGGGGACCGTGGCGACGCCGTTGCGGACCACGGTGAGCGAGGACCGCGGGATCCCCATGGCGACCAGGTCCTCGAGCGAGGCGTTCGAAACCGTGAGGTGCGCGAAGCGTCGGTAGAGCCGAGGTGTCAGCCGGTGCTCGACGAACCAGCCGACCCGGCCCCGGATCCCGGGGTAGATGATCTGCCACTGCCGCAGGTGGACGTGGTGCACCAGCGCGACCACACCGCGTCGGCGCACCAGCGGGGTGCCGAACGGGAGTCCGTTGATGACGTCGACGACGACGTCCTGCCGCCGGCCGCGAGTGAGCACCCACACCAGCCCCCGCAGGTAGACGGTGAGCCGACCGCCCATCCGCAGGACCCGGACACCGTCGATCTCCTCGTCCCTGGCGGAGCCGGGGTGCTGCGCGCACAGCATCGTCACCCGGTGGCCGCGACGCACGAGTTCACGCGCCACCTCCTCCACGAACACCTCGGACCCGCCCCCGTCGGGGTGGGTGGAGTCCCGCCAGGTCAGGAAGACCACCTGCACGTCAGTCACCCGCCCGAAGCCGCGCGCACTCTGGTGGTGTCAGACCACGCTCGACGCGCAGGTGGAGCCCCTGGTCGGCCCCGCGCCCGACATCGTGCAGGGCCTCGACGTCGATCGGGCGGGAAACCCCGTCGGTGCCGAACTCCGTCGTGGGCACGTAGCCCACGGGACCGCCGGGCGTGGAGCTGATCTCCGCGTAGCCCAGCTCGGGTCGGTCGAGAACCCCGATCCGCAGGACACCCGGGTTCAGCACGTCGAACCACTGGCCCGGCTGGGTGCCGATCCGGGTGGTGAGCAGCACCCGGGCGTGCCCACGTCCGTCCGTCTCCAGCCACACGCTGCTCGGGTAGGCCGAGTCCACCCGCACGACCTGGACCCGCGCGGCTCGGGCCTGGTCGTCGAGGGTCGCGACGACCACCGCGCTCCGACGCTCGACCAGCAGCCACGGCTGGGCGTCCTCACCCGAGGCGAGGTACATCGCGTCGCAGTCGCCGCGAATGTAGATCTCGTCGGTGAAGCCGTCGCTCGGCGGTGCCACGTCGCCGGTGGTCACCAGGCGGGACTGGGACGCGGCGCTCAGACGGTGCTGCAGCTCGAGGTACGCCGCCAGGTGCGGACCGCCGTACGTCATGGCGGCCGCGGAGTAGCCGGTCACCATCGACGCGGTGATCGAGAAGGCCGTGAACGCGGCCGGGACCACGAGGGCGCCTGCGGCCAGCCAGCGTGGTCGGCGCTGGAGCCAGTGAGTGAGCGCGCAGGTGCCGACGGTTCCGCCGAGGACCAGCGCCGGAACGAACTCGCAGGTGTAGCGGAAAGCGAAGTAGCCGTAGGCCATCACACCGCCGGTCACGAGGACGCCGGCCAGCAGGGGAATGCGCAGCATCCGACGCCCCAGGTCCGCGCCGGGACGGAAGAGGACGGGCACCGACAGCACCGTCAGGGCGAGCAGCCACGGCATGAACGAGGTGACGCTGCCGGTCCGGTAGCTCTGGTCGATGACGGCGCCGTTGTAGGCAGGCGCCGGGTGCGCGGGCAAGGTGAGCCAGGGAAAGTAGTCGACGAAGCGGATGCCGTCCGGCCTGAAGTAAGCCATGAGTGCGGAGGGGAAGAACTGCAGACCGGTGATGGTGCCACCGTTGGCCGCGAGCGCCTCGCGCCGATGCTCGTTGATGCTGGTGAACACCTGGTTCTCGAGCGGGAAGAGATAGGGGTGGCGGAACTTGACGACGTTGATCGCAACGCCGGCGCCGAGGGCGATGACAGCGGCGCCCAGCACCAGCCAGCCGGTTCGCCGGCGCTCGCGGTGCAGCCGCCCGGTGAGCAGCCAGATCCCCAGCACGACGCTGGCCAGGCAGGCAGCCCAGCCGCCGGTGGTCCTCGTGAGCACGGCGCCGAGGGCGAAGAGGAAGAGCCAGAAGATGGCCGAGAGATCGGGGGAGCGCAGCACGCGCAGCATCCAGTACATCGACCCGATGACGAACGGCACCGCCCAGGCGTAGACCTCGTGGTAGGCCCACGGCAGCGAGGCGTTGTAGGTCAGGGTGGTGCCACCCAGCGCCGCCGAGATGAGGATCGCCATCGACACGGCCTCGAACGTCGAGACCTCGTGGTCGGGGTACATCGTGTCGCGGACCAGCCAGACCAGTCGCGTGGTCATCACCGCCAGCAACACGAAGGCCAGGGCCATCGACACGACGGTCAACCGGCCGTCGTAGCGATGCGTGGTCATCAGCACCGGGATTCGTAACAGGGAGGGGAACGGCCCGAAGTACATGTACTCGTGACCACGCTCGATGAATCCCTCGATGCTCAGGCTCCGGTCCGGCACCGCGACCTGCCCGGCCATGAAGGCCCTGGCCTGGATGTCGAAGAAGTTCGAGGCGAAGCCCAGACCGCTCGCTGTGCGACTCAATCGGGTGCTGAAGTCGAGCAGGGTGAGCAGGTACGCCGCGGCTCCCACGACGACTCCCGCGGCGGTCGCCCGCCGCCGGCGCCGGGAATCATTCAAGCCCGCGCCAGCCGGTACAGGAACTGGTAGCCGAACAGGGTCGGCCACATCCGGGTGGCTGCCCGGTCGGCAGCGGCGGCCCGGCCAGCGACGCGGGCCAGCCGGTCGTTGGTCGTGCCGCGCTCGAGGACGTCGAACGGGGAGCCGACGGTCTCCCGCTCGACGATGCGCAGGCCGCACTGCTCGACCAGACGCTCGAAGCTCTTGCGGGTGAAGAACCGGACGTGACCGTGGTCGAGCGGCCCACGCTGGTCGTAGTCGAAGGTGCCGGAGACGACCCGGGCGCGGGGGTACCAGTGGCCGAAGTTGGGCACGGACACGAACACCTCGCCGTCGTCGGAGAGCCTGGTGGCGAGGTCGCTGAGCAGGCGCTGCGGGTCCACGACGTGCTCGAGGATGTCGCCGGCCACCACGACGCGGTAGTTGTCTCCGGCCTCGGCGGGCAGCCCGGCGTTCAGGTCGGCCTCGACGAAATGCTCGACACGCGCGGCCACGCCCTCGTGCTTGACCAGGTCGACGCCGGTCACCCGGTGTCCGAACGCGCCGGTGAGTGCGGCGAACTGGCCGTCGGAGCAGCCGACGTCAAGCACCCGCGACGGAGTGACGGCCGACAGCCAGCGCAGCAGCACGCCATGGGAGGAGTGCTCCGAGGGCTTCAGCTCGTAGGCGTCGAGATCGGGTCCGATGGTGGCGTCATCGCCGAAGCCCATCCGGCGCATCCTGAACTTCACCACGTCGAGGCTCACGTCCTTGGCGTACTTGACTCCGTTGACATAGCAGATCTCGTCACCGTAGTAGGTCGGGATCGGGACCTCGACGATCTTCTTCCCCTGGGCGTGCAGGCCCAGGATGATCTCGGTGTCGAAGTTGAAGTTGTCGGAGTACGACGCGAGGGCGAGGTCGGCGAGCGCGTCCACGCGGTAGGCGCGGTACCCGCTGTGCCACTCGGTGAGCTCGAGCCCGGTCACGCGGTTCTGGAAGCGGGTCAGGATCCGGTTGCCGACCAGCTTGTAGAGCGGCATGCCCCCCTCGCGGGCGCGTCCGCGTTCCATCATCCGGGAGCCGAAGACGGCGTCCGCCTCCCCGCTGATGAGCGGGCTGACGAGGTCCTCGATCCGCTCCGGGGCGTACTGACCGTCCCCGTGGAGGAGCACGACGATGTCGAGACCGTGGGCGATGGCCCACGCGTAGCCGGCCTTCTGGTTGCCGCCGTAGCCGAGGTTCTGCTGGTGCCGCACGACCGTGAGGGGCAGCGTCGAGCCGCTCTGGAAGCGCAGCCCGACCTCATAGGTGTCGTCGGAGCTGGCGTCGTCGCAGACCATGACGTGGTCGACGGTCTCGACGAACGACGCAGGCAATCGCGACAGGGTTTCGGCCAGCGTGCTGGCCGCGTTGTAGGCAACAACGAGCACGCCGACGCGCGGCGTGCCAGATCCTGTGCCGAGGGTGGGCTCGGCTCCTTGCACGGTGAACATGGGTCTCCCTGTTTGCGACGCCCCACAGTCGCCGGTCGCGGCTGCCTCCCAGAGTTCGTCTTCACGGATTCTACCGTGGACCGCCCTCTCGGTTGGCTTCTTCGTGGCATAGTTCCGGCCATGCCGGAGCAGACCCTGATCGACCTCGAGCGCCTCGAGACGGACCTCGACGCCAAGGCGGCCGCGTACGCCTCGGCGGCCCCGTTCCCGCACGTCGTCCTCGACGACGTGCTGCGCCCCGAGGTCTTCGACAAGGCCGCGGCTGAGTTTCCGGGCATCAAGGACGAGTTCTGGAAGGGTTACCTCCACGTCAACGAGACGAAGTACTCCAACACCCAGCCCGACTCCTGGGGCTCGACCCTGCACGACGTCGCGCGCGAGTTCTGCTCGCCGGCGTTCGTGGCCTACCTCGAGAAGCTCACCGGCATCGAGAACCTGATGCCCGACTGGTCGATGGACGGCGGCGGGCTGCACCAGACGCTGGCCGGCGGCCACCTCAACATCCACGCCGACTTCACGACCCATCACACGCACACCAACTGGGCGCGCCGCGTCAACATCCTGCTCTACCTCAACACGCAGTGGCCCGATGAGTGGGGCGGCAAGCTCGAGCTCTGGGACAAGGACATGACCACCTGCCAGGCCCGGGTCACGCCGGCCGGCAACCGGATGCTGGTCTTCACGACGGCGTTCGACACCTTCCACGGCCACCCGGACGGGCTGACCTGCCCGCCGGATGTCGCGCGACGCTCGATGGCGCTCTACTACTTCACCGAGGAGGAGAACGCGGTACGCCGCTCCACGAACTACCAGGCGCGCCCCGAGGAGAGCCTGGCGAAGAAGGCCGCCATCGGCGCCGACCGGGTCGCGCTGGATGTCTACGACCGGGCCAAGCGTCGGCTCGGGCTCTCCGACGAGCGGGTCAGTCGGGTGCTGACCCGGATCGACCGGCTCCGGAGACGCTCGGGCTGAGCTGACCCGGCCCGGCCACGACGGCCGGCTCGGTCACGTGCCGACCCCGGCGCCGCCGTACTTCTTCGCGGACGTACGCCGGGTAGCCGCCGCTCAGCCGGACCCACACGTCGGCCCGCAGCACCTGACGCACTCGCCGCTCGATCAGCACGTTGCTCACGGTCACGAGGGCGGCCACCAGGAGCAGCGCCGCGATGGTGCGGGCCTGCCAGCGCCAGTCGCCGGTGTGGTGGGCCACGAAGAAGAAGACCGGGTAGTGCCACAGGTAGATCGCCAGCGATTCGCGCCCGAGGTAGGTGAGCGGCCCACGGCCGAGGAACGTGGTGATCGGAGCCGGGATCGGGGCCAGGGAGCAGCCGATGACGAAGGTGGCCAGGGCCAGGTCGAGACTCAGGCCGGTCCAGGAGAAGTACGCGTCGTTGTTGACGTTGAAGTGGAGCAGCGGGACCAGCGCGAGCAGGCTCACCGTCGCCATTGGTCGCGCGTAGCGGGCCAGCCCGGTGAGATAGGGGAGCAGGGCGGCCGCGAACGCGCCCGTCAGGGGAGCATCCATCCGGACCGTCGTGCGCAGCAGCGACTGGTAGAGCAGCTCGGTGCCGGCCACGTCGGTCCGCCACCAGACGCAGGCCAAGAGGATCAGCCCGAGTGCTACCGCGAGCCCGGCCTGGTGCCGGCGCAGCAGGTAGACCAGCGCCATGATCAGCACGAACACCTGCAGGTCGACCGAGAGGTACCACAGGTGACCGAGGTCCGAGCGAGCGGTGGCGGAGTGGGTCTGCAGGTACCAGTTCCACGTGTAGGTGCCGATGTGGAGCACCGAGGAGCGGGTGACCTGGTCGGGCGTCTGGTCGCTCAGGTCGAAGACGGACACGGCCACCACGACCGCGAGGAGGAAGTAGAGCTGGCCACCGAGACGGATGAAGCGCCTCGTGAACGCGACGCCCGGACGCAGCCCGGAGGGCGACGACGCTGTCCGGATCAGGGCTCGGGTGGCGACGAAGGCGCCGACCACGAAGAAGATCGACACGCCGTAGTTGCCGCTGCGAAAGAGCGCTGCGGTGACCACGTGCGCCTGGATGAAGCCGAACGGCCACAGGGCCCACCCGTGGGAGAGCACGACAAGCACGATGGCGATGCCACGGATCCCGTCGAAGACGGCGATCCGATTGGTTCCGGCCTCGCCGGTGGCAATGCTCATGACTGAACTGTAGTTTGCGGACGTCGCGCCCGCGCCCGATCGGCGGGCCCACGTGACACGGCCCGATCGGTGGGGACCCGCCAGGGCCCGTGGCCAGCCCCTGGCGGGGCAGTCCAATACCTGGGTAACCCGTCGGTAACAGCCAGCTCGAATGCGCCTCACACGCGTCATCCGACTGCTAGTCTCACCGTCACTTGTACTGCCTTGGGAGGGGTTTTAGTGCGCAGAAAAGTTGGTGCGGGGCTCGCCTTCGCTGGTGGCTTCCTCTTGGTTCTCGGCATCCTTGCCCAGGTCTATGCACCCGGTCAGCTCATGAAGACCCCGCTGGATGTCAACGTGACGACCCAGCTGTCGGGGACGGCTCAGCTGTCGGACGGCGAAAAACTGGTTTCCGGTCCCGTGAATGCCGTCAGCATCACCCACAGCGACACGGCCAAGTCCGACGGTGACGTGATCGTGTTCTCGAACTCGAGCTGTCTGGTCAAGGCCGTGGGTGACCCGCCCAACTGCGTGTCGTCCGACGACCCGCAGAACCGCCTGATCCTGGCGAGCACGGACAACTTCGCGACCGACCGGGTGGACGGGCTCGCGGTCAACGACCCGAAGTACCTCCCCGCCGACGCCGAGCCGCACGAGGGCCTGGTGAACAAGTGGCCCTTCGAGGCGGAGAAGAAGACCTACCCCTACTGGAGTGGTGACCTCGGCAAGGCCATCCCTGCGGTCTACGACCGCACGGAGAAGGTCGAGGGCCTCGAGTGCTACGTCTACGTCGCGACGATCACCGACGCGCCGATCTACATCACCGTGGGTGTCCCCGGCACCCTGAGCAGCACCGTGACCATCTATGTCGAGCCGCTGACGGGCGCGATCCAGAACCAGGTCGTGCACATCGAGCAGTCGATGGCCGACGGGACTCCGGTTGCCATCATCGACCTGGCGTTCACGCCCGACCAGCTGAAGAAGTTCCACGACGACGTCGCTCCTCAGGTCAGCCAGCTCAACCTGCTGACCAAGACGGTGCCGCTCATCGGCTATCTCGTCGGTATCCCGGTGCTGCTGATCGGGCTCGCCCTGATGTTCCTCGGCCGCAAGAACGACGGTGAGCCGGGCGTCACGCTCGAGAAGAAGCCGGTTCCCGTGGGAGCCAAGTAGCACCCAGCACGGCAACAGTGCCGGCCCCGGTTCGTCCGGTGGCCGGCACTGTTGCGTCCAGTCCGGCTCAGGCCGGGCCGAGGTGCGCGCCGAAGATCGCGGTGCCGGGGGTGAAGCGCCCGCGGGTGGCCGACCAGCCGCCCCAGACCCGGTCGTGACCCTCGGGCCACTCCGGCTCGAGCAGCGTCGTGATGACGAACCCCGCGCCGGAGAGCAGAGCCACCCAGTCGCCGAGGGTGCGGTGGTGCTCGACGTAGGACACCGTTCCTGTGGCGTCGTCCACCTCGACGTACGGCGTGCGGTCCCAGTAGGACTGACTGGCCACGAGGCCGGCCTCGCTCGGGTCGTCCGGGAACATCCAGCGGGTCGGGTGGGTGATCGAGAACGCGAAGCGGCCGCCGGGGCGCAGCACCCGGACGGTCTCGGCCACCGCGTCGGCGATGTCGCTGACGAACTGCAGGGCGCCGAACGACGAGAAGACCACGTCGAAGCTGTCGTTCGCGAACGGCAGCCGGGTGGCCGTGCCGAGAACCGACGGCACGGCCGTGCCGGTCTGGTCGTCGAGCCGACGCGAGTGCTGCAGCTGCCGCAGCGACAGGTCGAGCCCGAAGGCGCGACCGCCCTGGCCGCGCACCCAACGTGAGCACTGGCCGGCTCCCGAGCCCACCTCGAGCACGTCGCGCCCGGAGACGTCCCCGAGCACCCCGGCCTTGGCCTCGGTGAGCCCCTCGGGACCCCAGACGAAGCCGGCATCCCCGAGGAACTCGCCGTGGGTGGACTGGTACTCGTCGGCGTAGCGGTCCCAGTCGGGGCCGTTGGCCCGCCGGGACTCGTCCTCGCTGACCGACCGACGCTCGACCTGGACGGGTGGATGAGACTGCGGTGGTTCCACGACCGGAGGCTACTGCGTCGCCACAGCCACGGGGCGGGCGGCGTGACAGCATGCTCGCGTGCCTTTCGAGTTCTCGTCCCTGACCCCGCTCGAGGGCGGCTGGTCGGGCGAGACATTCCTGGCGGACGCCGCCGACGAGCAGAGCGTCGTGCGGATCTATGCGACCAGGGGCGATCGGGGGGACATCGCGCACGAGGTCGACGCAGCGCTCCTGCGCCTGGTGCGCGGCCTGCTCCCTGTGCCCGAGGTGCTCGAGGTCCGGGGGGCCGACCCGGCCCAAGGGCTGCCTGCACTGCTGGTGACCTCGTTCCTGCCGGGGGAGAGGGGTGACCTCCTGCTGCTGCGCCTCGCTGACGCCGACCAGACCGTCCTGGGCGCCCACCTCGGCGAGCTGTTGGCCGAGCTCGGTGGGATGCCGATGTTGACCGCAGGTCCGTTCGTCGACGGGAACCTCTCGATCGGCACCTGGGGCGAGGTTGACGGGCTTCCGATGCTGGTCGAGAACGCCGAGCCCGGTCTGGGCTGGTGGACCAGCATCGAGCTCGAGGGGCTGCGCCAGCTGGCGGTCGACGCGCAGGCGTTGCTCGACACGGTCTCCCGCCGGTGCCTCGTGCACAGCGACCTGAATCCCAAGAACCTGCTCATCGACCCGGACACCCTCCAGGTCACCGGGCTGGTCGACTGGGAGTTCGCCCATGCCGGACATCCGTTCACCGACCTGGGCAACCTGCTGCGCTTCGACCGCCAGCCACGCTTCGTCGAGGCCGTGCTCGCGGCCTATGTCGCGCGGCGCGGCGGCACGTCCGAAGCGGCGCTGACGATGGCCCGCGCAGCGGACCTGTTCGCCCTGGTCGACCTCGCTGGACGGCGCGGCCAGAACCCCGTGGCGGACCGGGCCGACCGGCTGCTGCGGGCCATCGCCCGGACGCGGGACCTGCAGGCGTGGCCGTCGACCGGGGAGTGGGGCGTCTGAGCGGGCTCTCCCGGTTGGACGTCACGGAGCAGGGCGGCGTACGCTGCACACTGCGCAAGAAGTCTGCCTGAGTCCCAGACCTAGCGGACTCTGGCTCGCTGCCCGCACCACCGGTCCCGCACGGGAGCGTCGGTGTGCACGGCCCGGTGGTGAAACCGACTTCTCCGCGTGCCCGCACGACTCCATCCATCCAAGGACCCACCTCCCTTATGACGAGTACCATCTCGATTCTTCCCGATTACGACGCGCCTCAGATCGCGATCAACGACATCGGTTCCGAAGAAGACTTCCTCGCGGCCATCGACGCGACCATCAAGTACTTCAACGACGGCGACATCGTCGAAGGCACCATCGTCAAGGTCGACCGTGACGAGGTCCTCCTCGACATCGGTTACAAGACCGAAGGTGTCATCCCCTCC
>JBKJLD010000030.1:0-23110 GCA_046597165.1 Nocardioides sp.
GCGAGCCGCTGCAGAGGGGGCTAGGCCGGGTACGGCGGCTGCCAAGGTGAGCGAAGCGAGCCGCTGCAGAGGGGGCTAGGCCGGGTACGGCGGCTGCCAAGGTGAGCGAAGCGCCGAGTCGAGTGCTGAAGCGGTCGTTCCTGCCGCGCGGGCCGGCACTCGACCCGAGCATTAGGCTGGCTGGCGTGACCTGGTTCAGCAGTCCCGACGACGCCCGAGCTCGCCTCCACGCGGCGGGATACCTGGCTGATGGAGCCACCGCCACGACGTCCTACCTCGCGGGAGCGCTCGAGAAGCCGCTCCTGGTCGAGGGTCCGGCGGGAGTCGGGAAGACCGAGCTGGCGAAGGCGGTGGCACGTGCTACCGGGGCCGAGCTGATCCGGCTCCAGTGCTACGAGGGCCTCGATGAGGCGCGGGCGCTGTATGAGTGGAACTACAAGAAGCAGCTCCTGCGGATCCAGGCCAGCACCGGCGACCAGGAGTGGAGCGAGACCCACGACGACATCTTCACCGACGAGTTCCTGCTCACCCGACCGCTGTTGACGGCGATCCGGCGAGACGAGCCGACGGTCCTGCTGATCGACGAGGTCGACAAGACCGACGTCGAGGTCGAGGGCCTCCTGCTCGAGGTGCTCTCCGACTTCCAGGTCACCATCCCCGAGCTCGGCACCGTCGTGGCGACCCGGCGCCCGTTCGTCGTGCTCACCTCCAACGCCACTCGAGAGCTCTCCGAGGCCGTCAAGCGGCGCTGCCTCTACCTCCACCTCGACTACCCGGACGCCGAGCGGGAACGCGAGATCGTGAGCTCCCAGGTGCCCGGCCTCGAGGACCGCGTCACCCGGCAGCTGGTCGACACCGTCGGCCGCCTCCGCGAGCTCGAGCTCAAGAAGGCACCGTCGATCGCCGAGTCGGTCGACTGGGCGCGCACGCTGATCGCCCTGGAGATCGGCGACCTCGACGAAGCGGCCATCTCCGCGACCCTCGGTGTCGTGCTCAAGCACGCCTCCGACCACGCCCGCGCCGTCCGTGAGCTGAAGCTGCGCTCCTGATGTCGCGCAGCGGGCTGGTCGACCGACACATCGCCTTCCTGGAGGCGCTGCGCGGCGCCGGGCTGCCCGTCTCGCTCGCCGAGGACCTCGACGCGATCGGCGCGCTCGGTGCCCTCGACTGGGACGACCGCACCACGATCCGGGACGCCTACGCTGCGACGCTGCTCAAGCGGCAGTCGCTGCGGCCGACCTTCGAGGTCCTCTTCGACCTCTACTTCCCGCGGCTGGTCGGTGAGGGGGCTGCGGGAGCCCCCGGCTCAGACGCCGAGAGCGCAGGCGAGGGCGAGGGCGGCCAGGTCCGGGACAATGCCCAGGCGCTGACAGACTTCCGGGCCGAGCTGCTCGAGGCGCTCGAGCGCGGCGACGAGGCGACCCTGGCGCGACTCGCGGTCGAGGCGGTCGCCCGGTTCGGCGCGATGCCCGGCCGAGGGCCGGGGTTGTCGTCGTGGTCGGCCTACACCGCCCTGCAGCGGGTCTCGCCCGCCGAGCTGACCCAGCAGATCGTGGCCGCCCTGCTCGCCGAGGGCCGCAACGACGGCGAGGCTCAGCGCGGCGCCGGCCGCCGGGTCGGCGCCTTCACCCGGCTCGTCGAGGACGACGCGCGGCGCCGGATCGCCGAGGAGAAGGGGCCCGACCACGTCGCCAACGTGGCGGTCCGCCCGACCATCGACAGGCTCGACTTCACCGCGGCCCGACGCTCGGACCTGGAGGAGATGCGCCGCGAGATTTATCCCCTGGCACGGCGCCTGGCCACCCGGCTGACCCAGGAGCACCACGCGCAGCGTCGCGGCCCGCTGGACTTCCGGCGTACCGTCCGGGCCTCCATCTCCACCGGCGGCGTCCCGCTGGTCACCCACCACAAGCCGAAGCGGCCGCACCGCACCGAGCTGGTCGTGCTGTGCGACGTGAGCGGGTCGGTGGCCAACTTCGCACAGTTCACGCTGCTGCTGGTCTTCGCGTTGCGCGACCAGTTCCAGAAGGTGCGCGCGTTCACCTTCATCGACCACATCCACGAGGTGACCGAACACTTCAAGCCCGGTGCCGACGTCGCAGACGTGATGGGCGACCTCGCGGCCAGCACCTCGCACGCGGCGCTGTGGGGGCGCACCAACTACGGCCGGGCGCTGACCAAGTTCCAGGAGCAGCACGCCGACGCGATCGGCCCGAAGACCTCCCTGCTGATCCTCGGCGACGCCCGCTCCAACTACAGCGACCTCGCGCTGCCGACCCTGCGTGAGATGGCCGGCGCGGCTCGGCACGCGTGGTGGCTCAACCCCGAGCACACCCGGCACTGGGACACCGGCGACTCCGCCGCCCGGTCGTACGGCGAGGTGGTGTCGATGGTGGAGTGCCGCAACCTCACCCAGCTCGGTGACTTCGTCCACGACATCCTCTGACTCGGTCACTGGCGTAACGCCGCGCACCGGAGCATCGTTGCTCTCCTGGCTGGTCCGCGCGTCTGCGGTCGGCCCGACGATCGAGAGGTGGAGTGCATGGCGCGCTCAGTCCCGGCCCGCTGGACCCGCGGCCTCGCCGCAGGGGTCCTGCTCGCGACCGGTCTGCTGGTCGCGCCCGCAGCGACCGCCGGCGCGGCCGAGCCGGGAGCCGGTGCCGCCCGCCACGCCGCGCCCGCCGACGTCCGCCGGGCCGTCTTCGTCGGCAACAACTGGGACGGCACCGCCACCATCCTGGCGCCCCACTCGTTCGCGGAGCTCGGGCAGATCAACGTGATCCCGGACTACGACGAGCGGATGCAGGAGATCGCGACCAACCCCGACCGGCTGGCCTACTTCCTGGCCATCCGTGAGGCGATCGGCGAGGGCAACGACCAGTTCGTCGACGACATGTACTCCTCCAACGACGGCACCATGCTGATCGTCTCGCGGCCGTCGTTCGCCGACGTCGTGGCGATCAGCCTGGCGACCAAGGAGATCGTCTGGCGCTTCCCGGTCGCGGGCTACCGCTCCGACCACATGGCGCTCTCGCCGAACGGCAAGCGGGTCGTGGTCAGCGCCTCCACCGCCGACCTCGTGCACGTGCTGCGCGTCGCCGACGGCACCGAGGTGGGCCAGTTCCCCTCAGGTGGGTCGCCGCACGAGAGCGTCTTCATCGACGGTGGTCGCCGGATCCTGCACGCCAGCATCGGCATGGTCTACAGCCCGCTCGACGACCCGGCCGCCGACCCCACCAAGCAGGAGCGGGTGCTCCAGATCGTCGATGCCCGGACCTTCGAGGTGCTCCGGCGATACGACCTCCGGGCGGCCCTGGACGCACGTGGGATGACCGACGTGAGCACCGCCGTACGCCCGATGACGCTGTCGCCGGACGAGCAGACCTTCTACTTCCAGCTGTCGTTCTTCCACGGGTTCGTCGCGATGGACCGGGCCAGCGGGAAGATCGTCCGGGTCAAGCACCTGCCGAACCTGGTCCCGAACACCCCGCGCGAGCAGTACCTCCTCGACTCGGCTCACCACGGCATCGCGATGAATCCGCGAGGCACGAAGATCTGCGTCGCCGGCACGATGTCGGACTACGCCACGGTCGTCGACGCCCGGACCTTCAAGCGCGGCAAGCTGCTCAAGGGCGGGTTGAAGCCCTACTGGGTGACGCCGAGCTGGGACGGTCGCACCTGCTACATCTCCTGGAGCGGGTCGGACCGGATCTCGAAGATCTCCTACCGCACCGGGCGGATCACCCAGAGCGTCCAGGTCGGGGACCACCCCCAGCGGGTGCGCAACGGGTACGTCGCCCGATCGCTCGTCGCGGGGCTCTGAGGCGGCAGTCAGCTCAGGAAGCCGGCCATCCGGTCCAGGGCCTGGGTCAGGTCCGCGCCGGACCCTGCAAAGCTGAACCGGATCGAGCGGCCGCCCGCGACGGTGTCGAAGTCGATGCCCGGGGCGACCGCGACCCCCGTCCTGGTGAGCAGGTCATGGGCGAAGCGCATCGTGTCGTCGGTCAGGTGGCCGACGTCGGCGTAGACGTAGAACGCCCCGTCGGCCGGTGCCAGGTCGGTGATCCCCAGGCGGGGCAGGCCGTCGAGGAGCAGTCGCCGGTTGTCGGCGTACCGCGCGACGTGGCCGTCGAGCTCGGCGTACGACGCGTCGTCGAAGGCGGCGAGGCTGGCGTGCTGGGCCAGAACCGGTGGGCAGATCGTGAAGTTTCCGGTGAGGACGTCGACCGCGCGACGCAGCCGGTCGGGAACCAGCATCCAGCCGATCCGCCAGCCGGTCATGGAGAAGTACTTCGAGAAGCTCGAGAAGACCACGGCCTCGCGGCTGGACTCCCAGGCACTGCGGGCGAGCGGGGCGTGACCGTCGAGGGGGGCGTACTCGATGCCGTGGTAGATCTCGTCGGAGATCAGCTGGATGCCGTGCTCCTCGCAGTACGTCGCGAGGGCCGCGAGCTCGGCGGGCAGGAGCATCGTGCCGGTGGGGTTCGCCGGGCTCGCCACGACGAGCCCTTTGAGGTCGGGGATCGCTGCGACCTGCTCCACGGTCGGCTGGAAGCGGGTCTCGGGGCCGGTGGGGATCTCGACGACCTCGCAGCCCAGCGCGCTCAGGACGTTGCGGTAGCAGGGGTAGCCGGGACGGGCCATCGCCACGCGGTCCCCGACCTCGAAGGCGGCGAGGAAGGCCAGCAGGAAGCCACCGCTCGACCCGGTTGTCACGACCACCTCGTCGGGGTCGACGTCGAGGCCGTGCGCACGCAGGTGATGACCGGCGATCGCCCTGCGGAGCTCGAGGATCCCGGTGGCCGGGGTGTAGCCGAGCGGCTCCCCGGACTGCAGCAGCCGGATCGCCTCGTCGCGCACGGGGGCGGGGGCGCCGGTGCCCGGCTGGCCCGGCAGCAGGTTGAGCAGGTCGCCGTGACTGCGCTGCCGCGCACTCGCCGCGGCCAGCAGGTCCATCACGTGGAACGGCGGCACGTTGGCGCGGCTGGCCACCTGGAAGCGGTCGTTCACACTGGTCCCTCGGGTTGCAGGAATCGCCGGTTCACCGGCGACTCCTGACGTTACTGGGCGTTGCAACGGCCAGGAACGTCAGGAACCACCGGTTAACCGGCGATCCCTCCACCCACCGCAGCAGCATGCCGCCCGGCGCGCCGACCGAAGAACGATCCCTCACCCAGCTGGGTCCCGGAGCAGTACCCCTTGCCGTCCTGGGCGATGTTGGAGGCGCAGGCGCCGGCGGCGTACAGCCCGACCACGGCCGAGCCGTCGGGGCGCAGCGCCTCGCCGTCCACGCTGGTCCGGATCCCCCCCAGCGTGAAGCCGGCGTAGAGCGCGTTGCCCAGGGTCAGGTCGAAAACTCCCCATGGCCCGGCGGTCTGCGGGGCCAGCCAGTCGGGGTGCTTGTGGAAGTCGGGGTCCTCGCCGCGCGCCGCGTGCTCGTTGTAGCGCGCCATCGTCGCCACCAGGGCTCCGGTGGGGAGCCCGAGCCCAGCCTCCATCTCCTCGACCGTCTCGAAGCCGTCGAGGAACGGCACCAACGGCATCGTCGGGTGCTCGACGTGCTCGCTGTCGACGATGAGGTACGCCGTGGAGTCGGCCTGCTCGACCACGAACTGGCTGGTCCGCGCGTGGTAGCTGTCCTCGGCGACGAAACGCAGCCCGGCCTTGTTCACGATCAACCCCGTGACCAGCGTCGACGGCGGGTAGAACGGGGCGGTGATGAACGGCTCGTCCATGTGCTTGAGCTCAGCACCGACCGAGGCTCCCAGGCGGATACCGAGCCCGTCGTCGTACGTCGAGCCCAGGGTGAAGAGTTTCGCGCCGAGGGCGGGGGTGTGCTCGGCGACCATGTCGGCGTTCATCACGAACCCACCGGCCGCGACCACGACCGCGCCGGCCCGGACCGTGCCGGTCTCCTGGAAGCATCGCCAGGCCAGCCCGACGACGGCGCCCGCCTCGTCCTGGACCAGGTTGGTCGCGCCGGTCTCGTAGCGGACCTCGACGCCAGCCTCCTCGACGCGCTCGCGGAGCAGGTCCATGACCAGCCTGGTGCCCTCGGTGTCGCCGGCAACCGGGACCTTGTGGCCACGCGGGGCCGGGGCCGCCTGCTCGCGGAACGGCCAGACCTTCTCGTTGCCGGTGAACATCAATCCCTGGGTCCCGGGCTGGATCACCGCCTTCTCGGGGAAGAACGATCGCTCGAACTCGAAGCCGAGCCGCTCGAGCCAGTCGAAGTGCTCGACCGAGCCCTCGCAGTAGGCGCGAAGCTTGTCGTGCTCGGGCTCCTTGGCCGTGGCCACGAGGTAGTCGTACATCGCCTCGACGGAGTCCTCGTGCCCCGTGGCGCGCTGCACGGCCGTACCGCCGCCGAGGTAGAAGTGGCCCCCGGACATGCTCGAGGTGCCCCCGTGCACGGCGGCCCGCTCGAGCAGCAGCACCCTGGCGCCGGCCCGCGCCGCCTCGAGGGCCGCGCAGCCGCCGGCGATGCCGAAGCCCACCACGACCACGTCGTACGACGCGCACTCCTGGCCCAGCGCGGAGGCGGGCAGGACGTCGGGGACGGTGCGGCCGGAGGTGCCGGGGGAGGAACTCATGACCCAAATCTAGAACAAGTTTCAGTTTCGTGCGATCCCAGGACCACCCCGCCCGCTCCGGTCGTCCTGGCGGGGGCGACCCGCACGCCCCGATAGACTGCGGACCCGCCGCCCCTGCTCCTGCGCGAGGTGACCCGTGTCGTTCGACGTCCACCAGCTCGACACGTTCGTGCTGGTGGGCTCCGCCGTCACCTTCCTGGCCATCCTCGCGGTCCGGCTCTCCTCGCGGGCCGGCCTGCCCAGCCTGCTGATCTACCTCCTCATGGGTGTCGCGCTCGGCGAATCCGGCGCCGGTATCGGCTTCGAGAACGCCGAGCTCGCGCACTCACTGGGCTTCGCCGCGCTCGCCGTGATCCTGGCCGAGGGTGGCCTCACCACCCGCTGGCCCGATGCGCGCAAGTCGATGCGCCTGGGTGTCTCGCTGGCCACGGTCGGCGTCGGGGTCTCGATCGCGGTCGTCGCCGTGGTCGCCCACTTCCTGCTCGGGCTGCCCTGGGAGCTGGCCGTGCTGCTCGGTGCCGTCACGTCGCCCACCGACGCGGCCGCGGTCTTCTCGGTGCTGCGGGTCGTGCCGTTGCCGCAGCGGATCACGGGCCCGCTGGAGGCCGAGTCAGGTCTCAACGACGCGCCCACCGTGGTCCTGGTGACCTTGATCTCGACCGGGGCGGTCGCCGAGCACGGGCTGCTCGGCACCCTCGGGATCGTCGTCTTCGAGCTGGTCGCCGGCGTGCTGGTCGGCCTGGCCTGCGGCTTCGGCGGCGCCTGGGTGATGCGTCGCGCCGCACTCCCGTCGTCGGGGCTCTACCCCCTGGCCGTCCTGACCCTCACCTTCCTTGCCTACGGCACGTCGGCCGCCGTCCACGCCTCCGGCTTCGCCGCGGTGTACGTCGCGGCGCTGGTGCTCGGCAACAGCGAGCTCCCGCACCGGGCCGCCACCCGCTCATTCGCCGAGGGTGTGGCCTGGCTGGCCCAGATCGGCCTGTTCGTGATGCTCGGCCTGCTGCTCTCCCCGGGCCGGATCACGCCCTCGATCGTCGGCCTGGCGGTCGTCGCCGGACTGGTCCTCACGTTCCTGGCCCGGCCGCTGTCGGTGCTGGTCAGCTCCGTCGTGCAGTCGATGCCCTGGCGTGAGCTGACGTTCCTCTCCTGGGCCGGGCTGCGTGGCGCGGTGCCGATCGTGCTCACCACGATCCCGCTGGCGGCGGGGGTCGAGGGCTCCCAACGTCTCTTCGACCTGGTCTTCGTCATGGTCGTGATCTACACGTTGCTCACCGGGCCGACCCTGCCGTGGGTGGCCCGGGTGCTACGGGTGGCCCGCCGCTCCGAGCCCCGCGGCCTCGAGGTCGAGGCGGCCCCGCTCGAGCGGATCAACGCCGACCTGCTGCTGGTGACGATCAGCCCGGCCTCACGCATGCACGGCGTCGAGGTCGGTGAGCTGCGGCTGCCCAGCGGGGTGTCGGTGTCGATGGTGATCCGGGACGGGCAGACCCTGGTCCCCGAGCTGCGTACCGTCCTGCGCCACGGGGACGACCTGGTCGTCGTGACCCCGCGCCGGATGCGCGAGCGCACCGAGCAGCGGCTTCGGGCGGTGAGCGACGGTGGTCGACTCGCACAGTGGCTCGGCGAGCGCGGCAGAGACTGACACTCAGGTCTGGGGCGGGCCGCAGACCTGGGCGTCGGTGTCGGCGGTGACCTGGGACTTGCCCTTGTGGAGCTTGTCGAAGCCGTCTCCGACCACCACGACGACGCCCGCGCCGATGGTGGACGTGTCGCGCCGGACCACCTGGACCCGAGATCCGAAGCGGCTGGCCACGAGCGCCGCGGCTGGGCTGCCGGGATCGTCGGCCCAGATCTCGGCGACGGCGACGTCGGTGCCCTTGGGTGCGTTCCCGCTGTCACCCTGGCCGAACCCCTCGTCGGTCAGCAGCTGCATGGTCCGGCCGGCGAGCCCCTCCCGGGTGCCGGCGTTCAGCACGCTGACGACGACCTCGTCGGGGTAGAGCTTCTCGCCCGCGGCGACGGTCCGGTCCACGCACGTGGGCACGTCGACCTTGCCGGGGAACGGCTGGGTCAGCGCCGACCAGCCCCAGGAGGCGCCCACGAGCAGGACGACGACCAGCACCGTCACGGTGGCCGCGGTCCGGGCTCCCTCGCGCATCATCCCGCCATCAGGTGGACGCGTGCGTGGAGGACGTTGCGCTGCTGGAGAGCCGCGCGCAACGCCCGGTGCAGGCCGTCCTCGAGGTAGTACTCGCCCTGCCACTCCACCACGTGGGCGAAGAGGTCGCCGTAGAACGTGGAGTCCTCGTCAAGAAGTGTCGCCAGTCGCAACGTGTCCTTCGTGGTGACCAGCTCGTCGAGCCGCACCGGCCGTGGCGGCACCGTTGCCCAGGCCCGGGAGGACATCCCGTGGTCGGGGTAGGGGCGGCCATCGCCGACGCGCTTGAAGATCACGCTGCGACTATAACGAGAGGCCGTGAGGGTCTCGCCGGACCGGACCGCAGGAGCCCGATACGTCCTAGGCTGGCGCCATGACCCCACCGGCGGAGCCCGAAGCCAACCCCATCGCGGCGACCGTGGCCCCGGGCTACGCCTTCGAGGGACCAGCCCTCGAGCTCGGCGGCCTGATGCTCGACGTGACGGAGCTCTCCGACGTCCGGATCCGGATCCCGCTCGCGATGCTCAACCGGCACGGACTGGTGGCCGGAGCGACCGGCACCGGCAAGACCAAGACTCTCCAGCTCCTCGCCGAGCAGCTCAGCGCCCAGGGGGTGCCCGTCTTCGCCGCGGACATCAAGGGTGACCTGTCCGGGCTCAGCTCGCCGGGCACCCCGGGTGAGAAGATCACTGCCCGCGCCGCGTCGGTCGGCCAGCAGTGGACGGCGACCGGGTTCCCCGTGGAGTACTACGCGCTGGGCGGCCAGGGCACCGGCATCCCCCTGCGAGTCACGATGACCGCCTTCGGTCCGACGCTGCTGAGCAAGGTGCTCGCCCTCAACCAGACCCAGGAGTCCAGCCTCGGCCTGGTCTTCCACTATGCCGACCAGGCTGGTCTCCCGCTGCTCGACCTCGCGGACCTCCGCGCCGTGGTGGGCTTCCTGACCAGCGCCGAGGGCAAGACGGAGCTGAAGAACCTCGGAGGACTCTCGTCTGCGACGGCCGGGGTGATCCTGCGCGAGCTGATCTCCTTCGAGGCGCAAGGGGCCGAGGCCTTTTTCGGCGAGCCGGAGTTCGAGTCCGCCGACCTGCTCCAGATCTCCCCGGACGGCCGCGGCGTGATCAGCCTCGTCGAGCTGCCGAACCTCCAGGACCGGCCAGCGGTCTTCTCCACGTTCCTGATGTGGCTGCTGGCCGACCTCTTCCACGACCTGCCCGAGGTCGGCGACATCGACCGGCCCAAGCTCGTCTTCTTCTTCGACGAGGCCCACCTTCTCTTCCACGACGCCTCCGCGGCGTTCCTCGATCAGATCGCCCAGACAGTGCGGCTGATCCGGTCCAAGGGCGTGGGGGTCTTCTTCGTCACCCAGAGCCCCACCGACGTGCCCGACGAGGTGCTCGCCCAGCTCGGCTCGCGGGTCCAGCACCAGCTGCGGGCGCACACCCCCAACGACGCGAAGGCGCTGAAGGCGACCGTCAACACCTACCCCACCTCGGCGTACGACGACCTCGGCCAGGTCATCACCAGCCTCGGGATCGGTGAGGCGATCGTGACCGTCATGAACGAGCGTGGAGCGCCGACCCCGGTGGCCTGGACCCGGCTCCGGGCGCCCGAGTCCCTGATGGGTCCGACGGACCCGACCGCGATGCAGGCCGTCGTGACCGCCAGCCCCCGCTACGCGAAGTACGCCGAATCCGTGGACCGTGAGTCGGCCCGCGAGAAGCTGGCGGCAAAGCTCGAGTCGGGCGCGGCCAAGCAGGCCGAGGAGGCCCGGGCTGAGCAGGAGGCGAAGGACGCCGGGAAGGCGACCGCCCCGCGGCCCCCGAGCCGGCCGAAGAAGGACGAGGGCATCGTCCACGACGTCGTCTCGTCGGGCGCGTTCAAGGACTTCATGCGCACCGCGGCCCGCGAGATCGCGCGCGGCATGTTCAACACCGGCCGACGCTGAGCGCGCCGTTGACCCGGTGGTGGGGCCAGCGGCGCAGGCTCAGGCCGACCAGCGCACCGAGTCGTCGACGAAGTCGGCGAGGGCGTGCACGCCTCGCAGGTCCTGCCGGGTGTCCATGAGGCTGGTGAGGGCGTGCGAGTGTCGGGTCTGCAGCTGGGCGCGCTGCTGCTCGCGGTTCTTCTCGATGTCCCGCTCGATCGGGGTGGGGTGCTGCTCCATCTCGGCCTCCTGACGTGCGTCGGTCTCTGTCCAGCCAGCGTGCGCGACCCAGATCGCTGGGAGGTTGACGGCCGGTTACATCCGCGTCTCATGCGCCGAGGAGCCCTGTGATCTACCTTTCATCCGTGGACGACATCAGCGAGATCAGCCGACTCAAGTACCGCTACCTGCGGACCCTGGACACCAAGCAGTGGGACGAGTTCGAGGAGTGCTTCCTCCCGGAGGTCACCGCGGACTACAACGGCCTGGAGTTCGCCGACCGGACCGCGCTGGTGGACTACATGCGCGCGAACCTGGGCGAGGGGACAATCACGATGCACCACGTCCACCACCCCGAGATAGACGTCGACGGTGACACCGCCACCGGACGCTGGTACCTCCACGACAAGGTGATCGTGGAGGCGTTCCGGTTCATGCTCGAGGGAGCGGCGTTCTACGAGGACCGTTACGTGCGTACGCCGCAGGGTTGGCGGGTGGCGCACACGGGCTACCGTCGGACGTTCGAGGCGACGTACTCCCTCGACGACCTGCCCGGCTTCAAGGTGACCGGTCCAGGGAGCCACACGCACCAGTGAGCCGCCCGTCTCGAACGACTGCCTAGACCGCGCCCTGCGTCCAGGCCAGCTGAACGACCTCGACGCCTCGGTCGCGGGTGACCAGCCGGCCCCGGCCCGGCGGCGCGGGCTGCGGCTTCTGGTTCCCGATCAGCGGCCCCTCGTCGGGGTTGCCCGCGAGGAGGAGTCCCGGCATGGCCAGGTCGCGCAAGGACTGGATCACCGGGTCGTAGAGCGCTCGGGAGGCGCCGCCGGACCTGCGGGCGAGGGCCACGTGCAGACCGGTGTCGCGAGCCTGGGCCAGCAGCGGTTGCAACGCCTGGAGCGGCGAGCCCTGCGAGGTGGCCACCAGGTCATAGTCGTCGACCACGACGAAGACCTCGGCGCCCTGCCACCACGTGCGGTTGCGCAGCTGGTCCGAAGTGACGTCCGGGCCCGGGATGCGGCCCTCGAGCACGCTCGCGAGCTCGGCCAGCGCGGGCTCCGCCTGGGTCGCCGAGGTGAGGTAGTGCAGGAGGTAGTCGTCCGGCACCTCGCCCAGGAGGGAGCGCCGGTAGTCGACCAGGACCACCTGGGCCACTGCCGGGGTGCGGGTGCGCATCAGCTCCCGGAGGTAGGTGCGCAGCGTCGTGCTCTTCCCCGACTGGCCGTCGCCGAAGACCAGCAGGTGCGGCTCGGCATCCACGTCCAGGCCGACCGTCGCGAGCGACTGCTCGTCCACGCCCACCAGCAGCTGTCTCGTGCCGTTGGTCGCGGGCGCCTGGCGGCGCACCGCCTCGAGGTCGATCAGCTCGGGCAGCAGCCGCAGCTTGGGCCCGGCCGGTCCCGCCCACGCGGCCCGGACCCGGGCCACCAGGTCGTCGACGCCGTCCCCGAGGGTCTCGGCCTCGGGCTCGCCGTCGATGCGGGGCAGCGCCGCCAGGAAATGCAGCTGGCCCGGGACCAGCCCTCGACCGGGGCGGCCGCTGGGCACCAGGGCTGCGGTCCTCCGGTCGAGCTCGGAGTCCATCGGGTCGCCGAGGCGCAGCTCGAGCCGGGTGCCGAACAGGTCGCGCATCGCGGCGCGGAAGTCGGCCCAGCGGGAGGCGCCGGCGATGAGGTGCAGCCCGTAGGTCAGTCCCCGTCCGGCGAGCTGCTGCAGCTCGACCTCGAGGTCGTCGAACTCCGCCCGCAGGGTGCTCCACCCGTCGACGACGAGGAACACGTCGCCGTACCCGTCATCGGAGCCGGCGCCCGACGCTCCTCCCGGCACCCGGCGTGCTCGGTAGGTCTCGATGGAGTCGATGCCCTCCGCGCGGAAGTAGGCCTCGCGCCGGTTGATGATGCCCTTCACCTCGGCCACGATCCGGCGTACGACGTCGGGCTCGGCCCGGGTGCCGACGCCGGACACGTGGGGCAGGTCGGTGAGCGGAGCGAAGGTGCCGCCGCCGAAGTCGAGGACGAAGAACTGGCTCTCGAGCGGGGTGGTGGTGAGCGCCGTGCCGGTCACGACGGCGCGCAGCAGGGTGCTCTTGCCGCTGCGCGGACCGCCGACGACGGCCGCGTTTCCCCCCGCGCCGCTGAGATCCACGGTGAGGGTGTCGCGGCGCTGGTCGCGCGGCCGGTCGATGGTCCCGAGAGGTACGACGAGCCCGCCTAGCTCGCGCCACCGGGGCGAGACCAGGCCCAGGCCGGGGAGCTCGGTGAGGTCGCCCATCAGCCGGTCGAGGGTGTCGGGGGCATCCAGCGGTGGGAGCCACACCTGGTGGGCTGCCGGCCCGTGACCCGCCATCCGCCCGACGGCGAGGTCGAGCAGGCTGTCCTGCTCCTCGGGTGCGGGCAGGGGCTCCGGGACAGGCTCGGGCTCGTTCACCTCCAGGGTGTGCACCTCGGAGATGGTGAACGGCAAGATGCCCTTGAGATGGCCGCCCTCGTCTCGGCGGACCCGGGGTCGGCCCGATCGTGGCCCCGAGACGTAGGCGGCCTGGAACCGGACCAGCGTCGACGGGTCCGGCTTGAGGAAGCCGAGGCCGGGCACGGCGGGCAGCTCGTAGGCGTCGGGAACGCCGAGGACCGAGCGGGACTCGCTTGCGGAGAAGGTGCGCAGGCCGATGCGGTAGGACAGGTGCGACTCCAGGCCGCGCAGCCGCCCCCCCTCGAGGCGCTGGGAGGCGAGCAGCAGGTGCAGGCCGAGCGAGCGACCGAGCCGGCCGATCGCCACGAAGAGATCGATGAACTCGGGCTTCGCCGAGAGCATCTCGGAGAACTCGTCGACGACGAGGAACAGCGACGGCAGCGGCGCCAGGTCCTCACCCGCCGCCCGGGCCCGCTCGTAGTCGCGCACCGAGGCGAAGTTGCCGGCGTCGCGCAGCAGCTCCTGGCGACGGACCATCTCCCCCGAGAGGGCGTCCTGCATCCGGTCGACCAGGGTCAGCTCCTGGGCCAGGTTCGTGATGACCGCCGAGACATGTGGCAACTGCGTCATCCCGGTGAAGGTCGCGCCGCCCTTGAAGTCGACGAGCACCAGGTTGAGCTGCTCCGGGGAGTGGGTCAGGGCCAGGCCGAGGACCAGGGTGCGCAGGAACTCCGACTTGCCCGACCCGGTCGCGCCGATGACCAGGCCGTGCGGCCCCATCCCCTGCTCTGCGGACTCCTTGAGGTCGAGGTGCACCATCGCGCCGGACTCCCCGAGCCCGATCGGCACCCGAAGCCGGTCCCGGGCTGGTCGGGGGCGCCAGGCGGCGGGCGGGTCGAAGTGTCGTACGTCGCCGAGCGCGAGCAGCTCCATGAAGTCCGACGGTCCGCTGATCTCGCCGGCCGCCGGTTCGGTCTCGCCGGTGGCCGGGGTCTGCAGCGGCGTCAGCCGCCGGGCGAGCGCCTCGGCATTCGCGAGATCGCACTGGTCGGCCCGGGCCCGGATGGGCTCCTCGCGCAGCCTCAGCGCGGTCACCGGTGCTCGGCCGTCGGGCGCCGGCTCCCCATCCACCAGGATCCGAAGCCGGCTCCCGTCGGCGAGCTCGTCCCAGCGGGCCGGGAGGTCCAGCACGGTGACTCCGTGCAGACCGTCTGGCGGAATCACGTGGTTGCCCAGTGGCAGCGAGGCGCCGTCGACGACCAGCAGCACGTGGGGCGTGGCCGGGCGCTCGTCGGTCCCGAAGCGCGGCCGCTCGCCCAGGTCCTGGGGGAGCAGCGTGGCGAGCTCGGCCAGGTCGGTGGAGACCAGGCGGCGCGGCCCGATCGCGTCCGACTGGCGCTGGCTGCGGGCGTGCGGCAGCCACTTGACCCAGTCCCAGTGGACGAGGTTCTCCTCGGAGGCGAGCACCGCGACCACCAGGTGCTCGGGCGAGTGGAACGCCGAGGCCGAGCAGACCAGAGCCCGTGCCAGCGACCGCGCGACCGGCTCCGGCCCGCACAGCTCGATCCGGTCGAAGGCCCGCAGGTCGATCGAGGCGGGCAGGTCCGGCTGCAGCCGGTGCACGACGAGCAGCCGGTGCAGGGCCGAGGCGGCCACGGGGTCGACCTGGTCGATCGGCGCGCTCTCCGGCGGGACCAGTTCCAGGGCGAGCGGCTGGGTGCACAGGCCGTGGCGCACGTGCAGGAACCGAGGGTCGGCGAGGCTCTGCTCCCAGATCCGGGAACGTTCCTCGGCCAGCGCCGGCAGCGCGGCAGGGTCGGGGTGGTGCCAGGTGAGCACCCGGCGCTGCTGGTCCGCGGCCTCGCGGGCCAGGGTGCGCACGGTGCCCAGGTAGCGCAGGTACTCGGTGCGGGACCCCGTCACCTGCTGGGTGCGCTGTCTGCGCTGCCGGTCCAGCTGGACGACGACGAAGCCGACCGTCGAGAGGAGGAACATCCCCGCCGCGAGATAGCCCCGCCCGCCGGTCGAGGAGCCCATCGAGGCGACCAGCACGATCGAGCCCAGGCTGCCGAGTACGGGGATGGCGTTCATCAGGACGCTGCTGGCGCCCTCGTGGGTCTCGAGCCCGGGCGGTGCCTGGAGCTCGAGCCGGCCGGCGGGCATCCCGGGTGCCTCGACCAGCCCGCCGCCGAGCGTCGTACTCACGTCGTCCCCTGTCGCCGTCCGTCGTCTGCGAGCACTCCCGGACCACCGCGCTGCCCGACGATGTTAGGCACGGTTTCTCGGCACCGGCCAGCCCCCGAACGACGGCTGTGGACAACCTGCGTCGCTCGTGAATTTCCAGGTCGGTGAACGGTCCCTGGCGAGGTTTTCCACAGATTCCGAGCATCGGTCCGACGTGCGGTTTGGGGCGAAACCACCCGGGTAGTCGACCCCGTGTCGGCCTCGGGGCTTCCGGAGCCGACGCCACGGGGAAGTGACACCACGAGATTCCCGGGCGGCACATGGTGCAGCCACGGGAGAGAGCCAGGCGACATGTTGAACAACGCTCCCGAGATGGGACAGGGCGAACAGACGCTCACCAGGGCCGCGTGGATGGTGGCGGACGCGAAGACGGACTTCGACGGCTTCAGTCGTCGCCTTGACGGTCAGATCGCCGGGCTGAGGGGCTCGTGGGCCGGTGCCGGTGGCACGGCGTTCTTCAACCTCCACCGGGCGTGGACCGAGAAGCAGCACGTGATCACGAACGCGCTCAACGAGTTCGAGGCCTCGCTGCGGGCCACCGAGAAGGACAACGTCACCACCGACGAGGCGCAGTCGGCCACCTACCAGCGCACCGCCGGCCGCCTCGGCGGCTGACGGACATCGGACTGAGGAGAGCGCCATGAACCTCGACGGACTTCGCGTCAACCACGCCGGTCTCGACACCGCTGCCGATGACCTGGCGGCCACGGTCAAGCAGATCGACGACCGGCTCCACCGCCTCGAGCACGAGCTGGCCCCGCTGCGCAGTGACTGGGCCGGAAGCGCCCAGCAGGCCTACACCTCGGCCAAGTCCACCTGGGACCGCGCCATCGCGGAGATGCGCGACCTGCTCGCCCAGACCAGCCGGACGGTGCAGATGTCCAACGCCGAGTATCGGGCGGCCGACCTCCGGGGCGCCGCGTCCTTCGACCTCTGAGAGGTCGGGGGGTGCCGAGCGGACCGGGATGAGGAGGGTCATGACGCAGCCGTTGGTCAACGCGTCGGGTCTCGTGCGGCTCACGGTGGCGTCCGGTTCGCGCAGCGTCGACCTGGTGCTGCCCGGCTCGGTCCCCGTCGCCGAGCTGGTCCCCGAGCTGGCCCGCAGCGTCGGCCTCCTGAGCGCGGTCACCGTCCACGCGGGTTTCCGCCTGGTCACGGCCGCGGGCCGTGAGCTCGCCGGCGACCTGGGGCTGGTCGGGCAGGGCGTCCACGACGGGGCCCTGCTCACCGTGACCGCGGGCATCGGCGACCAGCCTCCTCGTGTCTACGACGACGTCGTCGAGGCGATGGCCGACGTCGTGGAGCACGAGCTGCGCCCCCGGGACCCCGCGACCGGCCGAGGGTTGGCGCTCGCGACAGCCACTGTGCTGATGGTCCTCGGCGCGCTCGCCCTCCTGAGCCAGCGTGGCGCCACCCTCGCCGGCATCACTGCGAGCGTGGCGGCCCTGGCGCTGGTCGGCGGTGCGGTCGTCCTCTCCCGCGTCCAGCACGAGGCCGGGGGCACGGTCGCGGTGGCCTGGCTGGGCTCGGCCTACGCCGGCGTCGCCGGCTTCCTGCTCGTGGCCGGTGACGGCTTCCACGGCCTGCCGCTCGCGGGCGCAGGGGCCGGCGCCCTGGTGGCCGGTCTGGTCGCGCTGGTCGGTCTCGCGGACGGACGCATCCTGGTCCTGCCCCCGGTGGTCGTGGGCACGGTCTTCCTCGCGACCGGTCTGGTCACGGAGGTCTCCACGGTCGACGTCGCCGGCGCGCTGACCACCACGCTCACGCTCGCCGTCCTGGGGGGATCGGTGCTCCCTGGGATCGCCCTCCGGGTCACCGGGACCAGCGTCGACCAGCTCCTCACCACCCAGGACATCGTCGCGGACCCGGCAGAGATCGACCCGGTCCGGGTGAGCGCGGACGCCCGCCTCGCCCACGAGATCCTGGTCGCAGTCTCCGCGACGGTCGGTCTGCTGCTGGTGCTGGTAATCCCCCTGGTCGTCTCGCTCGGCATCGCAGGCACCCTGCTGGCGGCCGTTGCCTGCCTGCTGGTGATGCTGCGCACCCGTCAGCTCCGCTCCGGCCCGCAGGCCCTGGTCGGACTCGTCTCGGGCCTCCTCGGCCTTGCCTCACTGGCGGTCTCGCTGGTGTGGCTGCACCCCGGGTGGCGGCTGACGCAGGCAGTCGTCCTGGCTGCGACAGGCGCCGTGCTGATGGCGCTGACCCTGGTGCCGCCGCCCCCGTCGGTACGCCGGGGGCGGCTGGTGGACCTCGCCGAGTCCGTCTGCCTGGTGGCGCTGCTTCCGCTGCTCGTCCTGGCCGTCGGCGTCTTCGCCTCGATCCGCGACTGAGTGCGATGGCCAGCAAGCGCGACCTGGTCGAGGCCAACGCGTTCGGCCGCCGACGGCTGGTCAGCGCGTTCGTGTCGGGGGCGCCCGGGGGCCGTGAGGTCGAACCGGCCCGTCCGGCGAGGACGATCGTGGGCGGCCTGGCGTTGGCGTTCCTCCTCATGGCAGGTGCCGCCGTGGTGGGCGTCTTCGCCCCCCGTGAGGCCATTGACTGGACGCGCCCGGGACTCGTGGTCTCCCGGCAGACCGGCGCCGCCTACGTCATCCTCGGGGCTGACGGCCAGCCGGTCCTGCACCCGGTCGCCAACATGACCTCCGCTCGGCTGGTCCTCGACGAGGTGGAGCCGACCCTGGTCTCCCAGCAGACGATCGACCAGCAGACGATCGGGCAGGAGATCGGCATCCCCGGGGCGCCGGCCGCCCTGCCGGCGCAGGCGCAGCTCATCGACAGCGGCTGGACCGCGTGCACCCGCGACCGGGGTGGTATCCGGCTGGCTCTCGATGACCACCCTGGGGTGACCCCGACTCCGACGAGCGGGTTCGTGGTGACGTCGGGCGGCGCCTACTACGTGGTCGCCCAGGGCGCCCAGAGCAACGGACAACCGACGGGTTCCTACCGCTACCTGCTCCCCGACTCGGAGCAGGGCCGGCCTGCCGACGCGGACAACCTGCTGGGAGACCTGGGACTTCCCATCCGCGACGCCGCCGTGCGGGTGCCCGAAGCGTGGGTCGCGCTCTTCCCGGCCGGCGGCGACCTGGGCTGGCGCTCCTTCGGGGTCGACCACCTCGGGGCGCCGGCCCCGGGCGCGGGCGGACCGGGGGTTCCCGGTGACGCCCGGGTCGGCGACGTGATCGTCTCGGGGGGCCGGGCGCTGCTGCTGACCGCTGCCGGGCCCACCCCGCTCGATGCCTGGGCACTGGGCGTCTACCGCCACACCCTCACCCCGCACGGGCTCCCCAGCGTGGACCGGCGTCGTGGCGACCGGCCCCGGATCACCGCGTCGAGTCAGCCGCCCACAGGCGCGCAGCAGGTGCCGACGTACCAGGCCGCGCACTGGCCGAGCAGGGTCCTGACGCCGCACCCCGGGGCGCCGTGTGCCGAGCTCACGGCCGCCGCCGGGTCTGCGCCCACGGTACTGCTGGCCAGCGACCCGGGAGACGGCGCGAGCGCAGACGCCGTGGTCGCCGGGCACGTCGAGCGGACCGTGGCGGCCGGTCGAGGCGCCTACGTCCTTTCCGGGGACTGGACCGGCACCACCGAGGGCCACCCGTTCGTCGTGGACGCCAATGGTCGGAGCTACCCGTTGGTGGGCGAGGAGACCGCCACCCGGCTCGGGTACGGCGCCCACCCCGCCGCGGTCGTCCCTGACAGCTGGGTGGAGCTCTTCGACACCGGGGTCAACCTCTCGGTCGAGGACGCCATGTGTCGTCCGCGCGAGGTCGGGGCTCCGGGGTGCGCCTAGCATCGGCGCATGGTCTGAGAGTGACCGCGACGCTCGCCCTGCACAGGTTCAGCGAGCTCGACCCGTGGCCGCGATCGGGTTGAGTCCCCCGTCTCACGCGTCAAGCGGTGGCAAAGCGTCTCCTGACTGTGCTTCTGGCGGGGTCACCCAGGGGCGGTGCAGCGAGGACCACAGCAGTGCGGCGGCGTAGCTACGGAACGGGGCCCACGCCTCTGCTCGGGTCGCGAGGTCTTGGCGTGTCGGTCGAGTCTTGAGGGACCAGGCTTCGTGCACCGCGCGCTGGAGGCCGACGTCTCCCTCGGGAAAGACGTCAGGCCGTTGAAGTTGATGGATCAAGAACATGTGCGCCGACCAGGGCCCGATTCCACGGAGGCTGGTGAGCTTTGCCGTGGCAGTGGCATCGTCGTCGTGGTGGAGTGCGTCGAGGTCGAGGTCGCCTCGCGTGAGGGCGGCAGCCAACTCGTGAATCGCTCGGCTCTTTGCCCCCGAGAGTCCGAGGGTTCGCAGCCCCTCCGGTCGCAGATCCGCGACACGACTGGGGTCCAGTGGTGCTGGCCCCGTCCGGGTCACGAGTCGTCCAAAAATGGCGAGGGCCGCGGCCATCGAGATCTGCTGCCCGATGACGTGGAGCACGAGACTCGCGAACAAGTCTTCGGAGCAGCTCTGGGCGCCGGGCCAGTCGAATGGATCGGGGCGTCCGACCTCGTCCACGAGTGTGGCCAGGATTGGATCGACGACCCGAAGAAGCCCGTACGCGGCCTCCAGACGGGAGTCACTGGAGGGGGAGGATGTCGCGACCATCTCGCTCGTTCTCCCCGCGGGGGCCGACCCAGCGGCGCTCCGATTCCGCGATGACGACGTCGTTGATGCTTGCCTCTCGGCGACGCATGAGTCCGTGCTCGTCGAACTCCCACAACTCGTTGCCGTAGCTGCGATGCCAGGTGTCGGCGTCGTCGCGCCACTCGTACTGGAAGCGGACCGCCATCCGGTTCTCGCGGAATCCCCACAGGCTCTTGCGGAGTGCGTAGTCGCGCTCACGTTCCCACTTGGCTGAGAGAAAATCGACGATCTGCGCCCGGCCGGTGACGAAGGTGTCGCGATTTCGCCACACGGAGTCCTCCGTGTAGGCCAGCGCGACCCGGTGCGGATCACGCGTGTTCCAGGCATCTTCGGCGGTCTGGACCTTCACCAGGGCCGCGGCCAGGTCGAATGGTGGCACCGGCAGGCGACATTCACTCACGGAGACTCCGTTCCTGGAGCACGACGGGTCGGTTGACGACGGGTGGGTTTCGCGGGTACTCGGAGACCAGCTCAGACGCCACGCACAGGGGAGTGCGGGTGTGGTGTTTCGGGGTGAAGACGACGCGGCGTCCGGTGTGGCCTTCGTCGGGGTACCCCGCTGAGTCGGCGAGTGCCAGCTCGGCTGTCCCGTGCAGGTGGAGCGCCGAGCGGCCGGCGAAGTCCGGGAAGAGCAGCGCTGCTTCGGGGTCGGCCTGAAGATTTCCCAGGCTGTTGAACAGGTTGTTGCCGGGATAGTCGGGCCACCACAGAGTGTCGCCATCGAGGCGGACGAACCCCTGTGCCCCGCCGCGATGGGACACGTCGTTTCCACGCTCGGGGTGGGTTGTCCCGAGTAGAAAGCTGGTCGAGGTCACGATCGTCGCCTTGTCGAGGTCGGTCAGCGACCCTTGTGGGACGTCAACGTCTGCAGGCGCGGCGAAGGGCTCGCAGTCGGCGTTGTCCGGGTCGACGGTGAGTTGTGGGATGAACTGCGGGCAGTTCCCGAATGCCTCGTTGATGGCCACCTCCAGCTGACCGCCGCCCGCGGCAGTCAGGGTTCCGTTGAGTCGGAAGCGACGGCGTCGGAGGTAGTCGATGGCGATGAGCCCGATCGGTTGGCCTGACGGCAGGGCGTGGAGCGGATCGCCGAGCGCCGGAGTGGCGCGAATCTGCAGGTTTCTCGGGTCGACCACTCGGAGGAATCCCGGCGCAGCGACGAGCGGCGAGGTCCACAGCCGACCGTCGTGGTCGCGCGCAGTCATCGAGGCAAACGTGCGCTCCGCCAGGAAGCTGGCCATTCCCGCGCTGATGGCGGCGGGCGCGAGCATCCCTTCGAGCCGGGCGGCCTCCTGCTGGACGCCTGCAATGCGCTGTACGGCGCGCTCGCCGGCGTGAAAGCCGTGCGTGCCGTCTGCGATGGTGTGGTGCGCTGTCACCGTGGGTTCCTTCCGTGTGCGGAGTGTGGCGGCGCCGGGGTGCCCGCGGGTGGTCCACGCGAACAACTCGGGGGAATGCCGCTCAGCTCAGGCTGTTGGTCGGCGTGACCACGGGCCAGTCGTTGTCGACCTGGCTGAGGACGTTGAAGTAGTTCGTCAGCACGTTCAGCGCGATGTGCCCGACGACCTCGCCGATCTCGGCGTCAGTGACATCGGCGGCCCGGGCCTGGGCAAGCGCGTCGTCGGAGACCGCGCCCCGTGCCTGGAGGACGCCGTTCGAGAGCTGCAGCAGCGCTTGGGTGTGTTCGTCGTTCGACTTGGCGAACCGTGCGCTCTCAAGCTCGTCGGCCTCGACCTTCGCGACGTTGGCACCGATGTAGGTGTGCGCCGACAGGCAGTATGCACAGCCATTCGACTCGGCCGTGGTCACGGCAAGACGCTCGCGAACAGCAGCTGGCAACACGCCACTCCCGAGCGCTCCGGACAACGCCAGGTAGCCCCTGAGCAGGGCGGGACTGTTGGCCATCGCCTTGGTCATGTTCGGGGTCACTCCAAGCGCCTTCTGGACCTGGCCGAGCAACTCTGCGGCCTCTCCGGTTGCGGTGGACGGGTCGATCTGCGGGAGACGGGACATGGGACTTCCTCACGTGTCTAATGGATAGAGTAGCAGTTAGCCGTTAGCAGATCCTGACCGATCTGACCCGTCATGTCAATGGATAGATGCGTGTTCTTCCGTTAGAATTCTGGGATGACCATGTCGACCACGACAGCACCACTGCTGGGTGAGCCGTTGCCTGTCGAGCTGATGAACACCATCTGGGCCGACCGCGACGGCGTGCACGAGGCGCTCGCGACCCCGGCCGACGCGGTGGCCTGGATCACCGCCATCGCACGACGGCCCGACGTGCAGGTCCCCGGCCTGAGTCGGTGGCTGGACACGCAGAACAAGGGCGAACTGGGGTCCGTCCACCAGGACCTGCGTCACTTGCGCGATGCAGCCAGGTGCCTCGCCGCGCGACGCACCGACGACCTCAGGGACGCCGTCGTGTCTCCGATCAGCACCACGGCCGCGGTCAAGACTGTCAACGCCCTGGCCTCCAGTGCGCACACGTGGCCGGTGCTCGACTGGCCCGACGGTGGTCTGCCCGAGATCGGCCGCAGGTCGCAGGCCGCGCCGGGGCCGGTCCTGGTCGCCGACGTCGCTCGCTCCACCATCGCGCTACTCACGGGCAGTGCGGGTTCCGAGCTACGAGCGTGCCTGGCGCCTGGCTGTGTCTTGTTCTTCGTCAAGCTGCATCCGCGCCGCGAATGGTGCTCGGACGCCTGCGGAAACCGAGCGCGTCAGGCCCGCCACTACAAACGCAACCGCTCGCAGCCCACTTCGTGAGCCGCGAGCGGTTGGAATGGGCACCTCAAGGGTGCGCTTGGCGGAGGATAGGGTGCCTGGGTTCACGACATAGGCGACAACTGATACGCGACACCTGAGTCGCGACATAGGCGACAGTCCTCAGGCATGTCGAAAGCCCGCGTCGCTGTCTTGAAGGTCATCACCAA
>JBKJLD010000044.1:0-31409 GCA_046597165.1 Nocardioides sp.
AGAACGGTCTCGACAACGGCAAGTTCGGCAAGCGCACCGTCAAGTTCGAGCACGGACTGCTTGCCCGTCAAGCCGCTGGCGCCGTCACGGCGTACATCGACGACGAGACGATGATCCTGTCGGCCACCACCGCCGGCAAGCACCCCAAGGACCACTTCGACTTCTTCCCCCTGACGATCGACGTCGAGGAGCGGATGTACGCCGCCGGCCAGATCCCCGGCTCGTTCTTCCGCAGCGAGGGCCGTCCCGGCGAGGACGCGATCCTCACCTGCCGCCTCATCGACCGGCCGCTGCGCCCGACCTTCAAGAAGGGTCTGCGCAACGAGGTCCAGGTCGTCATCACCGTCATGGCGCTCAACCCCGACGCGCCGTACGACGTGCTGGCCATCAACGCCGCCTCGCTCTCCACCCAGCTCTCCGGCCTCCCGTTCTCCGGCCCCGTCGGCGGCATCCGGGTGGCCCTGATCGAGGGCCAGTGGGTCGGGTTCCCGTCGCACAGCCAGCTCGAGAACGCCGTCTTCGACATGGTCGTCGCCGGTCGGGTCACCGAGACCGGTGACGTCGCGATCATGATGGTCGAGGCCGAGGCCACCGAGCAGACCTGGACCCTGGTCCAGGACGGCGCCCAGGCCCCGACCGAGGAGATCGTCGCCGGCGGTCTGGATGCGGCCAAGCCGTTCATCAAGCAGCTGTGCGAGGCGCAGCAGGAGCTCGCCAACGTGGCGGCCAAGCCCGTCCAGGACTTCCCGATCTTCCTCGACTACGAGGACGACGTCTACGACGCCGTCGAGGCTGCCGCCAAGAGCGACACCGCCGCCGCGATGGTCATCGCCGACAAGCAGGAGCGCGAGAGCAAGGTCGACGAGATCAAGTCGGGCCTGCTCGAGAAGCTGGCCGGGCAGTTCGAGGGTCGCGAGAAGGAGATCGGCGCGGCGTTCCGCTCGCTGAACAAGGCGATCGTCCGCGAGCGGGTCCTGCGCGACAAGGTCCGCATGGACGGCCGCGGCCTGGCCGACATCCGGGCGCTGCACGCCGAGGTCGGCGTGATCCCGCGCGTTCACGGCTCGGCGCTCTTCGAGCGCGGCGAGACCCAGATCCTGGGTGTCACCACGCTCAACATGCTGACCCTCGAGCAGAAGCTGGACACGCTCTCCCCGGAGAAGTCGCGCCGCTACATGCACAAGTACGTCTTCCCGCCGTTCTCCACCGGTGAGACCGGTCGCGTCGGTTCGCCGAAGCGTCGCGAGGTCGGTCACGGCGCGCTGGCTCGCCGGGCGCTGCTGCCCGT
The DNA here is from genome assembly GCA_046597165.1 of Nocardioides sp. GTDB lineage: Bacteria > Actinomycetota > Actinomycetes > Propionibacteriales > Nocardioidaceae > Nocardioides. The sequence continues at coordinate 1,289 of JBKJLD010000044.1, forward strand.
GCTGCCGACGCGTGAGGAGTTCCCCTACGCGATTCGTCAGCTCTCCGAGGCGATGGGCTCCAACGGGTCCACCTCGATGGGCTCGGTCTGTGCCTCCACCATGTCGCTGCTCCAGGCGGGTGTGCCGCTGCGCGCTCCCGTCGCCGGTATCGCCATGGGCCTCATCACCGGTGAGGTCGACGGCAAGACCGAGTACGTCGCGCTGACCGACATCCTCGGGGCCGAGGACGCGTTCGGCGACATGGACTTCAAGGTCGCCGGCACCCCGGAGTTCGTCACCGCGCTCCAGCTCGACACCAAGCTCGACGGCATCCCCGCCGAGGTCCTGGCCGCCGCGCTGACCCAGGCGCGCGATGCCCGCCTGGCGATCCTCGAGGTCATGGGCGAGGAGATCAGCCTTCCCGAGGAGATGTCGGTGCACGCGCCGCGCATCATCACGGTGCGCATCCCCGTGGACAAGATCGGGGAGGTCATCGGCCCGAAGGGCAAGGTGATCAACCAGATCCAGGACGACACCGGCGCGCAGCTGTCCATCGAGGACGACGGCACGATCTACATCGGTGCGACCAACGGCGAGGCTGCCGAGGCCGCTCGCCAGGCCGTCAACGCGATCGCGAACCCGACGATGCCCGAGGTCGGCGAGCGCTACCTCGGCACCGTCGTGAAGACGACGAACTTCGGTGCGTTCGTCTCGCTGCTCCCGGGCAAGGACGGCCTGCTGCACATCAGCAAGCTGCGTGGCCTCGCCGGCGGCAAGCGCGTCGACGCGGTCGAGGACGTCCTCTCGGTCGGTCAGAAGATCCAGGTCGAGATCGCCGAGATCGACGACCGCGGCAAGCTGTCGCTGATCCCGTACCTCGACGAGGGTTCCTCCGACGGTGGCAACGACGCCGGGGCCACTGACGGGGACGACGGGGCCTCCGAGCCCGCCGACTCCGAGTGATCACTGCGTGACCCACGGCACCGCACCGACGACCGGCCAGCAGTCTTCTGCTGGCCGGTCGTCGGCTTCCCGACCCGGTCGGCCCCAGAAGGCCGGCACCACGCGCACCCTGCAGACCGTCACCGACGCCGCGGGCCAGGTGACCTCGCGGGTCCGACTGACCCTCCTGCCCGGCGGCCTGCGCGTCATCTCCGAGCAGCTCGCGGGCACCCGCTCGGCGAGCATCGGCGTCTGGGTGGGCGTCGGCTCTCGCGACGAGACCCCGGCCCTGCACGGCTGCTCGCACTTCCTGGAGCACCTGCTGTTCAAGGGCACCGGTGAGCGCTCCGCGCTGGACATCTCGGTCTCCCTGGATGCCGTGGGTGGCGAGTTCAACGCCTTCACCGCCAAGGAGTACACCTGCTTCCACGCGCTCGTCCTCGACGAGGACCTACCGCTGGCCGTCGACGTGCTCGGCGACATGATCACCAACTCGCGTCTGGCCCCCGAGGACGTCGAGGCCGAGCGTGACGTGATCCTCGACGAGATCGCCATGCACGACGACGACCCTGACGACGTCGTCCACAACCTCTTCGCCGCCCAGGCCTGGGGCGACACGCCCCTGGGCCGTCCGATCGCCGGCACCACCGACTCGATCCGGTCCCTCACCCGGGCCCAGATCGCCCGCTTCCACAAGCGGCACTACCGTCCGGCCAACATGGTCGTGGCGGCCGCCGGCAACGTCGATCACACCGCACTGGTCCGCCAGGTCCGAACGTCGTTCGGCCGCAACGGCTTCCTGCACGGCAACGAGTCGCCGGTGCCGCCGCGGCGCAGTGACCGGGGGCGCCGGGTCACCCCCGGCACCAGCACCGCCACCCGACCCTTCGAACAGGTCAACCTGGTGCTCGGCATGGCCGGGCTGACCCGGCAGGACGACCGGCGCTTCGCCCTGGGGGTGCTCAACACCGCCCTCGGTGGCGGGACGTCGAGCCGGCTCTTCCAGGAGGTGCGCGAGCACCGCGGACTGGCCTACTCGGTCTTCTCCTTCGCCAGCCACCACGCGGACTCCGGCCTCGTGGGGGTCTCGGTCGGCTGCCTCCCGAGCAAGCTCGACGACGTCCTCACCGTGGTGCGCGCGGAGCTGGCCAAGGTGGCGGCCGACGGCATCACCGCAGACGAGCTGGCCCGGGGCAAGGGTCAGCTGCGCGGGGGACTGGTGCTGGGGCTCGAGGACTCAGGCTCGCGGATGTCCCGGCTCGCCAAGGCCGAGCTGGTCTACGACGAGCTGCTCAGCATCGACGAGGTGATGGCCCGCATCGACGCAGTGACCCTCGAGGACGTCCGAGAGGTCGCTGCCCAGCTCTTCTCCCAGCCCGAGGTCCTGGCCATCGTCGGACCACGCTGAGGTCGTGCTCGGCCCGACGACTCAGCTGAGCAGTCGAACCACGCCGGCGCACGAGGCGGCCCACAGCACGCTGGTGAAGGTGCCGATGATGAACCGCTCCGCGGTCCCCGCGTGGGCTCCGGCCCGCAGCTCCGGGTAGCGTCCGAGCCCCTTCACCGCGAGCACGACCGCCACGCCGCCGGGTTGGCCGACCGCGAGGCTGGCGAAGACCGCGGCACGTTCGAGCGCTCCGATCCACGCCCCGCCGCGCAGGACGGTGCCGGCCTGGTGCATCGACGGATCCATGGGGCCGGCGTGCTCGTGCCGGTCCACCAGGCCGAAGACCCGGGCGGTGACCGGCCCGCCACCGAGAACGGCCAGCCCGCCCGCGAGCACCGCGAGCAGGGTGAGACCTCCGTGCCCCGAGACGGTGACCTGGGCAGGCACAGCCGCCACCAGCCCGGCGGCCACGAGCAGGAGCGCCGCTGCCGGCCCCCACACGCGTGCGCCGATCCGGGACCAGCCCCAGGCCGCGGCGACGCAACCCGCCGCGAGCAGGACGAGGACCAGGTCGCCGAGGTCGGTGGGGCTCATGCGGGAACCTCCTGGTGCAGCAGGGTGGCAGTCAGACCGGTGGCCAGCTCGCGGGCGCGACGCCCCTCGACGATCCCCGCGGCCTGGGCGCGCTGACTCACCGCAGACTGGCTGATGCCCAGCCGACGTCCGGCCTCGTCGTACGACAACCCCTGGTTGACGAGGTCGGCGACCTCCCACCCCCGGGGGCTGCGCCGGGAGAGGACGGCGGCCCACAGCCACAAGGTGGTCTCGAGAGCGCGGGCGCCGGGGTCGTCGCCGGTCACCCGCAGGTGCCACGGGCTGTGCTTGGCCGCCGTCACCGCTGCGCGGGCGTGGAGGTACGCCGGTCCGCCGCCGGCCCGGGCCTGGGGCGGGAGCGGCTGGTCGACGGGGCCGACGCCGATGCCGATGTTCCACGCCTCCTCCCGCAGCAGCAGTTCGACCACGCGGGGGAGCGCGGCAGGGTCTGTCAGAACCCCCTGGAACTCGTCCCCGGCGGTGCGCTCGAAGCCCCGCAGCATCGTGATGCCCGCGAGGGCCGCGACGGTGGCGGGGACCCGGTCGGGGCTGGTGCGACTGCCGCGCTGGTCCACCGTCAGGACGGCCACCTGGGTCGTGGGGACGGCCTCGGTCGCGGGTGACCCGTCGACAGGGGTGTCTGGTGGGGCGACGCTCGCGCTCACGGCTCCTCCTCGGACTCGACCTGATGCGAGTCTAGATTAGGAAATAACCTAATGCAAGAGATCCATAAGGAATAAACCTCATCTGCGACCGATCAAGCCGACGACGGCCGGGGCCTTCTGCTCGACCACGGAGACCCGGAAGCCGCCCGCCACGAGGTTGGCCGAGGCCTTCGAGACGATGTTCGGAACCAGCTCGGCCCGGTTGGCCTCGTAGAACAGGAACACCGACCCACCGGGGAGCACCCGCTCGTGCAGCAGGGCCACCTCGTCGACGCACTCGCGCACCCAGAAGAGGTTGACGTTGAAGGCGAAGACCTTGTGCAGCCGTTTGACCGGGACCCGCAAGGTGGCCAGATCGATCTGGCGAACGGTGAGCCGTCCCGACTCGACATGCTTGGCGTTGCGGCGCTTCGTGCGGTCGACGCCCGACTCCGAGCGGTCGATTGCGAAGAGCTTGCCGGTGTCGAGGCGACTGCAGATCAGCTCCGCTCCCGCACCCGGCCCGCACCCGATCTCGAGGACATGGTCAGCCGGCTGGACGTCCATCAGCTCGACTGCCCAACGGATCCGAGCCGGAATCGTCTGCAGCACCATGGGGCAAGACTGCCAGAAAGCGGTCCGGGCGGCTCCAGTGGCTGGTGGGAACCGCCGTGCTGGGCGATGGCCTAGGTTTGGACCGTGACTGAGGCGACCCCCCTGGAGGGGCAATCTGGAATCAGGGACGGACTGAAGGTCGGCGTGCTCGGCGCCCGCGGCAAGGTGGGCTCGGAGGTCTGCCGTGCCGTCGCGGCGGCGCCTGACTTGGCGCTGGTCGCCGCCCTGGACGCGGGGGACTCCCTCCACGAGCTGGTGGCCGCCGGTGTCGACGCGGTCGTCGACTTCACCCACCCCGACGTCGTCATGGAGAACCTGGCGTTCTGCATCCAGCACGGCATAGACGCGGTCGTCGGCACCACGGGCTTCGACGAGCCCCGCCTGGACACCTTGCGCACGCAGCTGGCCGACGCGCCGGGCACCGGGGTCCTCGTCGCGCCCAACTTCTCCATCGGTGCCATCCTGATGATGCGTTTCGCGGTCGCGGCGGCCCCGTTCTACGAGTCCGTCGAGGTCGTCGAGCTGCACCACCCCGACAAGGCGGACGCGCCGTCCGGCACGGCTCGTCGTACGGCGCAGCTGATCGCCGCCGCACGTCGCGAGGCCGGGTGCGCACCGGTGCCGGACGCGACGAGCACCGAGCTGCCCGGCGCGAGAGGCGCCGACGTGGACGGCATCCGCGTCCACGGCCTGCGCATCCGTGGGCTGGTCGCCCATCAGGAGGTCATCCTGGGGGGCGTGGGGGAGACCCTCACGATCCGCCACGACTCGCTCGACCGCGCCTCGTTCACCCCGGGCGTGCTCACCGGGCTGCGGGCGATCGGCTCGCACCCGGGGCTCACCGTGGGGCTCGAGCACTTCCTCGACCTGGACTGAGCCGCTCTGGGTGGGCCCCAGAGCCGGGCCCAGAGTTGCAGGTTTCTGCGTTGCAGAAATGTGCAAGTGACGTCGCGTTCCCCCTGTCGTTGGGGTTTGCAAGGGTTTGCGAACCATCAGGCACGACGAGAGGGAACACATTCATGCGTAGGACACTCGGGTTCGCCAGCGCGGCCGTCCTGGCCGTCAGCACCTTTGGGATGCAGGCCGCCGACGCCACCGAATCAACCGCGTCGGCGACGGCCACCTCGCCGGTCGCCGCCGCCATCGCGGCGCTGCAGCAGCACCCCACCGCGGCCCGTGACAGCGTCGGTCAGGCATTCCGGGTCACGGACACGATCACCGACGCCGACGGCAGCAGCCACGTTCGGCTGGCCCGCACCTTCCACGGCCTGCCCGTCCTCGGCGGCGACCTCGTCGTGCACCAGGGCCCTGCAGCCGGTTGGCAGGGTGTCAGCCAGACGCTCTCCGCGCCGGTCCACGTCGTGACCACCCCGGCCGTTCCGGCTGGCGCGGCAGTCACCCGGGCGACCGCCCCGTCCCGCGCGACGCGGTCGATCGCCCACCTGCGCGCCGACGGCACGCCTCGTCTGGTCGTGGACGCGACCTCGGGACACCCCCGCCTCGCGTGGGAGGTCTTCACCGCCGGTCGTCAGCAGGACGGGACGCCGAGCCGGCTCGCGTCGTACGTCGACGCCCGAACCGGCCAGGTGCTGCGCCGCGAGGAGCAGATCGAGACCGTCGACGGCTCCGGCCAGTCGCTGTACGGCGGCACCGTGCCGCTGCAGCTCACGCTGTCGGGCTCGACCTACCAGCTCAAGGACCCGACGCGCGGCAACACGTACACGACCGACATGAACAACAAGTCGGACTCCTACGGCTGCCAGCTGTTCGGCATCGGCTGCTCGGCCGGGACCCTGTTCACCAGCCCCGACAACCTGTTCGGCAACGGTTCGACGAGCAGTCGTGAGTCGGCGGCGGTGGACGCGCAGTACGGCACCAACATGACGTGGGACTTCTACAAGACCACGTACGGCCGCAACGGCATCTTCGGCAACGGCACCGGCTCCTACAACCGGGTGCACTACGGCTCGGGCTACGTCAACGCGTTCTGGGACGGCACCAAGATGACCTACGGTGACGGCGACGGGACCAGCTACGGCCCGCTCACCTCGCTCGACGTGGCGGGCCACGAGATGTCGCACGGCGTCACGGAGAACACCGCCGGGCTGACCTACTCCGGTGAGTCCGGTGGCCTCAACGAGGCGACCTCGGACATCTTCGGCACCATGGTCGAGTTCTACGCCGCCAACGCCAACGACCCGGGTGACTACCTGATCGGCGAGCAGTTCGACCTGGCTCGCCACCAGGGCTTCCGCCGGATGGACAACCCGGCTTCCGACGGCTCCTCGCTGAACTGCTGGAGCGCCACCGCGGGCAGCGCCGACGTCCACTACTCCTCGGGCATCGGCAACCACTTCTTCTACCTGCTCTCGGAGGGCTCGGGTGCCAAGACGCTCAACGGCGTCTCCTACAACAGCCCGACCTGCAACGGCTCGACCGTCAGCGGGATCGGCCGGAACCCGGCGAGCGCGATCTGGTACCGCGCGCTGACCGTCTACATGACGTCCAACACGAACTACTCGGGCGCTCGCACGGCAACGCTGAACGCGGCGAAGGACCTCTACGGCACCGGCAGTGCGCAGTACGCCGCCGTGGGCACCGCCTGGAGCGCGGTCAGCGTCAGCTGACGCACATCTCTCCGACCCGGGGGTCGAGGCCCGCACCGTGGCACCGGTGCGGGCCTCGGTGCGTTCCGGCCTACCGGCCGCGTCAGAGCAGCCGGACGAGGGCTGCGGCCAGCGCCGCACCGAAGACCACCACGAGGAACGGCGCACGCACGAGCAGCAGGAGGACGGCCACTGCGATTCCGAGGGCACGCGCGTCGAGGGCGAGTTGCTGACGGTCGCCGAAAACCTGGACCGCCACCAGGGCCGCGAGCAGGGCGACCGGGATCAGGTCGGCGATCCGCTCGACCCGGGGGTGCTCGAGCACCCGCGGGGGAACGGAGAGTCCAGCCAGCTTGAGCAGGTAGCAGCCGAGTCCGGCCGCCAGGATCGCCGCCCACATCATCGCGGCGCCTCCGGCAGCTCGGTGGGGTCCGGGCCGCGAAGGAGAAGCCCCGCCAGGAGCGCGATCCCGGCCGCCGCCAGCACCGGGACCCCGGCGGGGGAGACCGGGACGATCCCGAGCGCGACCGCCGCGGCGGCGACCGCGACCAGCCGGTTGCGCCGGTCGTTCAGCCGGGGCCAGAGCAGGGCCAGGAAGGCCGCCCCGACCGCCGCGTCGAGGCCGTAGGTGCGCGGGTCGCCGAGCGTCGTACCTGCTGCGGCACCGGCGAGGGTTGCCAGGTTCCACAGGACGAAGATCGAGACCCCAGTCGTCAGGAACCCGACGCGTGCCTCGTCGGTCGAAGCCCGGGTGACCGACATGGCGGTGGACTCGTCGATGAGGACGTGGGCGGCGCTCGCCCGACGCCAGCCGGTCCAGGCGAGCAGGGGTGCCAGCCGCAGGCCGTAGAGGGTGTTGCGGGTGCCGAGCAGAAGCGCCGTGAGGGCGCCTGACACGGGAGCGCCGCCGGCCGCGATGACGCCGACGAAGGCGAACTGGGAGGCCCCGGTGAACATCAGCAGGGACAGGAGACAGGTCTGGGTGACCGAGAGTCCGGAGGCGACCGAGACGGCGCCGAAGCTCACGCCGTACGTCCCGGTGGCGAGGCCGACGGCGAGGCTGTCGCGGATGATGGCGGCCCGGGCGGTCGGGCCCGGTGTGGAGGCGGGTGACGTCATCGGGTCGGGTCGTGGCTCAGGAGAACTGCGTGTGCAGCCGGACCTGCTTGACCCGGGTCGTTCCCTCGCCGTCGAGGTCCAGCTCGCGGTGGGCCGTGTCCGGCGCCCAGCCGGCCGAGGTGAGCAGGCCGCGGAGCGCATCGTCGGTGGCCATCGACCAGGTCACCGCCCGGGTGAACCGGTCGGCGCGCATGGTGTCGACCGCCGCCTGCAGGAGCCGCGACCCGTGGCCCTGGCCGCGCTCGCCGGCGTCGACGGTGAGCTCCACGAGCTCGGCGTCCGCGACGGGGTCGCAGTCGGGGTCGGAGGCGGGGGAGCAGACCGCGAGGCCGACGATGCGGTTGCGTTCGAGAGCGACCAGGACCCGGTTGCGGGCGTCCTTCGGACTCGCGAGCGAGGTGCGCCAGGCCGTGGCCGCCGCGGCGACGTCGGTCGGGATGGCCTCGGGTGGCACCAGGTCGGCGTACGTCGTGCGCCAGGTGCGCAGCTGGAGCTCCGCGATGGCGTCGGCGTCATCTGCCCACGCCACCCGGACGGACACATCGGCGGTGGGACTGCTCATGCCCTCAGTCTCCACTGTCGGGATAGTCCGTGACGATTCGCAGGATTTCGGGGCCAATTTCCTGCATTCCGTCACGGAGTATCCCGGCTGTTGTTACTGGGAGAGGCGGATCGTGCAGAATTCTGTAACAAAGGCTGGTAGCGTGGCGGATGTGTACGGCAACGACTTCACCGCGCCCGGCGAGACCTCCCCGACAACCGTCCCCGTCGACGGGGCCGTGGGCGAGCCCGCGACGTTCAGAGCCCTGCTCGAGGGCGAGGGGCGGGTCGAAGCGCGCGACGAGCTGCCCGAGGGGTACCGCCGCACGCTGATCCGTCAGATCGCCCAGCATGCCCACTCGGAGATCATCGGCATGCAGCCGGAGGGCAACTGGATCAGCCGAGCCCCGAGCCTTCGTCGCAAGGCGATCCTGATGGCCAAGGTCCAGGACGAGGCCGGCCACGGCCTCTACCTGTACGCCGCTGCCGAGACGCTCGGCGTGGACCGTGCGGACCTGCTCGACCAGCTCCACTCGGGTCGTCAGAAGTACTCCTCGATCTTCAACTACCCGACCCTCACCTGGGCCGACGTCGGCGCGATCGGCTGGCTCGTGGACGGCGCGGCGATCGTGAACCAGGTCCCCCTGTGCCGTTGCTCCTACGGCCCCTATGCGCGGGCCATGGTCCGGGTCTGCAAGGAGGAGTCGTTCCACCAGCGCCAGGGCTTCGAGATCCTGCACACGCTGGCCCACGGCACCTCCGCGCAGCGTGACATGGCCCAGGACGCGGTGGACCGCTACTGGTGGCCCTCGCTGATGATGTTCGGACCCCCCGACGACGACTCGCCCAACTCTGCACAGTCCATGGCGTGGGGCATCAAGCGGTTCTCCAACGACGACCTGCGACAGCGCTTCGTGGACATGACCGTGCCGCAGGCCGAGGCCCTCGGGCTGAGCCTGCCGGACCCGGAGATTCGGTGGAACGCCGAGCGCGACCACTACGACTTCGGCGAGGTCGACTTCACCGAGCTCTTCGAGGTCATCAAGGGTCGCGGTCCCTGCAACGCCGAGCGGCTCGCGCACCGGGTGCGGGCCCACGAAGACGGCGCCTGGGTGCGCGAGGCCGCGACGGCGTACGCCGCCAAGCAGCGCGTCCGGGAGGGTGCGGCATGAACCCCCCATTCGAATGCTCACTTCGTTCCGCTTCGAACGGGGACCCCGAATGAGAACCACCCCATTCGAATGCTCACTTCGTTCCGCTTCGAACGGGGACCCCGAATGAGCGAGTGGCCCCTGTGGGAGGTGTTCGTGCGCGCACGCCGCGGCCTGTCCCATGTTCACGTCGGTTCGCTGCACGCGCCCGACGCCGAGATGGCGCTGCGCAACGCGCGCGACCTCTACACGCGCCGTCAGGAGGGTGTCTCCCTGTGGGTGGTCCCCGCCGCCCAGATCGAGGCGTCGAGCCCCGACGAGCAGGACTCGTTCTTCGACCCTGCCGCAGACAAGATCTACCGCCACCCGACGTTCTACGACGTGCCCGAGGGGGTGGAACACCTGTGAGCGCCCCGGACGTCGGTTTCCGCGCCCACCTCGACTACGTCCTGGGCCTGGCCGACGACGCCCTGATCTCGGCCCAGCGGATGGGCTGGTGGATCAGCCGGGCTCCCCAGCTCGAGGAGGACGTCGCGCTGGCCAACATCGGGCTCGACCAGCTCGGGCAGGCGCGGCTGCTCCTGGCCCATGCGGGTGTCCTCGAGGGCGAGGGACGCGGTGAGGACGACCTCGCGTACTTCCGCGACGAGCGCGACTTCCACAACGTCAAGCTCGTCGAGCGCGCCCAGACCGACTTCGGTGTGGCCATGGTCCGGCTGCTGGTCTTCGCGACCTGGCAGGCCGAGCTGTACGCCGCCCTGCTCCACAGCAACGACGCGACCCTGGCCGGTGTCGCCGGCAAGGCGGTCAAGGAGGTGGCCTACCACCTCGACCATGCCCACCACTGGGTCGTCCGGCTCGGGGACGGCACCGACGAGTCCCACCAGCGGATCCAGGCGGCGCTCGACGCCGAGTGGCCGTTCGTGGAGGAGCTCTTCGGACCCGTCGAGCCGCGACTGCTCGAGGCCGGGATCGCCGCCGACCCGACTGCGCTGCGCCCCGCAGTGCTCCGTGCCATCGAGGCGGTCCTCGACGAGGCGACGCTGCGGGTTCCCGATGCTGCTGCCGCTGTGGGTGGCGGCCGCGAGGGTCGCCACACCGAGGAGCTGGGCTACCTGCTGGCCGAGATGCAGCACCTGAGCCGGTCGCACCCGGAGGCATCGTGGTGAGCACGCTCGACACGCGCTCGCGCGCCTGGCAGGTCGCCGCCGACGTGCTCGACCCGGAGCTGCCCGTCATCACCATCGCCGACCTGGGCATCCTGCGCGACGTCACCGAGGACGACCAGGGCCGGGTCCACGTGCAGATCACGCCGACGTACTCCGGCTGCCCCGCCATGGAGACGATCAGCACCGACCTCGTCGACGCGCTGACCACGGCCGGCTACCAGCACGTCGATGTCGAGTTCGTGCTCAGCCCGGCGTGGACCACCGACTGGATGAGCGAGCAGGGCCGGGCCAAGCTCGCGGCGTACGGCATCGCACCGCCGACTCGGCGCCCCACCGAGGGGGCCGTGTCGGTCACGCTCTCCGTGCGCTGTCCCCAGTGCGGCAGCCCGGACACGCGCGAGTCCAGCCGCTTCGGGTCGACCTCCTGCAAGTCCCTGTGGGTCTGCCAGTCCTGCCGCGAGCCCTTCGACCACTTCAAGGCGATCTGAGCCATGCCAGTTGCCCACCGGGCCGCCTTCCACCCCCTGCGGGTCGCGGCCATCGACGAGCTCACCGACGATGCGGTCGCGCTCACCTTCGAGGTGCCGCCGGCCCTGGCTGACGACTACGTCTTCCGCCACGGCCAGCACCTCAACCTGCGCGGCGGCGACGACGTACGCCGCAGCTACTCCATCTGCACCGCGCCCTCGTCGCGGGTGCTGCGCATCGGGGTCAAGCGGCTCCCCGGCGGCGCCTTCTCCTCAGGGGTCCTCGGCACCCTCCGGGTCGGCGACGAGCTGGACGTGATGACCCCCGCCGGGCGATTCACCACCGAGCTCGATCCGTCAGCCACCAAGACGTACGTCGCGATCGCGGCGGGCTCCGGGATCACCCCGGTGCTCTCGATCGTCGCGGCGGTGCTCGAGGGAGAGCCACACTCCGAGGTGACCCTCGTCTACGCCAACCGCACGCAACGGTCGGTGATGTTCCTCGACGAGGTGCACGACCTCAAGGACCGCTTCCCGGAGCGGTTCCGCATCATCCACGTCCTGTCTCGCGAGACCCAGGATGTCGAGCTCTTCTCCGGGCGTCTCGACGGGGACCGGCTGCGCCGGATCCTCGAGGCCCTGGTGCCCGCCGCAGACGTGGACGACTGGTTCCTGTGCGGTCCCCAGCAGATGGTCGGTGAGCTGCGGGCGGTGATCGACGACGTGGCCGGCGACGGGGCCCGGGTCCACACCGAGCTGTTCCACGCTGATCCGGTCGCCCGCGCACCCGTCGCCGCGTTGCCCGGCAACGTCGAGGGCGCGGCCCACGTGACGATCCGGCTGGACGGCCGGGGCTCAGACTTCGACCTGCGACCCGACGACGTACCCGTGCTCGAGGCGGCGCTGCGGGTCCGCTCCGACCTGCCCTTCGCGTGCAAGGGCGGGGTCTGTGGCACCTGCCGGGCCAAGGTGGTCGAGGGCAGCGTCGCGATGGACGTCAACTACGCGCTGGAGGCCGAGGAGGTCGCCCAGGGTTACGTCCTCACCTGTCAGTCGCACCCGACGGCCGAGCGGCTCGTGCTCGACTACGACGCCTGAGGCCGCCCGCGTCACCGGGCACTGACTAGGGTCAGGGCATGGAGATTCGGAACCTCGGAGCAAGCGGCCTGAAGATCTCGGCCATCGCGTACGGCAACTGGCTCACCCATGGGTCCCAGGTCGAGGCGGACGCCGCCACGGCCTGCGTGCGCCAGGCCCTCGACGAAGGCATCACGACCTTCGACACCGCCGATGTCTACGCCAACACGGCTGCCGAGTCGGTCCTCGGCGAGGCGCTGCGCGGCGAGCGCCGCGAAGGCCTCGAGATCTTCACCAAGGTCTACTGGCCGACCGGCCCCGGCAAGCACAACGATCACGGGCTCTCGCGCAAGCACATCATGGAGTCGATCAACGGCTCGTTGAGCCGGCTCGGCACCGACTACGTCGACCTCTACCAGGCGCACCGCTACGACTACGAGACGCCGCTCGAGGAGACGATGGAGGCCTTCGCCGACGTCGTCCGGCAGGGCAAGGCCCTCTACATCGGCGTCTCGGAGTGGCGGGCGGAGGAGATCCGGGCGGCCCACGCCCTGGCCCGCGAGCTGAAGATCTCGCTGGTCTCGAACCAGCCGCAGTACAACATGCTCTGGCGCGTGATCGAGGCCGAGGTGGTCCCCACCTGCGAGGAGCTGGGGATCGGACAGGTCGTCTGGTCGCCGATCGCCCAGGGCGCACTCACCGGCAAGTACCTGCCCGGCGAGCAGCCCCCAGCGGGCTCGCGCGCCACCGACACCAAGGGTGGCTCCGACATGATCTCCCGCTGGCTGCAGGACGACGTGCTGACCAGGGTCCAGCAGCTGCGGCCGATCGCGGACGAGGCCGGGCTGAGCTTGGCTCAGCTGGCGGTCTCGTGGGTGCTGCAGAACCCCAACGTGTCCGCAGCCATCATCGGTGCCAGCCGGCCCGAGCAGGTCACCGAGAACGCGCGGGCGGCCGACGTCACCCTGGACGCCGCGGCGCTGAGCGCCATCGACGGGGTCCTGGACCCGCTCATCGAGCGGGACCCGGCGCGGACCGTGTCGCCGCCGAAGCGGGACTTCTGATCCCCTCCCGGCTCAGCAGGATCGCACCTGCGGTGGCAAGCACCAGACCGAGTCCGGCGGCGGCCCACCACCCCTCGCGCACTCCGTCGCCGATGAACCAGATTCCGACGGCGGCGGGGATGTAGGTCTCGGCGACGATCAGTGGAGCCGTGGTCGACGAGACCGGAGCCCGGTCGAGCCCGAGCGAGTACAACCAGAACGCCAGCACGCCGTAGGCCGGCACGGTGAGCGCCGCCACGACCACCAGCGGCTCCACCGGTGTCCCGACCCCGCGGACGGCGATGGCCGAGCCGCCGTACCCGAGGCCCGACAGGGTGCCCAGCACCCCGCCGCCCAGCCGGCTGCCGAAGTGGGCCGCCAGGGCGAGCACCACGACCCCAGCGACCAGCGCGGCCACGAACGGACCGTGGATGAGCACGGCCCCGGCGCCTCCGGCGCCGGCGGCGAGCAGGACCAGGCCCAGGGTGACCACGCCGACCGCCCACCAGTGCACGGGGGAGAGCCGCTCGTGCACCAGGGTGGAGGCCACGGCCGTGACCGGAAGTGACATCGCGATCGTCGTCTGGGCCAGGTAGAGGGGCAGCAGCCAGATCGCCACGGCGTGCAGCGCGAAACCCACGAGGTAGGCGAGGACCACCAGCATCGTCGCGGTGTCGCGGGCAGAGGCGAGCAGGAAGCCGATCAGGCGGTCGGGTGCGGCCTCGAGACGGCGTACGGCGTGCGCCTGGACAACGGCGCCACCGCCGAAGAGCAGCGCGGCGACCAGGCCGGCCGTGAGACCGACGGTGAAGTCGCCGGTCACGGCCGGTCTCCCGTCACCGGTAGTGCTCGGGAAGCTCCTGGCCGATCTTGACCTTGGCCTTCGGCAGGCGCATGAACTTCATCTGCAACGCGCGGGTCACTGCGTAGTAGGTGGTGCCCTTGACGGGCTCGTCGGGGAAGCGCTGTGCCAGAGTCCGGCGCAGCCGGAAGCGGAGGAAGAACATGTCCATCGCCACGAGCAGGATCGTCCCCATCAGGACCGTGTTGCCGATCGAGCGCAGTTGGGTGTTGCCGGAGTAGCCCAGCACCATCGTCACGATGAGCAGCGGAATCATCAGCTCGATGAACGAGAACCGGCTGTCGACGAAGTCGCGGATGAAGCGGCGGACCGGCCCCTTGTCTCGGGGCAGGTAGTAGCGCTCGTCGCCGGCCTTCATCGCCGCACGCACGCTCTGGCTGGACTCCGAGCGCGCCGCGCGCTGGGCCTTGGCGAGCTCCTTGCGGTTGCGCGGGACCTGGGCGCGCGCCTTCGCGGCAGCCTCGGCCTCGCGCCGCGAGGGCGTGGGGCGACCCTTCCCGCCGGGCTTGGTGGTGGCCTGTTCGGCGGTGGTCTCGGACTTGGTACGACGGAACAACGCGGGCGCCTTCGGATGAACGACTCGGTGGGGCAACAACGACGAGGAGGTGCCCCGTCACGACAACCCTACCGAGGTCGCGACACGGGCTCACGATTGCGCCCGATGTCCTATGGTGAAGACGCCGGGCGGACACGTCGGCGAACATCTGTGGAGGTACCGCACACCATGAGTCTCATGAAGCGCATCAGCCTGATCTTCCGGTCAAAGGCCAACCGGGTACTCGACGGCGCCGAGGACCCCCGCGAGACGCTGGACTACAGCTACCAGCGCCAGCTGGACCTCCTGTCGAAGGTGCGCCGCGGCGTCGCGGACGTCGCCACCAGCCGCAAGCGGGTCGAGCTCCAGGTCAACCAGCTCGAGGCCCAGGCGGCGAAGCTGCAGGACCAGGCCGAGAAGGCGATCACTGTCGGACGAGAGGACCTCGCCCGGGAGGCGCTCACCCGCAAGTCGGGCGTCGCGACCCAGATCACCGACCTCAAGGCTCAGCACGCCCAGCTCCAGGGCGAGGAGGAGAAGCTCACCCTCGCCCAGCAGCGGCTCCAGGCGAAGGTCGAGTCGTTCCGGACCCGCAAGGAGACGATCAAGGCGACCTACACCGCAGCAGAGGCACAGACCCGGATCAACGAGGCGATGTCCGGGATCGGCGAGGAGATGGGGGACGTCGGCATGGCCATCCAGCGGGCCGAGGACAAGACGGCCCAGATGCAGGCCCGAGCCGGCGCCATCGACGAGCTGATCGCGTCCGGCGCCCTCGACGACGCGAGCGCGATCAACTCGGGCGACGACATCGCCCGGGAGCTGGACGCGATGAGCTCGAACGCCGAGGTCGAGTCCGAGCTGCGCCGGCTCAAGGCCGGGTCGGCCCCCGAGGCGATCGAGGCCCCCGAGGGTGGCGCCATCCTGAGCAAGGAGCCGGAGGAGCAGACGACCGAAGGCGGCGCGTCGTGATCATCCGGATCCTCGGCGAGGGGCAGTACGACGTCTCCGACGAGGCGCTGCGGGTGCTCAACGAGCTGGACGCGGCCGTGGAGCGGTCGGTGGAGTCCGGTGATGTCGAGGTCTTCGGCACCGCCCTGGCCACGCTGCTCGACGGGGTCCGCACGGCCGGCGTCGCCCATGCGGCGGACGCGCTCGACGAGTCTGATCTGATCCTTCCGCCCGCCGACTCCACGATCGAGGAGGTCCGCGCGCTGCTGACCGAAGGCGGGCTGATCCCAGACTGAGTGGCCCGGTCCGGGTCTTGGGTCGATCGGAGAGAATGGGGCCATGGCTCGCTCACGCTTCATCAAGGACAGGGGACTCACCGCGCGGATGACGCTGGTGATGTTCCTGCTCGGCGCCCTCTTCGTGGCGCTGATCGTGGGGTTGATGTATGCCGTCAGCTCGCCCGGTCTGGTTCTCCTGATCGGCATCGGCGGCCTCGGGATCGCGTGGTACCAGTGGTACTCCTCCGACAAGGTGGCCATGCGCGCGATGCGGGCCCGTGAGGTCACACCCGAGGAGGCCCCCGAGCTGCACGGGATGATCGACCGGTTGTGTGCCCTGGCCGACATGCCCAAGCCCCGCGTCGGCATCTCGGACATGGACCTGCCGAACGCGTTCGCCACCGGCCGCTCGCCCGAACGTGCCGTCGTCTGCGTCACGACCGGGATCCTGAAGCGGCTGACCGCCGAGGAGCTCGAGGGTGTGCTGGCCCACGAGCTGTCCCACGTCGCGCACCGCGACGTACTCGTGATGACCGTCGCCTCGTCGGCCGGCATCGTCGCGGGCATGCTCACCCGCGGTGCCCAGTTCGGCGGCCTCGGGCTGCTGGGCGGTCGGCGCAACAACAACAGCAACGGCGGACCGGCCATCCTGGTCGCGATCGTCGTCAGCCTGGTGGTGTACGCCGTGAGCTTCGTGCTGATGCGCCTGCTCTCCCGCTACCGCGAGCTGTGTGCGGACCGCTCCGGTGCCTATCTCACGATGAAGCCGGCGGCTCTTGCCTCGGCCCTGCAGAAGATCACCGGCGAGATGGCCACCATTCCGCAGCGCGACCTGCGCGCCTCGAGCGCCATGAACGCCTTCTTCATCGCGCCGGCCATCAGCGGCGCCACGCTCCGCACGCTCTCCTCGACCCACCCGTCGCTGGAGCAGCGGCTCGAGCAGCTGGCGCGGATCCAGGCCGAGCTCGGCCGGCCCGGCTGATGGGGCTCTGGGAGACCCTGACCGGACGCACCGGCGCCAAGCCCGCCAACCTCGATGCGCTCTTCCTGGTGCCGAGCGCGGCGGTGACGCTGGAGACGACGATCGGCTTGCTGCCGACGGGGGAGGGCGCGGTCTGCTACCGCGCCGCCACCGGGGCGGCCTTCCGCGAGACCCAGGACGATGTGGTGGCCCTGCTCAACGCTGACCCGGATGCCCCCGAGGTGCAGGTGTCGCACGACGAGTTCGGCTTCACCTGGCTGCTGGCCCGCCGTGAGCCCGCGGACCTCAGCGGTCTCTGCACCGATCTGCACGCGGTGAACACCGCGCTGGAGTCCCAGGGCTTCGGCCCCGGGCTGCTCTGCTCGCTGGTCCCGTTCGCCGACCGGTCGGGACGCCGGGTCGGGCTGGTCTACCTGTACAAGCAGGCGAGCTTCTACCCGTTCGCCCCGACCGGGCCGCAGGCCCGGGACAACCTGCTCGAGATCGAGGTCCGCAACCAGCTCTCGGGCGAGCTGCCCATGGAGGCCGACCTCGGCCGCTGGATGGCGCTCTGGGGCGCACCGGGGCTGTAGCCCCGGCTCAGCTCCGTCAGTCCTTGTGGGACTTCCCGGGCAGGTCCAGCATCCTCTGCAGCGCGATCTGGGCGAAGTGCTCGGTGTCGGGGTCGACCTCGATCCGGTTGACGACGGTGCCGTTGACCAGCGACTCCATCGCCCACACGAAGTGGGGCAGGTCGATCCGGTTCATCGTCGAGCAGTAGCAGACCGTCTTGTCCAGGAACATGATGTTCTTGTCCGGGTGGGCCGCCGCGAGCCGCTTGACGAGGTTCAGCTCGGTGCCGATGGCCCAGTTCGAGCCGGCCGGGGCCGCCTCGATGGTCTTGATGATGAACTCCGTGGAGCCGACGAGATCGGCCTTGAGGACCACCTCGTGCGTGCACTCCGGGTGCACCAGGATCTGCACGTCCGGAACGGCTTCGCGCAGGCTGTCGACCACGGCGGGGGAGAAGCGGCCGTGGACCGAGCAGTGCCCCTTCCACAGGATCATCCTGGCGGCCCGGAGCTGCTCGACCGTGAGGCCGCCCTGGGGGCGGTGCGGGTCCCACACGACGCAGTCCTCGAGGCTCAGCCCCATCTTGAGCACGGCGGTGTTGCGGCCCAGGTGCTGGTCGGGCAGGAAGAAGACCTTGGCGCCGTTCTCGGTGTCCGGCTTCTGGGCGTAGGCCCACTCGAGGGAGACGTCGGCGTTGGAGGAGGTGCACACGGCGCCGCCGTGGCGGCCGCAGAACGCCTTGATGTCGGCCGAGGAGTTCATGTAGGTGATCGGGACGACGTCGTCGGCGATGCCGGCGTCGACCATCGCGTCCCAGGCGTCCTCGACCTGTCCGAGGCGGGCCATGTCGGCCATCGAGCAGCCAGCAGCGAGGTCGGGGAGGATCACGGCCTGGTCCGGCCCGGTGAGGATGTCCGCGGACTCGGCCATGAAGTGGACGCCGCAGAAGACGATGAACTCGGCCTCGGGTCGGGCGGCCGCGTCTCGCGCGAGCTTGAAGGAGTCGCCGGTCACGTCCGCGAACGCGATGACCTCGTCGCGCTGGTAGTGGTGGCCCAGGACGAAGACCCGGTCGCCGAGAGCCTCCTTGGCCGCCGTCGCCCGGGCCACGAGGTCGGGGTCCGAGGCGGCCGGCAGGTCGCCGGGGCACTCCACGCCGCGTTCGGCCGAGAGGTCGGTGCCGCGTCCCAGCGGGAGCAGGGGGAGGTCCACAGTCGTCATGCGGCCAGTCTAGTTCCGCTCACAGCAGCGCACCGTTGTGGAGGTACGGCGTCGGCGGCGCCATGGCGCGCACACCGAGGTAGCCCTCGGTGCGCAGCTCGAGCCGGGCTGCCATCCCGACGTCGATCGCCCACTCGTTGGCCGCAGTGATGTGGGCGACCGTGACCTGCTCACCGGACTCGGCGAGGGCGGCCCACAGCAGCCGGGTCGCCGTACGCCGGTTGGTCGCGGCCAGCAGGGCCACGTTGCCGCCCTGGACGTAGGCGTAGCCCGAGCCTGTCGTGGTGTCGGAGACGAGCAGGGACCAGACGGCGAGCATCACCTCGTGGTCGCAGCCGTGGGCTGCGCCGCGGGTCCGCCGGTCGATGGAGTCCATGAGCTCGATGTCGGAGGCCGAGCCCGCACGGACCTTCTCGACCACCGGAAGCGTCGAGCGGTCCACGGTCCCGGACAGGAACATCTGGGGGTGCAGCGAGAAGCCGGCCAGCCGGTAGCGGCGCACCGCCTTGGGGTCTGACGACGACGACAGCATGCCGCGCAGCGAGCCACGCCCGTGATGGAGGGCGGCCGCGAGCAGGGCTTTGCCGAGCCCGCGGCCCTGCAGACCCGGCCGAACGGCGTACGTCGCCAGACACCAGAGCTTCTCGCGGTTGAACGACGTCGCCACGCCGAGCAGGCCGGTGCCGTCCTCCGCCACCCAGCAACCGCCCGGGTCGGTCTCGACGAGGTGCCGGGTGCGGGTGATCCAGTTGGTGGCGCGCTCGGTGGGACGGAGCACCGGATCGGGCCAGGAACGAGGAGACATCCGGGTGTCCAGCTCATGGAACCCCTCGGCGCTCAGCCGCTCGGCCGCGGGGACGTCGTCGGGGCGCATGGGCCGGACCACTACGTCTGGGGTCGACTCGCTCACCGACCCACCGTAGGCGTCGGACACAATGCGGCGCATGCGCATTCTCGTGGCCCCGGACAAGTTCGCCGGCACGCTCACGGCCGTCGAGGCCGCCGACGCGATCGCGGCCGGCTGGCGCCGGTGGGCGCCCGACGACGATCTCGACCTCGCGCCGATGGCCGACGGCGGGCCGGGGTTCGTCGACGTCCTCCACACCGCCCTCGGCGGCGAGCTGCTGGCCGTGACCGTCCAGGGTCCCTTCGGTGAGCCGGTCCCCGCAACCGTGCTGCGGGTCGGCGACACGGCGTACGTCGAGAGCGCCCAGGCCTGCGGGTTGCACCTGACAAGTGCCGAGCGTCCCGAGCAGGCAGGCACCCACGGCGTGGGAGAGCTGGTCGCCGCCGCCGTTGACTCGGGGGCCACCCGCGTCGTCGTCGGGCTCGGGGGGAGTGGCACGAACGACGGCGGCGCCGGCCTGCTGGCGGCGCTGGGCGCCACCGCCGACCGGCCCCTCGACGCCGGGGTCGCCGGGCTCTCCGGCATCGGCACCATCGACCTGGGTCCGGCGAGGGAGCGGCTCGGTGGCGTGGTGCTCGTGGCGGCGAGCGACGTCGACAACCCGCTCACCGGTCTCTTCGGCGCCACGAAGACCTTCGGCCCCCAGAAGGGGATCGGCGAGGAGCGCTTGCCAGCGGTCGACGCCCTCCTGGAGGAGTTCGCTGCCGCCACCGACCGCCGTACCTCCCTGGCCAAGGGCGCCGGAGCCGCGGGTGGCCTCGGCTTCGCGCTGCTCACGTTGGGCGCCACCCGGGAGCCGGGCATCGAGCTGGTCGCGTCTGCGGTCCGGCTCGCCGAACGCGCGCGCGAGAGCGACCTCGTGGTCACCGGCGAGGGAGCCTTCGACTTCTCCAGCCGGTCCGGCAAGGTGCCCTACGGCGTGGCGCAGATCGCGGGGGAGGCGCTGCGCCCGTGCGTCGCGCTGGCCGGCCAGGTGCTGGTCGGCTCGCGCGAGATGCGGGCGCTGGGCGTCGAGTCGGCGTACTCCCTGGTCGAGCTCGTGGGTGAGGCCCGTGCCTTCGCGGACCCTGCTGGCGCACTCGCGGAGCTGGCCGAGCGGGTCGCGCGCACCTGGTCGCGGTGAGGCGGACGGCGACCGAGTTGGCGTGACGGGGCGGGGAATAACCCCGGGTGTGCGACCATTGAAGGAGTACGACGAACCCGCACCTCATCTTTTGGGAGCACACATGACCGAGCAGGTGGACACCGCTACCGAGCGCCGCACCGACCAGATCAACCTGAGCCCGGTTGCCGCTGAAAAGGTGCAGAGCCTTCTCGCGCAGGAGGGCCGCGACGATCTCGCTCTGCGGATCTCGGTCCAGCCCGGAGGTTGCTCCGGCCTGCGCTACCAGCTCTTCTTCGACGAGCGCACCCTCGACGGCGACGTCGTGACCGACTTCGACGGTGTCTCCGTCGTCGTCGACCGAATGAGCGTTCCCTACCTCAGCGGCGCCATGATCGACTTCGTGGACTCGATCGAGAAGCAGGGCTTTACGATCGACAACCCGAACGCGACCGGCTCCTGCGCCTGCGGCGACTCGTTCCACTGAGTCGTCCGGCTCCTGCACGCAGCTGAACGCAAACAGCCCTCGCCGAATCGGCGGGGGTTGTTTGCGTGTGGGGGGATGCGGCTGCTGTGGACGAAGGGTCTCAGTCGAGGTGCAGGTGCAGCGCGTTGGCGAGGCGGGTCGCCGCGTCCGAGATCCTGATCTCGCGCTTGGCGACCTCGCGGGGGTAGTCCTCGAAGTGCAAGGAGGGGCGGACGTCCGCGATGGCGGCGGCAGCGGCGCGCTCGAGGTGGAGGTTGCGGCCCGCGGCGCGGCAGTCCGCGCTCATTTCGGCGGGGGTCGAGGCGTCGTCGTAGGCGAGGCGGACCGGGTGCTGGCCGGGGGACTGTGCTGGGGTCATGTTTCGACGCTAGGGGCTACTGCCGGGTAGGCGTAGCCGTACCCACCGGTAGGCTTTCGTGTCATGTCGCTGCTCATCGCCGGATCGATCGCCACCGACCACCTGATGACCTTCGGCGGGAAGTTCGCCGACTCGCTGGTCGTGGAGCAGCTCGACAAGCTCTCGGTCTCGTTCCTCGTGGAGGACCTGGAGATCCGGCGCGGCGGCGTCGCGCCCAACATGTGCTTCGGTCTCGGCCAGCTCGGCCTGCGACCCGTACTGGTCGGCGCAGCCGGCGAGGACTTCGCCGACTACCGCTCCTGGCTCGAGCGCCACAACGTGGACTGCGACTCGGTGCGGATCTCCGAGACCCGCCACACCGCCCGCTTCGTGTGCACCAGTGATTCGACGATGGCGCAGTTCGCCTCCTTCTACCCCGGCGCGATGAGCGAGGCCAGGTTGATCGAGCTGGCTCCGATCGTGGCCCGGGTGGGCGAGCCCGACTACGTGCTGATCGGCGCTGACGACCCCGACGGGATGCTCCGGCACACCGAGGAGTGCCGCCAGCGCGGCTACCGGTTCATCGCCGATCCCAGCCAGCAGCTCGCCTTCGGCGAGGGCGACCTGATCCGCAGGCTGATCGACGGCGCCGAGATCCTCTTCTCCAACGAGTACGAGTCGCACATGATCGAGTCCAAGACCGGCTGGTCCGGGGACGAGGTGCTGGCCCGGGTCGGCACCCAGGTGACGACGCTCGGCGCCCAGGGCGTCCGGATCCTGCGCGCCGGCGAGGAGACCATCGAGCTGCCGGCCGCATCGAACGTCGCGGCCCTCGAGCCGACCGGTGTCGGGGACGCCTTCCGTGCCGGGTTCCTCGGAGCCCTGACCTGGGACGTGGGACTCGAGCGGGCCGCCCAGGTGGGCTGCGTCCTGGCGGCCTACGTCGTCGAGACCGTCGGGACCCAGGAGTACTCCTTC
The DNA here is from genome assembly GCA_046597165.1 of Nocardioides sp. Lineage (GTDB taxonomy): Bacteria > Actinomycetota > Actinomycetes > Propionibacteriales > Nocardioidaceae > Nocardioides. The sequence goes on from JBKJLD010000044.1 coordinate 23,815, forward strand.
ACCGCCGAGCAGTTCGTCGCGCGCATCGAGGAGTCGTACGGCGCCGAGGCGGCCGCCGACGTGGCGCCACACCTCCGGGCCGCCCGGTCCTGAGGCCGGCCCCTCAGCCGAGCCGGCGGACGAGGTAGCGAGGGACGCCGTCCGCGGCGGTCTCCTCACCGACGTACTCCTGGCCGCGCAGGCGGCACCAGGCCGGCACGTCGACCCGGGCCGCCACGTCCGTGGCGACCACGGCAATCAGCTCACCGACCTCGACGTCGTCGAGGTGCCGGGCCAGCTCGATCACCGGCATCGGACAGAGGAGACCGCGCCCGTCCAGCTCGAGGGCGACCTGTCGGTTCACAGCCCGACCTCGGCGCGGAGGTCGCGCACCACCTCGGGCAGAGCGTGCAGGAAAGCGTCGACGTCCTCGTCGGTCGTCTCCCGGCCCAGCGACAGCCGCACGTTCCCGTGGGTCAGGACGCCCATGGCCGCAAGCACATGGCTCGGCACCAGCGTCGACGCGGTGCACGCGGAGCCGCTGGCGACGCCGAAACCTCGGCGATCCAGTTCCAGGACGAGCGCCTCGCCGTCGACGTAGAGGCAGGAGAACGTGACGAGGTGGGGGAGCCGGTCGACCGGGTCTCCCACCACCTCGACGTCGGGCAGCCGGGCGACCTCGGCGCGGAGGCGGTCGACCAGGGCCGCCTGTCGGAGGCTCACTTCTCCGCGCTCGGCCACCACCGCCTGCAGCGCCGCTGCGGCGGCCAGCGCGCCGGGCACGTTCTCGAAGCCGCAGCCGCGCTCGTCGATCCGGTCGTCGGCGGGGAACGGGTTGCGCCAGCGGGCTCCCTTGCGCACGAGCAGCACGCCGACGCCGGCCGGGCCGCCCCACTTGTGCGCAGAGGCGGCCGCGGCCGCCCACCCCTCGGGAAGGGCGAGCCGGCCGGCCGCGGCGCAGGCATCCAGGAAGAGGGGTACGTCGCCAAGGCGCTCGGCGATCTCGGCGACCGGCTGCACGGTACCGACCTCGTGGTTGGCCGCTTGCACGGCCGCGACACTGACGCTCTCGAGCGAGGTCAGGGTCCGGGCGACCTCGTCGGGGGAGACCCGCCCGGTCCGGTCGACGGGGAGCACGACCGCGTCGGCGTCGGACCAGCGGGCGGCGTGGAGCACGGCCGAGTGCTCGACTGCCGAGTGCAGCAGGGTGCGCCCGAGCCGGGCCCGACCCCGGTGGAGCCCCAACAATCCGCGGTGGACCGCGTCGGTCCCGGAGGCCGTGAAGCTCACCTCATCGGGACGCACGGACAGAGCCGAGGCGACGACCTCGCGGGCGTTGTCGAGCAGCAGCCTGGCCGAGCGCGCGGGGCCGTGCAGACGGCGCGGGTCGGCGTACCCCTGGTCGAGGGCGGCGAGCAGCACCTCGCGAGCAGCCGGGTGGAGGGGTTCGGAGGAGGCGCTGTCGAGGTAGACCGGGTCTGAGGCGCCCAAGGCGCCCGAGGCGTTTGTCACACGTCGAACCTATTCGACGCGGAACTCTTTGGTGCGCGGGTGCCCCCACCCCCCAAAGCCGTCGGCGATTCCGATAGTCTCAACCCCAATCGTGACCGCCCAAGAGAGAGGCTCGTTCGTGGGTCTGCAACTCCCCAAGCGCGCGGCTGGGACCCTTCGCCGGGTCACCCTGCTGGCCGCCCTGGGCACCACCCTCGTTCTGCTCGCCGGATGCTCCGCGCAGACGCAGCACGAGTGGAAGAACCTGGCGATGCCCGACCCCGTCACCGAGCAGGGGCACCACACCTTCCTGCTCTGGCGCTACGCCTGGATCGCCGCCATGATCACCGGCGTCATCGTCTGGGGCCTGATCCTCTGGGTCGTCTTGGCCTACCGTCGCCGCAGCGACGACGAGATCCCGATCCAGACGCGGTACAACCTGCCGCTCGAGATCTTCTACACGATCGCCCCGATCATGATGGTGATCGTGTTCTTCTACTGGACCGTCGACGTCCAGAACAAGGTGCTGGACGATTCCGGACCCGCCGACAACACGATCGAGGTCGTGGGTCAGCAGTGGTCCTGGACCTTCAACTACGGCGTCGGCGCGGCGGACCCCTCCGCCAACGACGACCTGGTCGACGACAAGTACCCCTACTCCCAGTACGTCTACGAGGCCGGTACGGCGTCGTACGTACCGACCCTGGTCATCCCGGTCGGGGAGACCACGCAGTTCAACCTGCACTCGCCTGACGTCATCCACGACTTCGGCGTGCCGGCGTTCCTGATGAAGATGGACGTCGTGCCCGGCCGGGTGAACCACTACCGGGTCACCCCCGAGGTCATCGGTCACTACGTCGGCAAGTGCTACGAGCTCTGCGGGGTCTACCACTCGCGGATGATCTTCAACGTGGACGTCGTGAGCCAGGCCGACTACGAGCAGTACCTCAAGGACCAGGCTGCCAAGGGCAACCAGTCCACGACGCCGCTGCTCGGCGGCGCCAACGCCTACACCCAGGCCGGCCTCGCCGGCACCGAGTCCGACGGAGGCAGCCAGTGAGTGCGGCAGTAGCCAGCCCCCCCAAGGCCCCACCGGCCCGCAGGCCTCTGGGCCAGCAGCTCGTCCGGATCTTGACGACGACCGATCACAAGCTGATCGGCAAGCTCTACCTCGGCACGTCGTTCGCCTGGTTCATGATCGGCGGCGTCATGGCGATGCTGATCCGCTCCGAGCTGGCGTTCCCCGGCATGCAGGTCGTCAACGACGAGCTGTACAACCAGCTCTTCCCGATGCACGGCACGATCATGCTGCTGCCCTTCGCCACCCCGCTGTTCTTCGGCTTCGGCAACGTGATCATGCCGCTGCAGATCGGCTCTCCGGACGTGGCGTTCCCGCGGCTGAACATGTTCAGCTACTGGCTCTTCCTCTTCGGCGGCATCATCGCTGGCTCAGGCTTCCTCACTCCGCAGGGCGCGGCCGACTTCGGTTGGTTCGCCTACACCCCACTCTCGGACGCGGTCCGATCGCCGGGCGTGGGCGGAGACCTGTGGATCATGGGGCTCTGGATGGCAGGCCTCGGCACGATTCTCGGTGCCGTCAACTTCATCACCACGATCATCTGCATGCGTGCGCCCGGTATGACGATGTTCCGGATGCCCATCTTCGTGTGGAACACCCTGGTCACCAGCCTGCTGGTGCTCATCGCGTTCCCGGTGCTCGCGGGGGCGCTGCTCTCGCTCGAGGCCGATCGACAACTGGGAGCGCACGTCTTCGACGCCGCCCACGGCGGGGCGATCCTGTGGCAGCACCTGTTCTGGTTCTTCGGTCACCCAGAGGTCTACATCATCGCGCTGCCGTTCTTCGGCATCGTGACCGAGATCCTGCCGGTCTTCTCCCGAAAGCCGATCTTCGGCTACGTCGGGCTGGTCGGCGCGACGCTCGGCATCGCGATCCTCTCGGTCGCCGTGTGGGCCCACCACATGTTCGTGACCGGCGCGGTCGACCTGCCCTTCTTCTCGGGCATGACGTTCCTGATCGCGGTGCCTACGGGAGTCAAGTTCTTCAACTGGATCGGCACGCTCTGGGGGGGATCTCTGTCCTTCGACACCCCGATGCTGTGGTCGGTCGGCTTCCTGACGACCTTCCTGTTCGGTGGCCTGACCGGGGTCATCCTGGCCAGCCCGCCGCTGGACTTCCACGTGTCCGACTCCTACTTCGTGGTGGCTCACTTCCACTACGTGGTCTTCGGGACCGTCGTGTTCGCGATGTTCGCCGGGTTCTACTACTGGTGGCCGAAGATGACCGGGAAGATGCTCGACGAGCGGCTCGGCAAGTTCCACTTCTGGCTGCTCTTCGTCGGCTTCCACACCACCTTCCTGGTTCAGCACTGGCTCGGTGTCGAGGGCATGCCCCGCCGGATTGCCGACTACCTGCCCCAGGACGGGTTCACCACGCTGAACCAGGTCTCCACGATCGGTGCCTTCCTGCTGGGTGCCTCGACGTTGCCGTTCCTCTACAACGTCTACATCACCAGCAAGCACGCCCCGATGGTCGAGACCGATGACCCGTGGGGCTGGGGTCGTTCGCTCGAGTGGGCCACCAGCTGCCCGCCACCGCGGCACAACTTCGTGACGATCCCGCGGATCCGTTCCGAGTCGCCGGCCTTCGACCTGCACCACCCTGAGGTGGCGGCGATGGAGCTCGACCAGAACGAGGCAGCGCGCGACGGTGACTTCGCCGACGCGCCGGACATGGAAGGCCGCGACGAGATGCTGCACGACCGGAACGACAAGCCGGAGGGGACCGTCTGATGAAGGCCGAAGCCTGGATCTTCGGGATGACGACCGCGTTCTTCGTGCTCGTCAGCCCCGCCTACTGGTTCATCACCGGTGACTGGACGGGAACCTCCGCCCTCACCATGACCACGCTGCTGGCCGGCATGGTCACGCTCTACCTCGGCTTCCACGCCGCGAAGATGGATCCGCGTCCGGAGGACCGCAAGGACGGTGAGATCGCTGACGGGGCCGGAGAGCTCGGCTTCTTCCCGCCGTACTCCTGGTGGCCGCTGTGGTGCGGCGCCACCCTGGGTGTCTGTGTCTACGGCATCGCGGTCGGCGCCTGGTGGCTCTTCATCATGGGCGCGGGACTCGGGGTGCTTGCCCTCGGAGGCTGGATCTTCGAGTACTACCGGGGTGAGCACGCCCACTGATCGACCTCAGTTCGGCCAGGACCCGCGTGAGCGTTCACACGTCGCGCGGGTTCTGCTCATTTCGACCCGGCCGTTAGGCTGGGGGAGCCGCACACACGTATTTCTACGGGGAGATTCACCATGTCCAAGACTCGTTTCCGCACCGGTGTGCAGGAACGGCGACTTCGCCGTGGCCTGGCCACGGCGGCGACCCTGGTCCTGGCCAGCGTGGGCCTGAGCGCCTGCCAGGGCGACCAAGGGGCCGCCGCGGACCCGACGCAGGGCGACCCGACGCCGGCTGCCACGCCCAGCGCAGCTCCGGTCCGGATCCATGCCAACGTGCGCCGCAACGCCGTCGACGTCCCGGTCGACCGCACCGTACGGCTCTCGGCCAGCGGCGCCAGCCTTGACTCCGTCCGGGTCGACTCACCCCTGGGGGAGCTCGAGGGCACGTTGGCCGATGACACCTGGACCGCCTCCGGCCGGCTCGAGCCCGGCACGGCGTACGTCGTGCACGCCACCGCGACGGCCCCCGACGGCCAACGGGCCACCCGAACCTCGAAATTCCGCACCCAGGCGCTCACCCTCGACCAGCAGACCTACGCCTCGGTCGCCCCCCTCGAGGGCGAGACGGTCGGCGTGGGGATGCCCGTCATCGTGACGTTCGACGTCCCGGTCACCGATCGCGCGTCGATCGAGAAGCACATGTCCGTCGCCGCAACGCCCCGACAGCCCGGGAGCTGGCACTGGATCAGCGACACCGAGGTGCACTGGCGGCCCAAGAGCTACTGGAAGGCCGGGACGGACGTCAGTGTGAACGTGGACATCAACAGCGTCCCCGCCGGCGCCGGGATCTTCGGCCAGGAGAGCCGGCACATCGACTTCCAGGTCGGTGACGCCAACATCTACAAGGTCAATGCCCAGACCGACATGATGCAGGTCTTCCAGAACGGCAACCTGCTGCGCACGTTGCCGATCACGACCGGCAAGCCCGGCTTCGTCACCCGCTCGGGGGTCAAGGTGATCATCGAGAAGTTCCGTCACAAACGGATGAACTCCGAGACGGTGGGGATCCCTGCGGACAGCGCGGAGGCCTACGACATCAACGACGTCGAGTACGCCATGCGCGTCACCTACTCGGGGGAGTTCCTGCACGCCGCGCCCTGGTCGGTCAGCTCCCAGGGCCACAGCAACGTCTCGCACGGCTGCACGGGCCTCAGCACGTCCAACGCGGCCTGGCTCTACAACATCTCCAAGCGCGGTGACGTGGTCGAGTACACCGGGACCGATCGCCAGATGACGCTCACCAACGGGTACGGCGACTGGAACGACACGTTCGCCGAGTACCGCGCGGGCTCCGCGCTCTCCTGAGCCGCCGGCTCGACCTTCCACAACGACACCGACCCGCCAGGAGTACCTGGCGGGTCGGTGTCGTTGTGGTGCGGTGAGCAGGATCAGTCGGAGCGGAGGTGCTCCTCCTCGACGAGGTGGTGGCCGTCGAACTGGTGGCCGTCGGCCGAGTGGCCCTCCATCGGCGCCTGGAGCTCGTGCTCGTGCTCCGCGTGGTGGTGGCCCTCCTCGAGCTCGGCCCTGGTGGGCCTCTGCACGTTGTCGGCGTACATCAGCGTCGACAGCCTGGCCCGCAGCTTCTGCGACCGGGTGCCCTGAGCAGCCACGCCGTTGGCGTCGGTCTCGGACTCGATCTCGTAGATCTCGTCATGATCCCGTGCCGTCATGGCGTAGGCCCGAGCCGGGTCGACCGGCAGGTGCCGCTCGCTGTAGCCGCCCTCGGGGGACCGCATGATGATGCCGGTCTCGTAGCCGTGCAGCAGCGACTCCTGGTCGTGGCGCTGCAGTGAGATGCACCAACGGCGCGCGATGAAGAACGCGATCACCGGACCGATGAAGACCGCGGCCCTCATGAAGTACGTGATCTGGTTGATGCTCGCATGCAGCGTGATGGCGATGATGTCGTTGCCCCCCGCGGCCCACATCAGGCCGTAGAAGGTCATCAGGGCCACCATGACACCGGTCGACGTGGGCGCGTTGCGCGGGCGACGCAGCAGGTGGTGGTCCCGCTTGTCGCCGGTGATCCACGCCTCGATGAACGGCAGCACCAGCAGGATGGTGAACATCAGGCCGGGCAGCACGATGATCGGCAGGAAGACGTTCCACGCCAGGGTGTGACCCCACAGGTGCGTCTCGATGCCCGGCATGATCCGCAGCGCGCCGTCGGGCCAACCCATGTACCAGTCGGGCTGGGAGCCGGCGGTGACCTTGGTCGGGTCGTAGGGGCCGAACTTCCACACGGGGTTGATCGAGAGCAGACCACCCATGACCGCGGTGACGCCGAAGACGATGAAGAAGAACCCACCCGCCTTGGCGGCGTACACGGGGAGCATCGGGAAACCGACGACGTTCTCCTCGGTGCGGCCGGGGCCGGGCCACTGTGTGTGCTTGTGGTAGACGAGCAGCAGCATGTGCGCGGCGATGAGCGCGAGCAGCAGGCCGGGGATCAGCAGCACGTGGATGGTGAAGAGCCGCGGGATGATCGAGTCACCCGGGAACTCCCCGCCGAACAGGAAGAAGGATGCGTAGGTGCCGATCACCGGGATGGACTTCATGAAGCCGTCCGCCGCACGGATACCGGTGCCGGAGAGCAGGTCGTCTGGCAGCGAGTAGCCGGTGAAGCCCTCAGCCATTGCGAGGATGAACAGCACGAAGCCGATGACCCAGTTGATCTCGCGGGGCTTGCGGAATGCGCCGGTGAAGAACACCCGAAGCATGTGCAGCCCGATCGCGGCAACGAAGAGCAGCGCAGCCCAATGGTGGATCTGACGCATCAGCAGCCCGCCGCGGATATCGAAGGAGATATCGAGCGTCGATGCCATTGCCGCCGACATCTCGATCCCCTTGAGCGGCACATAGGAGCCCTCG
>JBKJLD010000076.1:0-24825 GCA_046597165.1 Nocardioides sp.
GTGGCGGCGGTGGTGGTGGCGGCGGTTCCTGGTAATTCCAACCTCTCGATTCTCATCTGAAGGAGAAACTCATGCTCTGGTACATCGTGGCCATCGTCGCCGCACTCGTGCTCTTCACCGTTTACGCGTTCAACCGGCTCCGCCGCGTCGACATCAGCGCCCAGGAAGCCCTCGGCGGCATCGACGTCCAGCTCACCCGTCGTGCCGACCTGATCCCCAACCTGGTCGAGACCGTCAAGGGGTACGCCGCGCACGAGAAGGGCGTCTTCGAGGAGGTCACCGCGGCCCGCGCCGGGATGGTCGCGGCCACCAAGGGCGACGACGTCCCCGCCAAGGCCGCCGCAGACGCCGCGATGCAGCAGGCACTGGTCAAGGTCAACGCGGTCGCCGAGGCCTACCCCGACCTGAAGGCGAACACGAACTTCCTCGACCTCCAGAAGCAGCTGGCCGAGACCGAGAACCAGATCTCGTTCGCCCGCCAGTACTACAACGACGCCGTGGCGACGCTCAACAAGCTGACCCAGACGATCCCGTGGATGTTCTTCACCGGCATCGCGGGCGTGCACAAGCGCGAGTTCTACGACGCCCCCGACGGCCAGGAGATCGCGCCGACCGTCAGCTTCTGAGCGACGCGGTTCACCCCGGAGGAGCGTTTCGCGGGGCCGGGGCGGGGTACTGAGCGCTCATGCTCACCCCCAAGCCCCGCGGCGCCCTCAGCGGCGCCCTCGTCGAGGTCCTGCGCGGCGGCGACGTCGCGCTGCTGTCCGGCGTTGCGCCCGAGAGCGACGATGACGCCCAGCTCGCCCTGTGGGCCCTCTACGAGCTGCACTACCAGGGGTTCGAGGACGTCGACGACGGGCTCGAGTGGGATCCCACCCTGCTTGGCCTGCGCGCCGATCTCGAGCGGGACCTGGAGGCCCGGTTGCGTTCGCGCTGCACCTGGTCGGTGCCCGAGGGGCCCTTCGCCGAGTCGTTCTTCGCCCGGGTCGCGGCGCACGAGGGACCGTCGCTCGCGGCGTACGTCCAGCGCCACGCCGACGTCGAGCAGGTCCTCGAGCTGCTTCGGCTCCGGTCGGTCTACCACCTCAAGGAGGCCGACCCGACCGCGTGGGTGGTGCCCCGGCTCCCGGTGGGGGTCAAGGCGGCACTGATGGAGCTGCAGTACGACGAGTACGGCGGCGGCGACCCGAACCGGCTGCACGCCCAGCTCTTCGCGGTCGGGCTGGAGGCCTCTGGCCTGCGCTCCGACTACGGCGCCTACCTGGACGACGTGCCGGTCGAGGTGCTGGAGCAGAACAACGCGATGTCGCTCTTCGGCCTGCACCGCCGGCTGCGGGGTGCCGCGCTGGGCCATCTGGCGGCCTTCGAGGCGACCAGCTCGGTCCCCTCGCGGCGACTCGCGCAGGGGCTGACCCGGCTCGGGATGCCGACCGAGATGGTCGCCTACTACGAGGAGCACGTGACGGCGGACGCCGTGCACGACCAGCTGGCGGTGCGGACCATCTGTGGCGCACTGGTGGAGCACGAGCCGGCCCTGCTGGACGACGTCTTCCTTGGGGCCTTCACCTGCCTCGACCTCGAGGACCGGTTGGCCCACCGGCTCCTGGGCCAGTGGGACGACACAGAGGCGGGCGCGTGACCAGCGAGAGGCGGGCCTTCGAGCACCCCGACGTGATCGTCTGTCCGGGCGGCCCGTTGCTGCTGCGCGGCGAGCACGTGATCGAGGATGCCGGGGGCGTCGTGCACCGCACGACCCGGCCGGTCAGCGCCATGTGCCGCTGCGGCCGCTCCGCGGACCTGCCGTGGTGCGACGGCACCCATCAGCTGCTGCCGCCGGGCTCACGCCCCTGAGCCCGACTCATCGAGGGCCGGCTCCAGCCGGACGAGGACCCCGCGCTCTCCCGAGCGGACGTCGGTGACGGCGAGCCCGACGGCGGCCGCGATCCCGGTGTGGAGCCGGTCGACCTGGGCCAGGGCGCCGAGCTGGAGCACGACCGATCCCCCCGGGAGCAGGTGGGTTCCGGCGGTGGCCAGGCAGGCTCTCGCCACGTCGAGCCCGTCGTCGCCGCCGTCGATGGCCAGCAGCGGATCCTCGGGGTAGCTGCCGGTCTCGGCGCGTCGTACCCACGGCGGGTCGGCGATGACCAGCGCGAACCGCTCGTCGGGGCGCACCGACTCCTCGAGCCGGCCCTCGCGGACCTCCACCAGGTCCGCCAGGCCCTCCCGAGCCGCGTTCTCCCGGGTGAAGGCGCAGGCCGCCGGGTTGAGGTCGACGCAGACCAGCGAACGTGGGGCGAGTGCGATGGCGAGCAGCCCGATCTGCCCCGCACCCGCGCAGAGCTCCAGGACCGGACCCTCGGGGGCGGTCGCCAGCAGCTCGGCGGCCCACCGGGACTGGTCGGCGGTCCAGGGACGCGGGCGCAGGACCCGGGCGTCGAAGGCGATCGTGAGGTCGCCGAAGGTCATGGTCTCGGTCCTCAGCGCCCCGGAGTCGGTGGTCATGGTGGGGCGGTACCCCGCTCACCCACCCCAGAACCCCGCGAGCAGGCCTGAGTTTCCCCCCAACCCCTGCGAGCGGGCCTGAGTTTCCCCCAATACTACTCGCCGGGCGCCCCGGACGGGGGGTCAGAAGACGTTCAGCGGCCGGAACTGAACCGAGATCCTCGGCCCCGCGTGGGCGACCTTCGGCACCGCATGTTCCCAGGTGCGCTGGCAGGAGCCGCCCATGACCACCAGGTCGCCGTGGGCCATCTGGACCGCGATCGACTCGCCGCCGCCGCGTGGTCGGAGCACCAACCGGCGTGGGTCACCGAACGAGACGATCGCGACCATCGTGTCCTGGGTCTTCCCGCGCCCGATGGTGTCGCCGTGCCAGGCCACGCTGTCGCGCCCGTCGCGGTAGTAGCAGCAACCCGCCGACACGAACGGCTCGCCCAGCTCGGGCAGGTAGTGCGCGGAGAGCGCCTCGCGCGCCTCGTGCAGCACGGGGTGAGGGAGCTCCTCGCCGGCCACGTAGGTGTGCACCAGACGCGGAACATCGACCACCCGGTCGTACATCTGTCGACGCTCTGCGCGCCACGGCACCTCGGTGACCAGTGCCGCGAACGCCTCGTCCGGCGCGGGCACCCAGGCGCGGTGCACGTCGAGCCATGCCCCCGCAGCCAGGGTGCACCGGCTCAGGCCCACGAAGGTGTGGGCGCTCGCGGCCGGAGCCTCGAAGAGAGAGCCCTGGAAGTCCACGCCCGGACCCTACCAAACTCCCGAACACATGTTCGAAGGACTGGGGAAAATCTCGGGGTCGAGCCGGGGTCATTCCGGTGGTGCGGCTTGGCCCGGCAGGGGATTGTTGTCCCATGACCGACACCGCACCCCAGGAACGCCGCCCGCCCGCCGCCCGGGTGCGCAACCTGACCAAGACGTACGGCGCTGGGCAGGCGCTGGTGCGGGCGCTCGACGACGTCTCCCTCGACCTGGCCGCCGGCGAGTTCACGGCGGTGATGGGTCCGAGCGGCTCGGGCAAGTCGACCCTGATGCACTGTTGCGCGGCCCTGGACACCGGCGACTCCGGGTCGGTCTTCATCGGCGAGCAGGACCTCACCACCCTCAAGGACAAGGCACTGACCCGGCTGCGGCGCGACGAGATCGGCTTCGTCTTCCAGTCCTACAACCTGGTGCCGACGCTCACGGCCGAGGAGAACATCCTGCTGCCGCTGGCGATCGCTGGCCGCAAGCCCGAGCGTGCCTGGTACGACGCGGTCATCGAGACGGTCAGCCTGGGTGACCGGCTCAGGCACAAGCCGAACGAGCTGTCCGGGGGCCAGCAGCAGCGGGTCGCGGTTGCCCGGGCGCTGGTCAGCAGCCCCCGGATCGTCTTCGCCGACGAGCCGACCGGCAACCTCGACTCGCGCTCCGGGGCGGAGGTGCTCGAGCTGCTGCGCCGCAGCGTCGACGACCACGGCCAGACCGTCGTGATGGTCACTCACGACCCCGTGGCCGCGGCGTACACCGACCGGGTCGTCTTCCTCGCCGACGGCCGGGTCGTCGACGAGATCCGCGACCCCAGCCGGGAGCAGGTCCTCGAGACCATGGCCCGCATGTCGGCTCCGGCACCGGCGTGACGGGCGCCGGTCGATGATCCGCGCGGCTCTCAAGAGTCTGCTGGGGCGCAAGCTGCGCCTGCTGATGAGCACCTTCGCGATCGTCCTCGGGGTCGCGTTCGTGGTCGGCTCGCTCTCCTTCTCCGACACCCTCAACCGCAGCTTCACCGCGCTCTTCGCCTCCACGGTCGGCGACGTCGTGGTCCGCCCCGCCGGCGGCGGCACCACCGCCGAGGGAGCGCCGTCCACCCGGACGGTGCCCGGATCTCTCGTGCCCACCCTCGAGCGGCTCCCGGGCGCCGCGCGCGTCGACGGCAAGGTCGGCACCTTCGGGGTCTTCGTGGTGGACAAGCAGAACAAGGTCGTCAGTGGGTTCGGGCCGCCCGCGATCGGGGGCAACTGGTCCGACGCTCCCGCCGGGCACGGCCTCCAGGGTCTCTCGATCACGGCTGGCCACCCTCCCCAGGGTCCCGACGAGGTCGTCCTGGATGCCAAGACCATGTCGCGGTCCGGCTACTTCATCGGCGAGCGGATCCACCTGGTCACCGCGACGGGGCGGGGGGTGCTCACGCCGCAGCTCGTGGGTGTCGCGGACTTCCTGCACGGCGGTTCGCTCAACGGCGCCACGCTCACGATGTTCGACACCACGACCGCGCAACAACTCTTCCTCAAGGGCGCCGACGCCTTCTCGACCCTCTGGGTCACCGCGCGCCCCGGGGTCTCCCAGGAGGACCTGCGCGCTCAGGTGGCCGCCGAGCTCCCCCCAACGCTCGAGGCGGTCACCGGCGACGAGGCGGCGGACGAGTCGGCCACTCGCCTGCTCAAGGCGGTCACCTTCCTCACGACCTTCCTGCTGATCTTTGCCGGCATCGCGCTGGTCGTGGGTGCGTTCCTGATCGTCAACACCTTCTCGATCCTGGTCGCCCAGCGAAGCCGCGAGCTGGCGCTGCTCCGCGCGCTCGGGGCGTCCAAGCGGCAGGTCGTCTGGTCGGTCCAGCTGGAGGCGTTCGTCCTCGGCGTGCTGGGCTCCACCCTCGGTCTGGGCCTGGGCGTGCTCCTGGCCCTGGGCATCCGGGCCTTCTTCGCCAGGTTCGGGCTCGACCTCTCGGGGCAGCCGCTCGTCTTCGCGCCGCGCACCGTGGCGGCGGCGTACGCCGTGGGCGTGCTCGTCACGATGGCGGCCGCGTGGCTGCCCGCGCGCCGGACCAGCCGGATCGCACCGGTCGAGGCGATGCGCGACGACGTCGCGATGACCGAGAGCTCGCTGCATCGGCGGGTGCTCTTCGGCGGTCTGCTCGGCCTGGCCGGCCTCGCCTCCCTGATGCTCGGGCTCTTCGTCGACGTCCCCCACGCGGGCTGGTTCGTCGGGGCCGGTGTGCTCGGCATCCTGCTGGGAGTGGCCTCGGCCAGCCCGGTGATCAGCCGTCCCTTCTTGATGCTGGCCCGACTCTTCTACGCTCGCGCGTTCGGAACCGTCGGGAACCTCGCCGGACAGAACTCCCTGCGCAACCCCCGGCGCACCACTGCCACGGCCTCGGCCCTGATGATCGGCCTCGCGCTGGCGTGCACCATGGCGATCGTCGGCGACTCGGCCAAGGCCAGCGTGGACCGGTCGGTCTCGGAGAACTTCGTGGGGGACTACGTCGTCAGCAACGTTTTCGGTGGCCAGTTCTCACCGCGGATCGCAGACCGGATGGCCCGCGTCGACGGCGTCCAGAGCGTGATCCGGCAGCGCTACGCCGTCGGTGCGTTCCGCGGGGACGACCACCAGGGGCTCGCGGGCGTCGACCCCGCAGGCGCTGCGGATCTGGGCCTGGACGTGACGGCCCGGAGCCTGTCCGACCTGGCCGACGCAACGGTCCTCCTGGAAGAGTCCTGGGCCACCGACCACCACGTGGGCGTCGGTGACTCGATCACGATCACGGTGCCCAGCGGCAAGGAGAGCTACCGCGTCGTCGGGACCTACGCCGACAACCCGATCCTGTTCTTCCCGGTGCTCACCACGATCCACACCCTGCTCGACGCGGGCTTCGCCGACTCCGACAACGCCCTCATCATCACCGCTGCCCCGGATGCTGTCGGACTCCAGGACCGGCTGGAGAAGGTGATCGCCGATCAGCCGATCGTGACCGTCAAGAACCAGGTCGAGTTCGCCGCGGAGCAGCGCGGTCCGATCGACCAGCTGGTGCTGATGATCTTCGCGCTGCTCGGGCTGGCCCTGGTGATCGCCGTCCTGGGCATCGTCAACACGCTCGCACTCTCGATCATCGAACGCACCCGTGAGGTCGGCCTGCTGCGCGCGATCGGGCTCAGTCGCGCCCAGCTGCGCTGGATGATCACCCTCGAGTCGATCGTGATCTCGCTGCTCGGGGCGGTCCTGGGGGTGATGCTCGGCCTCGGATTCGGCATCGCGCTGATGTACGCCGTACGCGACCAAGGGCTCGAGGTGATCAGTGTCCCGGTGGGCCAGCTGGGCATCTTCCTGGGTCTCTCGCTCGTGATCGGGGTGCTCGCGGCGGTCTTCCCGGCGCGTCGTGCAGCCCGGCTGGACGTGCTCGAGGCGATTGCCACGGACTGAGGCGGTGGTCACGTCGGGGTGCCCAGTCTGCGGATCCCGGGACGGGAGCATGCTCCCGCGCCTACAGTTTCGTTCGTGGAGGAATTGCTGGTCACCGACGGACGGGCTCTCAAGCACGTCCAGGTCCGCGAGTACGTCCGCTCTCTGGTCGACGGATCCGCCCCCGGATCGCCCGCTCCCTCGGAGCGCGAGCTGGTCCACCGCTTCGGCGTCGCGCGCATGACCGTACGCCAGGCGATGGACGCCCTGGTCGTCGAGGGGCTGCTCGAGCGCGTCCCCGGTCGGGGCACCTTCGTGGCTCGCCCGCGTCGGGTCGCCAGCCGGGTCACCTCTTTCAGCGAGGACATGTCCCGTCGTGGTCTGCTCGGTGAGTCCCAGACCCTGCTGGCCCGCCGTGAGCAGGCCGGCCCCGGTGTCGCCAAGGCGCTGGGCCTCAGTGAGGGTGACGCCGTGATCCATTGGCGCCGACTCCGTCGCGCCGACTCGACCCCGATGTGCCTCGAGGACGCCTACCTCAACGAGGTGCTGATCCCGGGCTTCCTGCAGAGCGGCATGCCCACCAGCCTGTACGACGCCCTCGGCGCGCGCGGACTGCGTCCCGCCTGGGCCGAGGACTCGATCACCGCCGATGCTGCCAGCGAGGAAGAGGCTGAGCTGCTGGAAATCCCGCACCGCTCGGCCGTCCTGCGCCACTCGCGGCGGGCGATGGCCGGCGACAAGGTCGTCGAGGTCTCCCGCTCGGTCTACCGCCCGGACCGGTTCACGATGTGGGTCCAGCTGGGTCACGAGGGCTGAGCAGCCCCAGCTCGGCCACAGTCCGACCGGACTGCTCGCAGACCCACACCGGGTTGGGGCCGCCGAGGTCGGGCTGGATGTGCAGCGTGTGCACAGGGGCATCGCCACAGGTCAGGCAGACCGGCCACCGGCCCACGGTGTCGAAGAGGGCGTCCTGGACGTCCTGCGCGACCAGCCCGGCGACGTACAGCTCTCCCTCGGGCCACTGCTCGGCCCACCATTGACGGTCCGACACGGCGTCCTCGAGGACCGACACTGCTTCGGCGCTCGCGTGCTGCCTGGCCTGCAGGTCGGCGAGCACGCGAGCGCGGGCCTCGAGCAGCAGGTTGTTGTCCACTCCTCCATTGTGCCCGCGGGCCAAGGCGGGAGGCGGGGCCCGGCCGGCAGAACCCGCGCGACGCCGCCCGCGCGTTCCGGCACCGCCGGGCCACCAGGTCCTACAGTCAGAACATGGGTGACCCGATCCTCGAGGTGACCGTGCTCCAGGCGCGCGACGTGCCGGGCGCGGTGGAGGGCGGCGCCGATCGTCTCTACCTCGCGGACGACGGCGCCGGGACCACCGCACTGTCGCCGGAGCCGTCCCTGGTCTCGTCGGTGTGCCGCGAGAGCGACGTGCCCGTCTTCGTGCTGCTCCGGCTCAACGACAGCTGGACGACCACCGGTGGCGAGCTGACCCGGCTGGTGGGGCTGGCCGAGAACTACCTCGGCGTCGGCGCGGCGGGGGTCTCCTTCGGCTTCCTCGATGCCGACCTCGAGATCGACGTCGAGGTCTGCACGCATCTGGCGACCCACCTTCCGGGCGTGCCGTGGACCTTCCACCGGGCCGTGGACGCCACCCTCGACCCACGCCGCAGCTGGCGGCGGCTGATCGACCTCCCGGGTCTGGTCGGTGTGCGATCGGCCGGCTCTCCACAGGGACTGGCGGTCGGGTACGACGACCTGCTCGCCACGGCCGAGTCCGATCCCCGGTTCGCGGCCCTGATGCTCCCGGGCGGGGGGCTGCTCGCCGAGCACGTGCCGTGGCTGGCGCGGGCGGGGGTGCGCCAGTTCCACCTGGACACCCAGGTGCGGCCGGGGGCCTCGTACAAGTCCTACGTCGAGGCCGGCCACGTCCGCTCGTGGCGGCTCCTGGTCGACAGTGCCGCCCAGCGTCCCCGCGCCTCCGACGCCGGATGACGATCCTCATCGACCCGCCGAACGCGGCGGGGCACGGGCGGCTGTGGTCCCACCTGGCCAGCGACGACTCCTACGAGGAGCTGCACGCGTTCGCGCGGGTGCTCGGGATCCCCGAACGGGGCTTCGACCGGGACCACTACGACGTCCCCGCCGAGTGGTACGACCAGGTCGTCGCCGCCGGCGCCACCCCGTGCAGCTCGCGGGAGCTGGTCGCGACCCTGGTGCGCACCGGCCTCCGGCGTCGCAAGAGCGGCGACTGAGACTCCCTGGCCGACCCTTCAGGTCAGCTCGGCCAGCTCGCGGGTCGCGTTGCTGCGTGCGGCCGCCTCCCAGTGCTCGCGCGCGTACGCCGTGTGGAACAGGTGCGGCTTGTCGAGCAGGCGGCCCAGGACCTCGGCCCGGCCCGCCCGGAACGCCGGGTCGGGGACCTCGGCGTACTCCTCCCGGACCGCGGCGACGTACTGCCGGTAGCGGCGCGCCGGAGCCGCGAGGATCGCCAGGTCGGCATCGGAGAGCACCGCGCCGTTGCGGTCGCCCTCAGCGGGCCGGTGGTGCTCGGTGAGCCGGACCAGGCGCGCGACCTCGGCGACCAGGCCGGGCGGGCTCCCGGCCTCGGTGAGCGCGGTCCGCGCCCAGACGGCCGAGCGTTCCTCGGGGGCCGGGCGGTCGTCGTACACCGCGTCGTGGAACCAGGCAGCCAGCCGCACGGCGAGCGGGTCGAAGCCGGCCCCGGCGTCGGCCGTGAGCTCCTCGACCCGGGCGCAGACCTCGGTCAGGTGGCGCAGGTCGTGGTAGCGCCGGGCCGGGTCACCCCAGGCGGCGAGCAGCGCGTCGCGCAACGCCGGCTCCGCCGGGAGTGGCCAGGACGCGGCAAGGTCCATGCGGGTCGTCAGGAGCCGTCGGACGGCCAGCACAGCACGCCGTCCTGCTCGTCCGCGGGCAGGTGCGGCAGCGCCACCGCTCCGACGTCGGTGGTGTCTCCGTTCGAGACCTCGAAGGCGTCACTGGTGCCGCTGTCGTACTTGCAGTAGTGCGTGCCCTTGCCGAGGTATGGCGAGTACTGGTCGGGCCCAGCAACCACGGTCATACCGGTCTGGGTGGAGAGCTGGCCGGCGAACCGGAAGAGCCCTTGATCGTCGGAGGTGGTGGTGGCGAGCCGGTCGCCCTGGGAGTTGTAGAGGAGCACCTGTGCGCCGGGCAGGGGGTAGGAGGGGTCCTCGTAATCGACCACGATGCCCATCACCTCGGCGCCCCTCGTGCGCCAGGTGAAGGAGCTGGCGAGGTCGGCGCGGCCGGACCGCACCCGGGCACCCCTGATCGCTCCGGTCTGGGCCAGGTAGTTCCCGGCACCGGGGGCGACGAGCTTGTACCGCCCGGGGAACAGGCCGCGGAAACTCACCTCTCCGCTCTTGGCGCGGGCGGTCCAGAACTGTCCGGACTTCTTGCTCACGGCCGTGACGAAGAACTCGCCCTTCATCGGACGACCATCACCCTGGCGGAGGTCGACGAGCAGGCTGCCGCCCTTCTTCCTCAGCGTGATCAGCACGTTGCGTGCCTCGCGTGCCCTGACCTTGGCGACCCACAGGCTCTTGCCCACCCAGATCTGAGCGCGGTCGAAGGTGAAGACGGAGTAGCTGCCTGCCGGCAGGCCGCCGATCGCGAACTGCCCCAACTTGTTGGCCGTGGTCTCGAAGGACTGCTGGTTTGCGTTCGCCGCCACGATCCGCGCACCGCGCAGGACCTTGCCGCCTGCGCGCGCCGTGCCGGTGATGGCGGCGCCGCGACGCATCTTGACGTCATGCTGGACCACGCGTCCCGAGCGCACCCTCACCAAGATGTCACTCGGCGCGTACTTCGTGACGTCATAGGCAGGCCTGAGGTCGACGAACTGCAGGTGATAGGTGCCGGGCGGCAATGCGAGCGAGTAGATGTCGCCACGCACGCGACGCTGCCCCAGGTAGGTCCAGTCGTTGGCGAACCAGCGCACCTTGACGTTCAGCTTGACCGGCTCGGTGCCGATGACCTGACCCACGGCCTTGCCGGTGGGGGTGCTCGCGTCGGCCGGCTCGGAGTGCGCGAGCACGAGGAGCACGGAGACGAGCATGGCCAGCACGACGAGCAGCGGGAGGCTGGCACGGCGGGCGTTGGACATCATGGTGACTGGCTCCGTAGACGTACGGCGGGCCCCGGTGGCTTCCGTCTCCCCACCAGCCTAGGACGGTCCGCTCGGGGCATCCTCAAGAATCGGTCAGGGTTGCCTCAAGTCTCCCAGCTCGGGAGGCAGCGGCTGGGTGTGGCCGACCGCCAGGGAGGTGACGGCCCGGGTCAGGCAGACGTAGAGGCGCCGAAGCCCGGTCACCCGGTCCGGCTCCCCGGCCACGATCGCGGCCGGCTCGACCAGCACGACATGGTCGAACTCCAGGCCCTTGGCCAGGCCGGCCGGCACCAGCTCGAGTCCAGCCTCGTCCGGGGCGCTGGCCTCCCCGAGAACGGCGAAGCCGACCCCGGCGGCCCGCAGGGTCGCGGCGGTCTCCTCAACGAGTGCCTCGGGGACGATCAGCCCGACCGAGCCCTCCCGTGCGAGGGCTGCCGTCACGAGAGCGAGCAGCGGCGTCGGGTCGGTCCGGTCGAGCCGGACCACCTCGAGCTCGCCGCGGGAACGTCGTACGGACGTGGGTGGGGCGAGGTCGGGAGCGATGTGCGGCAGCAGGCGCGCGGCGTACTCGATCACCTCGCCGGGGACCCGGAAGCCCCGGGTGAGCTCCTCGACATGGGCGTCCGGCTTGCCGAGGTGGCCGAGCGCTTCGGCCCACGACCGCGTCGCCCAGGGAGTGGTGGCCTGCGCCAGGTCGCCGAGGACCGTGAGAGACCCGGTGGAGGAGCGGTGCGCCAGGGCCCGCAGCATCATCGGGGAGAGGTCCTGGGCCTCGTCGGCGACGATGTGGCCGAGCGAGGGGGTCCGTTCGACGAGATCGACAGCCTCGTCCACGAGCACGGCGTCGGCCAGGGACCAGCGGGCCGAGGTGGGTGCCTTCGGTGGCCGCGGCCAGCGGAGCAGGACCTGCTCATCGGGGTCGAGGATGCCGTCGGCGGCGCTGGCCAGGAAGTCGGCGTCGCTGAGCAGCCGCCACACCAGACGGGCGGGGTCGACGGCGGGCCAGATCCGGTTGGCGTACTCCTTGACCGGCTTGCTGCGGGCCACGGCGTTCTGCACCCGGTCGTCGGGGGAGTCGCCGGCGAGCTCCATCTCCACCAGGACCCGGTGCGCCAGGGACTGGGGCACCATCGCCCGCGCCGCGCCGTACCTCACGCCGCGGGCGCGCAGCGACGCCACGAGCGCGTCGACCTCATGGGTGCCGACTCGCCAGCGCCGCGCGCCCAACGGCACCACGAGCCCCTCGTCCGGCGCCCGGAGGTGACCCCACAGGGCGCGGCGCAGGACCTCCGCGAGCCGGGGGTCGCCCTTGAGCGTGGCGACGGCGGCGGAGTCCTCGCCGCGCAGCTCCCAGCGTGGGTTGAGCCCCCGCAGGGTCGCGGCGGCGAGCTCCCCGATCGTGGCCTGCTGGGCGTCGATCTCGCCCAGCGCCGGGAGGACGTCGCGGATGTAGCGCAGGAAGCTGGTGTTGGGCCCGACCACCAGGACGCCCTGGCGGGTGAGCTGCTCGCGGTGGGCATAGAGGAGGTACGCCGCGCGGTGCAGCCCGACGGCCGTCTTGCCGGTGCCGGGTGCTCCCTGCACGCAGACCGAGCGGGTCAGGTCGGAGCGCACGATGACGTCCTGCTCGGGCTGGATCGTGGCCACGATGTCGCGCATCGGACCGACGCGGGGGCGCTCGATCTCGGCCTCGAGGAGGGCGGAGTAGTCACCGGCGTCACCGCCGGCCAGGTCCTCGTCCTCGTAGGCGGTCAGACGTCCGTGCTGGTAGCCGTAGCGGCGTCGCAGCGCGACGCCCATCGGCTCGAGCCGGCTGGCCCGGTAGAACGGCAGGCTGACGGGGGCCCGCCAGTCGACGACCATCGGCTCCCCGGTCACGTCGGAAATGTGCCGCCGGCCGATGTGGAAGCTCTCCCGGTCGGCGGCGTCGGCGGTCGCGGTGTCCAGACGACCGAAGAAGAGCGGGATCGTGGGGTCGTCGGCGAGCTGCTTCATCCGAAGCGCGAAGGTCGACTCGAGGAACTCCCGGCTCACCCAGTCGGCGGCAGCGGCCGAGTCCATCGCCTCGGTGCGCTCGCGCATCCGGGTCAGCTGGCGACGCGACTCGGCGAGGTGCTCCTGCTCGGTGACGAGCTCGGGATCGAGTGACGTCGGGGTGCCTGCAGGGGGGTCGGCCGGGGGCACGTCAGCACCTCCGTGGACGCCGCTCGTGGGTGGGAGACCGGAGACGCTAACAGCCGGAGCGGGCCGTCGTCATCCGGCTTTCACGGGCTCCTGGCGCACGGGGCGCCCCGGACCCATGGCCCAGCGGATGGTGCCGGTCGCGGCCGTGCCGAGGGCGCGGACGACCGTGCGCTCGGAGACCGGCAGCCAGGGCAGTCGCAGTGGACGGCGAGTCCAGCGCGGCATCAGCGCGATCGCGGCGGCCACCAGCACGCCGTACGGCGCCCGAGCGGCCAGCGGCAGCGGCGGACGGAAGAGCAGGTAGGAGATCGCCTCGCGGGCCTGGGGAGTGGCGCGGAGCTCGGGTCGGAAGGCGGTGAGCGTCGCGGCGAGCTCGGCCTCGGTCGTGGGCGGGTCGAGGACCCCGAGCCGGCGGGCCACCTCGGCGGTCTCGGCGACGTAGCTGTCCCGGCCGGCCTGGTCGAGGGGGTTCTTGCCGTAGACCTGATGGGCGAGCAGGAAGCTGTCGACCTCGGCCACGTGGACCCACAGCAGCAGGTGCGGGTCGGAGGCGGCGTACGGCGTCCCGTCGGCGAGGGTGCCGGTGACCCGCTCGTGGATGGACCGCACGATGTCGACCGCCTGCTGGGCGTCGTCCGCGGTGCCGAAGGTCGTGACGGCGAGGTAGCGGCTGGTGCGAGCCAGGCGGCCCCACATGTCGCCGCGGAAGCCGGAGTGCTCGGAGACCGCAGTCATCGCTGCGGGGTGCAGCGTCTGCAGGAGCAGCGCGCGGATGCCGCCGACGAACATCGAGGCGTCGCCGTGGACGCGCGCGATGGAACTGTCTGGCTCGAACCAGCGCGGTCCGGGAGTGCCGTGGATCCGGTCGCGGTGCTTGGCACCGTCGGGCCCGGCGACGCGCAGGAAGAGCGCCTCGCCCATCTTCTCGCGCACGGTGCGCACAGTGGTTGTAGCGGCAGGGGTCACGTTCTCATTCTGTCCGACTCCGCCAAGCCGAGCCCGCTGTTCAGCCGTGCAGGTGGCGCATCCGCAGCGTGTGAGGCATCGCGCGCAGGCGCTCGATGGCGGCGGGCTCGAGGGGCGCCGAGACGTCCGTGACGACGTACCCCTGGTGCCCGCGGGTCGCCAGGGACTGCGAGAGCACGTTGGCCTCGATCTCGGCGAGCACCCTGTTGATCTCGGCGAGTACGCCGGGGACGTTGTCGTGCAGGTGGGCCAGCCGGGTCACGCCGGGCTCGGGCGCGGCCTGGACCGTCGGCAGGTTGACCGACAGGGCGGTGCTGCCCTGGTGGACGTACGACGCGAGCTTGCCCGCGACGAAATGGCCGATCTCCTCCTGTGCCTCCTGGGTGGAGCCTCCGACGTGCGGGGTGAGGATCACGTTGTCGAGCCCGCGCAACGGGGACTCGAACGGGTCGCCCTGCGCCTTCGGCTCGATCGGGAACACGTCGAGCGCGGCGCCGGCGATGTGCCCCGAGAGGATGTGGTCGCGCAGCGCCTCGGTGTCGACCACCATGCCCCGCGCTGCGTTGATGAACAGCGAACGCGGCTTCATCTGCTCGAAGTGCTCGGCTCCGAAGAACCCGGCGTTGCCGGGACGTCCGTCCACGTGCAGCGAGACCACGTCGGCCTCCGCGAGCAGCTCCTCGAGGCTGCCCATCCGACGGGCGTTGCCGTGGGCGAGCCGGTCGGTGACGTCGTAGAAGATCACCCGTAGGCCGACCGCCTCGGCGACCACCGAGAGCTGCGAGCCGATGTTGCCGTAGCCCACGATCCCGAGCGTGCGCCCGCGGATCTCGTGGCTGCCGGCCGCGGACTTGTCCCACACCCCGTCGTGCATCTTGAGTGTCTTCTCGACCAGGCGGCGGGCGAGCACGATGATCTCGCCGATCACGAGCTCGACGACGCTGCGCGTGTTGGAGTACGGCGCGTTGAAGACCGCCACGGTGCGTCGGGCCGCCTCCTCGAGGTCGACCTGGTTGGTGCCGATGCAGAAGCATCCGACCGCGAGCAGGTCGGGTGCCGAGGCGAGCACCCGAGGGGTGATGGTGGTGTTGGACCGGATGCCGAGCAGGTCGATGCCGGGCAACGCGTGCACCAGCTCGTCCTCGGACATCGACGCGGAGCGCAGGTCGACGGCCACCCCGGCCTTCTCCAGGCGGGCGACGGCGGAGGGATGGATGTTCTCGAGCAGCAGGGCCTTCACGATCGACCAGCCTAGGAGGCAACCGGTCACTCGCCGATTCGGCGTCACCCTCCGGACGCCGACCGGGCACTCTGGGGCACTCTCAAGAGGTCGACCGGGCACTTAGGTGAACGTTCGAACTGCCGTGAGTGCCTGCAACTGCCCGGTCGGCGGGTTGAGAGTGCCCCCAAGTGCCCGGTCGGCGGGTTGAGAGTGCCCCCAAGCGCCCGGTCGGCGGGCTGAGAGTGCCCCCAACTGCCCGGTCACCTTCAGGCGGGGAGGTCCTCGGCGTCCATGATCCGGTAGGCGTAGCCCTGCTCGGCCAGGAAGCGCTGCCGGTTCTGGGCGAACTCCGCATCCACGGTGTCGCGGGAAACCACGGTGTAGAAGTGGGCGGACTTCCCGTCCGACTTCGGGCGCAGCAGCCGACCGAGTCGCTGGGCCTCCTCCTGGCGCGAGCCGAACGAGCCCGACACCTGGATCGCCACCTCGGCCGAGGGCAGGTCGATGGAGAAGTTCGCGACCTTCGAGACGACCAGCAGCCCGACCTCACCGCTGCGGAACGCCTCGAAGAGCCGCTGGCGTTCCTTGACCGGGGTCTCGCCCTTGATCAGCGGCGCATCCAGCATCGCGGCGAGCTCGTCGAGCTGGTCGAGATACTGCCCGATCACCAGCGTCGGCTGCCCCGAGTGCTGCGCGACCAGGTCGCGGACCACGTCGACCTTGTGGTGGGTGCACGACGCCAGCCGGTAGCGCTCCTCCGGCTCGGCCGTCGCGTAGACCAGCCGCTCGTTGGTCGGCAGCGTCACCCGCACCTCGACACAGTCCGCGGGCGCGATCCAGCCCTGCGCCTCGATGTCCTTCCACGGTGCGTCGTAGCGCTTCGGCCCGATCAGCGAGAAGACGTCGCCCTCGCAGCCGTCTTCGCGCACCAGCGTTGCGGTCAGCCCGATCCGCCGCCGCGCCTGCAGGTTGGCCGTCATCCGGAAGATCGGCGCCGGCAGCAGGTGCACCTCGTCGTAGATGATCAGCCCCCAGTCGCGCGCGTCCAGCAGCTCGAGGTGGGAGTAGACGCCCTTCCGGCGCGTGGTCATCACCTGGTACGTCGCGATGGTGACCGGGCGGACCTCCTTGACGGCCCCGGAGTACTCGCCGATCTCCTCCTCGGTCAGTGAGGTACGACGCAGCAGCTCGTCCTTCCACTGCCGGGCGGAGACGGTGTTGGTCACGAGGATGAGCGTGGTCGCCTGGGCGTGGGCCATCGCGGCCGCACCGACCAGGGTCTTGCCGGCGCCGCACGGCAGCACCACGACCCCCGAGCCGCCGTGCCAGAACGAGTCGGCGGCGTCACGCTGGTAGTCGCGCAGCTGCCACTGCGACTCGTCCAGCGAGATGGGGTGCGCCTCGCCGTCGACGTACCCGGCGAAGTCCTCGGCCGGCCACCCGAGCTTGAGCAGGGCCTGCTTGAGGTTGCCGCGCTCGGAGGCGTGCACCACCACGGTGTCGTCGTCGAGCCGCTCGCCGAGCATGCCGGCGATCTTCTTCGCGCGCAGCACCTCCTCGAGGACCGGGCGGTCGTTGGAGACCAGCACCAGACCGTGCAGCGGGCTCTTCTCCAGGCGCAGCCGGCCGTAGCGCGCCATCGTCTCGGCGACGTCGACCAGCAAGGCGTGCGGGACGGCGTACCGGCTGAACTCCAGCAGCGTGTCCACGACCTGCTCGGCGTCGTGTCCGGCGGCGCGCGCGTTCCACAGGCCCAGCGGCGTGAGCCGGTAGGTGTGGATGTGCTCGGGGGAGCGCTCGAGCTCGGCGAACGGCGCGATCGCCTTGCGGCAGTCCTGGGCGCGCTCGTGGTCGATCTCCAGCAGCAGGGTCTTGTCGGACTGGACGATCAGGGGGCCGTCGTTCATGCGGGGTCCCTCGGGAAGCGTGGGCGGAGCGAGCGGTGTCCTGGGGTGATGATCACTGGGCGACCGCCGCCGGCCCGGCGGCGTCGTCGACCGAGCTCAGCTTCTGGCGGGCGCGGTAGGCCGCGACGTTGGCCCGAGAGGAGCAGCGGTCGGAGCAGTAGCGGCGCGACCGGTTGGGCGAGGTGTCGACGTAGACGCTCGTGCACGGGCTGGCGCTGCACACGCCGAGGCGCGTCGGCCCCAGGTCGCAGATCAGGGTGGCCAGACCGAGCAGCGACTCACCGACGACCAGCTCGGCGACACTCGCGGACTTGGTGGCGACGTGCAGGTGCAGGTCGGCACCGTCGTGGTCGGCGATCCGCGGGGTGATCGGGTGACGGACCATCAGCTCGTTGAGCGCGTCGATGACGACCCGGACCTCACCGGCGTCGGACGCCTCGAAGACCGGGCGCAGCTCGCGCTGGAAGCGCCGCAGCAGGTGGCAGTCGCGGTCGGTGCACTGCTCGTGCAGCCACTCGCGCCCTGCGAGGAGGCGCACGAGGGCATCGACGTCGCTGATCTCCGCGTTGAGGAGACCAGCCGATGCCTCGGCGTACCTGATGAAATCCACCCAGCAAGTCTACGGACCGGGCGGCTGGCCCGCGCCGCCCGCGTCGAACACGACCCGGACGGCGGTGATCCGGTGGACGGCGAAGGTCCGGGTGTCATCGCTGCGGTGGTCATGGGCGGTCAACCAGCCACCCTCGACGCGGAGCGGGTCGACGATGCGTTCGGAGCTGGAGCCGTGGTTGTCGACGTACCCGATGAGGACCGACGCGCCCGTCTCCACCGCCTCGCGAAGGGCCGCCAGCGACCCGCTCGGAGAGAGGACGGGGCTGGGCACACTCGGGCGGCTGCCGGCGACGCGGTCGCCGGCGCGGACCGCGTTCACCACCTGGGCGACGTGCGCGCTCTCATGGGCGGCGCGGGCGTTGCGGGCGCTGCGGCCGCGCGGGCTGCGGGCACGCAGCAGGTCGGGTCGCGCGATCCGGACGGTGCCGTCGGCGGCCTCGACGACGGGCGCCGAGCCGAGATCACGCAGCCGGGGCAGGAGTACGTCGAGCGGGGTGCTGCTGATCAGCACGGTCGGGGCGATCCGGCGCAGCCCCAGCGTGAGCGCCTTGGGGTGGTGGAGCAGCTCGGTGAGCGCGGCCTCGTCGTCGGCGCGCAGGAACGACTCGGCGTGGCCGACGCGCACGGTGCCAAAGGTGCGGGCGGTGTCGTCGACCAGGTAGGTCAGCGGCTGCGGAACCGGGGTGCGCGAGACGGCGCCGACGAAGTCGTGGATCTCCGCGGCCGACCAGCCGCTGTCGAGGGCGCGCCGCACCGAGCTCGGGGTGAACCGGTAGACCGTGGCCCCGCCCCGGGACTCGATGTCGGCCAGCAGCTGGAGGGTCCGCCCCAGCGAGGACTCCAGCGGGCCCGGCGCGACGGCGGTCAGGTCCGCCTGGATCAGCACGTGGTCGACCGGTTCGGGCAGCAGCGCGCCGAGGACCGCGCGCGCCGCCTGGTCGTCGCCGGCCAGCAGGGACCGGGAGTACGACGCCAGCCCCCCGAGGCCGACGACCCCGAGCGCTGCGGCCTCGGTGATGGCCCAGGCCACCTGCTCGCTGCGTGAGCGCGGCCGGCGAGGGCGCAGCCAGGTCACGCGGGAGACCAGCGACGGCAGACCGGTGCCGGCCGCGAGAACCTCGCCAGGCGGCAGCTCGGCGAGGGCGTCGAGCGCCATCCGACGGCTCTCCACCTGTCCGGTGGCGGCGAGCTCGGGGGACAGGGCGTTCCAGGTCTTGCCGGCCGCGTCGCGCGAGCCGATCAGGCCCGGCAGCCGGGGACTGTCCAGCCACGCGCGGACCACCGTGGTCCATCGCTCGGCGACCGGCCGAGCGGTCCACAGGTCGAAGGCGTCGGTGGGGACCCAGGCGGGATTTCCCTGGGCGTCGGCGGAGGTCGCGAGCAGGCCGGCCGCGGAGGCGAGCTCGACCGTCAGCGCCGCCACCGGCTCGTCGACGTGGAGCTGCAGGGCGGTCGCCTTGAGGTCACGCACCGCGAGGCCGCCGCTGCGCAGGGCGCCCGGCGGGCCGGTGCCCCACTGGTCGAGGAGCAGCTCGAGGCGGCGCACGGTCTCGAACGCGGCTCCCGCGGCCGCCCGGTCGACCGTCGCCTGGTCGCGGGCCGAGGTGAGCAGGACGGGCTCGTCGTCGACGGGCTCGCGCGTGGTCCGCCCGCCGCGCAGCGCGACCCCGACCTCGCCGGGCAGCACCACGGTGCCGCCGCCGCGCGGGACGAGCAGCCGCCGGGCGAGCAACTCCTCGGCGGGGGTGGCGGCCTCGTCGGGCAGGACGGTGTGGCGCGCCGACCCGGTCGTGGCCTCGCCACCATGGTCGGCCACGTGCTCCAGGAGGGCGTGGGCGGCCTCGGACAGCTCGCCGAGGCGTTGGGCCACGTCATCCGCGGGCGCAGGCTCCGCCGAGAAGGGGCGTAGGCCGCTGACGCCGGCGGCGCCGCTGCCGGTCAGCCCCTCGGCCACCCCGCTCAGGGCCCGCAGTCCCTGGGGGGACTCCCAGGCCAGGGTGAGGACCAGGAGGCGTTCGACGGCCGCTGCGACCCGGGCCGGGTCGGCGCGGACGATGCCACTCAGGTCCTCCTGGGTGGTTTGGCCGGCGACCACGAGGGCATCAAGAACGGAGAGCTCGAGCCGGGTCAGCTGGTCGAGCGCACGCAGCAGGGACGACCGGGTCGCCGCTCGGGAGGCCAGCTGGCCGAAGTCATGGGGAGCAGGAGTGGCGAGATCGGGACGCTCCAGCAGGAGCAGGGTCAGCCGGTCGTCCGGCCAGCCGCGGAGCTGGTCGGCGAGGGTGCGGTACCCGTCAACACGGGTGGACGAGCCGGACATCCCGCCTACGCTACCTGCCCACCTGACGGGTGCACGTCGTACGCTCCCTCCCAGCCAGGAGGTGGGATGACCCGGGTCGAGCTCCAGCACGGTGCCGCCACGGACGTCGGACTCGTTCGCGAGAGCAACGAGGACGCGTACCTCGTCGCGCCGCCGGTCTTCGTGGTGGCCGACGGCATGGGCGGCCACGAGGCAGGCGAGGTGGCGAGCGCGATCGTGGTCGAGGAGTTCGTCGCCCTGGCCGACGCCGGCTACGACCCCTCTCGTGGTGCCGAGGCGGTGGCTGCGACGCTGCGCCGCTGCCAGGACCGGCTCGTGGCGTACGGCGCGGAGCAGCGCCAGGGACGAGCCGGGCGGTTCCACGCGGGCACCACCGCCGTGGTGGCGCTGCTGGTGACCAGCGACGACGGCCCCGCCTGGCTGCTGGCCAACCTCGGGGACTCGCGGAGCTACCGGTTCACCGCAGGGGTCCTCGAGCAGATCAGCGTCGACCACAGCGTCGTCCAGGAGCTGGTCGATTCCGGTGCCATCACCGCGGCCGCCGCGGCCACCCACCCCGAGCGCCACGTCGTGACGCGGGCGGTCGGTGGCCCGCGCGGCACGGACGCCGACTACGCGCTGCTGCCGGTCGGCTCGGTCGAGCGGCTGCTGCTCTGCAGCGACGGCGTCACCGAGATGCTCGACGACCAACGGATCGCCGAGCTGCTGGCCGGGGCGGCCACCGCCGCGGACGCGGCCGAGCAGGTCGTCGCGGCCGCGGTCGCGGCTGGTGGGCGCGACAACGCCACCGCCGTGGTGGTCGACGCGCTGGGACTGGTCCCGGGCGACGGCACCCCGCTGCGGCAGCTGGAGGCCGAGGAGATTCTGGAGACGCGGTCGTGAGCGCCCCCTCGGACCGGGGGATCCGGTCCTACCGTCCAGGAACCTGGTTCGGCATCGTCGGTGACTCGGTCACGGTGCTGTTGCCGTCCACCGAGCGGGACCGGGTCGCGCCGCTCTGGGAGCTGGTCGACGGTGGTGCCGGTGTCGAGGAGGTGCTCGATGCCCTGCTGGGCTCCGGCCTGCGGCGTCTGCCTGGCTTCGCGCTGGTCGGCGAGACGGAGGCAGGCTCCCGGATCCTCCTGCGTGGGGGCGTGCGCGCGACCGTCACCGTCGACGGTGAGCCCCACGAGCTGGCCGGGCCGGCGGACGCGACCTGGGTCGAGCGCAGCTTCACCGGAGTGACCGGCACGGTCCTCGCCGTCACCGAGGATGGCGACCCGGGCCCGGGTCCCGAGCTCCGGTTCGACACCGGGCTGGTGCGGCTGGCCCGCGTCGCCTGGGCGTCGTACGACGTGGGGCAGGAACTCGCGGCGGACCCTGATGACGACACCGCTGACGACACCGCTGACCACGACGGGCTCACCCGCACGGGGGCCTGGGACCCGGCGCGGTTCGCGCGGCAGCAGCCCGGCATCCCCGGCCAGCCGCCGGCCCCCGAGGTCACCGCCCGCCCGGTGGCCAGACTGGCGCTCTCCACCGGCGAGACCATCGACGTGGACCGGGTCCTGGTCGTCGGCCGGGCGCCCGAGGCCCGCCGGTTCAGCTCGACGCAGCAGCCCCGTCTCGTGAGCGTGCCCAGCCCCCAGCACGAGATCTCCGGCACCCATCTCGAGATCCGTCCCGGCTCGGGTGCCGACCACGGCGCGGCCGTGGTGACCGATCTGGGCTCCACCAACGGAACCGTGATCGTCCAGCCCGGACTGCCGCCCGAGGACCTGCGCGCCGGGGTGGCGGTGCAGCTGGCCCCTGGTGCGGTGATCGACCTCGGGGACGGGCTCACGATCAAGGTGAGTGGCCTGTGACCGCACTCCCGGGCGCTCCCACCTTCCCTCCTGCCGGGATAGAGCGCCGCTTCTACGCCTGCGCCCTCGACGCAGCGATCGGCTCGATCGTGGTGGGCGCGGCGGCGCTGGCGACCCACCTGCTCACCGGCCGCGAGCGCCCCGGTACCGCCCTCGCGGCGACGGTGGTGGTCGCGCTCCTCACCGGTGTCGCCTTCGCGGTCCTGCTCGGACTGCGCGGTGTCACGCCCGGCAAGGCCGCCCTCGGCCTGCGCGCCGTTCACCTCGGCACCGGTACGCCGCTGGGGCTCGGCCCCGCACTGTTGCGCGGTGCGGTCCTCGCGATCGTCGCACTGCCCACCTTCGGACTGGGACTCGCCATGCTCGCGTGGACCGCGCTCGCCGATCGTGGTCGACAGCGCCGGGGCTGGCACGACCACCTCGCAGGGTCGATCGTGGTCGACGTCCGGCCGGTCCCCGTGGTGGCCGAGGAGATCGCGGCCCCTCCTCGCCATGTCGTCAACCTGACCGCGATGCGCCTGGTCCCACCGCCGCAGGCCGCGGTCGCCGCGCCGTCCTCCACCGTCCCGACACCGACCCGGTCCCGTCGCATCGGGCACCCGTCGATGCACCACGGGCACCGGCCGCGCCACCGGCCGGCTGGCGGGTCACCGTCGACTCGGGAGAGTCCCTGCTCGTCGACGGCGTGGTCCTGGTGGGACGCCGGCCGGAGCCGCGCCACGACGAGCGGGTCAGGCAGGTGCTCGCGCTGCGATCGACCGACATGTCGCTGTCCAAGACCCACGCTCAGCTCCAGCTCGCTCCCGACGGGACCCTGGTCGTCACGGATCGCGGCTCGACCAACGGCTCGATCCTGCTGCGGGACGGTGTCTCCCGAGCCCTCACGGCCGGTCGGCCCGCGACCCTGCTGGACGGTGACCAGGTGCAGGTCGGCGACCGCCGTCTGTCGGTCGTTCGCGAGTCCTGACCGGTCCCGGGACGACCTCAGATGCTGCCGAGGATGTCGGTCCCGCGGTTGACGTGGAAGACCAGGCTGGTCTCCGCGTGCACGACTCCGGGTCGACCGGTCAGGTTGTCCAGCACGAAGTCGCGCAGCTGCTCGGGTGTCGGTGCGGCGACGTGGACCAGGAAGTCGTTGCCGCCGCTGATGTTGTAGGTCGCGATCACGCCGGCCAGCCGGGTCACCTCCTCCGCGAAGGCGTCGACGTCGGCTCGCAGGTGTCCGGAGAAGCGGATGGCGACCATGGCCTGCACGGGCAGCCCGACCCGGGCCAGGTCGACCTCGGCGGTGACCCCGGTGACGATGCCCCGCTCGCGCAGGGCGCGCACCCGCGCCAGCGCGGTCGACTCGGCGATCCCCGCGGCGCGCGCGAGTCTCACGTTGGGCGTGCGCCCGTCACGGAGCAGCTGGGCCACGATCAGCCGGTCCACCTCGTCGAGGACCGGTCGCGCGCGGGGCGCGGGGCCCGGGGCGCGGGGAGCGGGGTTCTTCGGCATCGGCCCAGACTAGCGGCATCGTAGCCATTCATCTTCGGTAAAACTACACGCAGCCGAAGAATCTGCGGAACTGTTGCCCAATCGACAGGAAAATCGCAGCCTGGAGGCATGACGCATCTGGACACGACCGCGGTCCACGCCGGCCGCGAGGACCTGGCCCGGCTCGGTGTGCACGTCCCGCCGATCGACCTCTCGACGACCTACTCCCTCCCGTCGTTGGCCACCGGCGGCGAGGCCTACGAGAACCTCGCCACCGGCCACCGGGCCGAGCCGGGGGCCTCGCTGGTCTACCAACGCCTCTGGAACCCCAATGTGGACCGCTTCGAGCGGGCCGTCGCCACCCTGGAGGGCACCCCGGAGGCGGTCGCCTACGCCTCGGGCATGGCCGCGCTCTCGGCCGTCCTCATCGCCTCGGTCGCTGCGGGTCGCCCGCACGTGGTCGGCGTCCGCCCGTTGTACGGCGGCACCGACCACGTCCTCGCGTCCGGGTTGCTCTCCACCGAGGTGACCTGGGCCGACCCGGACTGCATCGCCGAGGCGATCCGGCCCGACACGGGCCTGGTGATCATGGAGACCCCTGCCAACCCGACGGTCGACCTCGTCGACATCGCCGCCGTGGTCGCCCAGGCCGGCGGCGTCTCCGTCCTGGTCGACAACACCTTCGCGACCCCGGTCCTCCAGCAGCCGGTGCACCACGGGGCGAGCCTCGTCCTGCACTCCGCGACCAAGTTCTTCGGCGGCCACGGCGATGCCATGGGCGGCGTGGTCGCGACCGACGAGGAGTGGGCCGTCCGACTGCGCCAGGTGCGCGCCGTCACCGGCGCCCTGCTGCACCCGCTCGGAGCCTACGAGCTGCACCGCGGCCTGCAGACCCTGCCGCTGCGGGTCCGCGCCCAGCAGGAGACCGCCGCGATCCTGGCGGACCGGCTGACCGGCCACTCGCGGGTCTCGCGCGTCCTCTACCCCGGTCTGAAGGAGTGCGACCCCCTGGGGCTGGTCGGGAGCCAGATGTCAGGCCCGGGAAGCCTGCTGGCCTTCGAGCTCAGCGGGGGGTACGACGCCGCGGCGCGCGTCGCCCAGGGCTGCGAGCTGATCACCCACGCTGTCTCACTGGGTGGCGTGGACACCCTGATCCAGCACCCCGCGGGACTCACCCACCGCCCCGTCACTGCCGATGCGCGGCCGGACGAGGCGCTCCTGCGGATCTCGGTCGGGCTCGAGGACGCCGAGGACCTGTGGGCCGAGCTCGACCGCGTCCTGCGCTGACGCGACCGGGGAAGACCGACGCCGACATCTTTGAGGGTGGCTCACTGTTTGACCTGTAGCTGTCGGCACCGCAGATGGCGGTGGATCCTCGTCACCTGGTGGCTGTTGCGAAATCGCCCGGGGCGGGTGCGTGCGATCTTGGGCTGGACGCGAAATGATGGGGCATGGCGCGTTCGTATCGTCCGGTGATCCGGGATCAGGAGTTC
>JBKJLD010000057.1:0-57919 GCA_046597165.1 Nocardioides sp.
GCCGCTTCAGCCGCAGAGGAATCACCGCCGTCACCGCCGAGCTCCACCTCGCAGCCGCCGTCGTCAACCTCCGCAGGATGCACGCAGCCGCCCTCAGCCTCAGCTGAGGGCGGCTTCCCCTGCCCTGCCAGCCCGCGCCACCCACCTTCGACCAAACCGCAACAGCCACTCAGTGGCTGGGAAACACCGCCATCTTCACGCCTTCGGCGGGAACGGGGTTGCCGCGACGCGATCAGGCCGCGGGGCCCTTGCTGCGTACGTCGGCCACCGCACCCATCGCGTCGCGGAGCTCGCCGAGCCAGTCCTCCTCGTGCTGGCCCACCAGGCGCACGCACCAGGCCAGCGCCTCGGAGCGTGACCGGGCCACGCCGGCGTCGACGAGGGTGTCGAGAACCAGGCGCTGAGGCTGGCGGAGCCGGGTCATGACCGGAGCCGCGACGTGGGTCCACAGCTCGGCGTGCTCGCCGACCCGCAGCCCCCACGAGATCTTGCGCTCGAATCGGTGCTCGGCCTCGCGGGCGATCTTCATCCGCTGCTCGCGGGTCTCCTCACGAAAGGCCTTGGTGCGCCCGGCGCGAGCCTCTGCGGTCTCGGCGTCGGACGGGGTGTCGGTGGCGTCGCTGCTGAGGGCAACGTCGGGGATCGTGAGCACGAGGGTGATCTCCTCGCGGTCGACCGTGATGTCGGCAGGTGCGCTCTGCCACTCCTGCGGAAGGCGGCCGGCGAACCAGCCCCTGACCCGATCTCGGGGCTCGTCAGTAATCATGTAATCAGTATTACAGAGTCGCCCAAAGGGCAGTCGAGCCCCTGCCGGGGTCAGGGCGTCGGGCAGGCGTCGGGCCCTCCGGAGAACCGGCACACCTCAGACGTCGCCACGACGACGAAGGTTGTCCACTCGATCTCCGCAGAATTTCGGGGCTACTCGGCCGCGGGCAGCTCGATCTCAAAGCGACCACCATCGCCGGGCTGGGCCCGCACGGTGCCGTCGATCGACTCGACCAGACGGCGTACGACGCTCAGCCCAAGTCCCGCGACCCCGCCGCCCGGGCCGCTGTGCCCGGGCCGGAAGACCGCGGTGGCCTCTTCGACGCTGACCCCCGGGCCGTCGTCGAGGACGCTGAGCAGCACCCGGTCACCGACCTGCGCCACCGTGAGCTCCACCCGGGAGCGGGCATGCCGCACGGCATTGTGGAGCAACGGCGTCACGGCCGCCTGGATCACGGAGGCCGGAGCGGCGACCCGGACCTTGCGCCGGGCCGGCGGCAGGACGAGCAGGATGCCCGCGTCGGGGGGCACGCTCAGCTCCCGCAGCAGCTCAACGACCTCGACCACCGCCTCGGCGTCGTGACGGGAGCGGGCCGCGTCCAGCATCGACCCGACAGCGGCGTCCACCCGCTCGGCGGCCTCGACGATGGAGCGCAGGGACTCCCGGGCTCCCGGCTCGGCCCGGCCGAGGGCCAGCTCGGCCTCGGCCCGGATCACGGTCAACGGCGTACGCAGCTCGTGGGCCATCTCGTCGGAGAGCCGGCGTTCAGAATGCAGCGCCTCGGAGATCCGGTCGAGCATGTGGTCGAGGGTGCGCCCCAGCTCGGTGATCTCGTCAACCGGCTCGCCCATCGCGAAGCGCCGCTCCAGGTCGTGCTCCTCCCAGTCCTGGGCACTGCGCACCATGTGCTGGACCTGGCCGAGCGTGTGCCGCGCCGCCTCCCGCGCCGCGACGCCCGCGGCCAGGATCGTGAGCAGGCCCAGCCCGAGAGAGAGCCACAGACCGCGGCGTTCGCCGTCCTCGTACGGCGTGAGGTCGACGCCGGCGACCACGACAGCCACCCGGCGTCCGTCGGCCAGCACCGGACGGGCCACCAGACGCACCGTGTCGCGGATAAGGAGAGGACCGCTCGCGGGTTGGGCGCCCAGCGCGGCAACGACGTCACCACCGTCGCTGGGGAGCCGGCCCTCGACCAGCCGTCCGGCGCCGTCGAAGACCCAGACGTCGCGGTCGAGGGAGTCCGAGGCGGCCTCGAGGACCACCACCTGACCCTTCTGGATCCGGACGGTGCCAGCGACCGCATCTGCCCGGACGCGGGCGAGGTGGAGGGAGTCGGAGTCGCTGACCTGGGCGAGGTAGAGCTGCACGGCCACGACCACCCCGGCCACGACCAGCCCGGTGATCAGCATGGTGACCAGGGTCAGGCGGGTGCGCAGGCCACTCCGGCCCAGTCGACGGGACCCGGTCCGCGTCACCGCCATACGTACCCGACCCCGTGGACGGTCTCGACGGACGCGCCGCCCTGTGGGAGCTCGGCCAGCTTGCCCCGGATCCGGCGTACGTAGGAGTCGAGCGTGTTGTCCGAGACCATCGCGCCGTCCGGCCAACCGGCCGCGACCAGCGCTCGCCGCCGGACCACCTCGCCTGGTGCGGCCATCAACCGGGCGAGCAGCTTGAACTCCGTCGGCGAGAGCGAGACCGACCGGTCCCCGTGCACCAGCGCGTGGGTGGCCGGATCCAGTGCGACTCCGGGCGTGGCCGGTCGCAGCGCCACCGCGCGGCGCTCGAGCACCCGCACCCGCGCCATCAGCTCGGCCAGCGCGAACGGCTTGCCGAGGTAGTCGTCCGCGCCCGCCTCGAAGCCGGACACCTTGTGGTGGATCCCGTTGCGCGCAGTGAGCATCAGCACCGGCGCGACCACACCGTTGGCCTTGAGGGCCAGGCAGACGTCGCGCCCGTCGGCGTCCGGCAGGCCGAGGTCGAGCACGATCACGTCGGGCGGCGAGGCGGCGAAGGCCCGCAGCGCCTCGGCTCCCGTCGCCACCGAGACGACCTCAAAGCCGTCCGCGCGAAAGGCGCGAGCCAGCACCGAACGGAGCTGCGCGTCGTCCTCGCAGACGCCGATCGTGGTCACGAGCCCCTGTCTACCACCCACCACGTACCCGGGCCTGTTGGACGACCCGCGGGGCAGCCACCCTCACCAGATCCGGACGCGCTCCGCCGGGTCGAGCCAGAGCCCGTCACCCTCGACGGTGCCGAAGACCTCGTGGAACTCGGCGAGGTTGCGCACGATGTTGGCGCGGAACTCCGGCGGGCTGTGCGGGTCGACGGTGAGGAACTGGAGCTCCTGCTCCTTGCGGCGCTTGGTGCGCCAGCAGTAGGCCCAGTTCATGAACAGTCGCCGGCGCGCCTCGGGGTCGGCCGACCCGTCCTGAGAGATGACGTAGGCCCGGTGACCGATGGTCAGGCCGCCCAGGTCCCCGATGTTCTCCCCGACAGTGAGTGCGCCGTTGACGTGCTCACCCGGGAGCGCCCGCGGCTCGAAGTCGTCGTACTGCGCGATGAGCGCCTTCGACTTCACCTCGAAGGCGGCCTTGTCGGCGGCACTCCACCAGTCGTTGAGGTTGCCCTCGCCGTCGTACTGCGCGCCCTGGTCGTCGAACCCGTGGCCGATCTCGTGGCCGATCACCGAGCCAATCCCGCCGTAGTTCTCCTCCGGGCCGGCGTCGGGGCTGAAGAACGGCTTCTGCAGGATGCCGGCCGGGAAGCAGATCTCGTTGGTGCCGGGGTTGTAGTAGGCGTTCACGGTCTGCGGCAGCATGAACCACTCGTCACGGTCCACCGGCGAGCCGATCTTGGCCAGCTGGCGATCGGTCTCGAACGCAGACGCCGCAGCAACGTTGCCGAGCAGGTCGTCGGCGTGCACCCGCAGGGCCGAGTAGTCGCGGAACGTGTCGGGATAGGCGATCTTCGGGCGGAAGGTCGCGAGCTTCTCGTAGGCCCGGCTCTTGGTCTCGTCGGTCATCCAGTCGAGCTTGGAGATCGACTCGCGGTAGGCGGCGAGCAGGTTGGCCACCAGGTCGTCCATCAGTGCCTTGGAGCTCGGCGG
This sequence comes from Nocardioides sp., assembly GCA_046597165.1. Classification (GTDB taxonomy): domain Bacteria; phylum Actinomycetota; class Actinomycetes; order Propionibacteriales; family Nocardioidaceae; genus Nocardioides. Next base: position 3,876 of record JBKJLD010000057.1, read on the forward strand.
GAAGTGACGCGCGACGTACTCCTTGCCGACGGCCTCGCCGATGGCACCCTCGACCAGGGCGACCCCGCGCTTCCAGCGGGCGCGCAGCTCGGGCGTCCCGTTGAGGGTACGGCCGTAGAAGTCGAAGTTGACCTGGACGAAGTCGTCGGTGAGGTACGGCGCGGCGGAGCGCAGCACGTGGACGAGCATCCACGAGCGCCACTCGTCGACCGGGACCTCGTCGAGGACGGTGGACAGGTGCGCGAGGTACGACGGCTGCCGCACGCAGCTCTCCGCGAACGTCGCCGCGCGACCGCCCAGGTTGGTGACGTAGGCGTCCCAGTCGAAGGCCGGGCAGAGCTCCTTGAGCTCCCCGGCACTCATCCGGTTGTAGGTCTTCTGGACGTCGCGGGTCTCGGACCGCTCCCAGTGTCCCTTCGCGAGCAGGGTGTCGATCCGCAGGACCGTGGCGGCCGCCTCGGCGGGGGCGTCGTGGCCGCCCAGCTCGAGCAACCGGGTGAGGTAGGCGACGTACTTCTCGCGGATCTCGGCGAACTTGTCATCGCGGTAGTAGGACTCGTCGGGGAGGCCCAGGCCGCCCTGGGCAAGGTGGAAGAGGTAGCGGTCGGACTGCCGGGCGTCGGTGGCGACGTACGAGCCGAAGAGGCCGTGGCCGCCGACCCGTTCGAACTCCCCGAGGAAGGCCGCCAGGTCACGGACGTCACGGAGCGCCGCCACCGCGTCGATCAACGGGCGGACCGGGCGGATCCCCTTGTGGTTGATGGCGTCGGTGTCCATGAAGGAGGCGAAGAGGTCGCCGATCTTGCGGGCGTCCTCGTCGATCTCGGCCGCGTCGCCCTCCGCCACGGTGCTGGCCAGGTCCTCGATGATGCGGTGGACCTGCTCCTCGGCGACGTCGGCCAGCTGGACGAAGGGGCCCCAGCTCGACCGGTCGGCCGGGATCTCGCTCTCGTCGAGCCAGCGGCCGTTCACGTGGCCGAACAGGTCGTCCTGGGGACGGATGTCGAGGTTCATGCCCGCGCGGGCGTCATCCAAGGTGCTCACGCTCCGACCCTAACCGCAGGTCCTCGGACGCGTCCGGTGACATCCGCGTCCGGGGTCGGCCACTGTGCCTCAAACTGCCCGCTCAGACTCCTGAGACTTCCTCGAACTGCCCGGTCAGACGGCTGAGAGTGCCCACAAGTGCCCGGTCAGCGGAGGCGGACGACGGACTTGCCCAGGGTTCGCCGCTCGTCCATGTCGACGAGGGCCTGGCCGAACTCCTCCAGTGCGTACGACGCACCCACCGGCGGGCGGACCACGCCGCTGGCCATCATCGGCTCGAGCTCGCGCCACTGCTCCTGCATGTAGCCCGGACGCGTCATCGCGTAGGCGCCCCAGCCGACCCCGCGGACATCGACGTTGTTGAGCAGCAACCGGTTGACCTTGACCTCCGGGATGCCCTGCCCGGCGGCGAAGCCGACCACGAGCAGCCGCCCCTGGGTGCCCAGCACCCGCAGCGAGTCCATGAAGACGTCTCCGCCCACGACGTCGAGGACCACGTCGACCCCCTTGCCGCCGGTCAGCCCCATGACCGCGTCCTTGAAGCCGGAGACGAGCACGGTCTCGTCCGCTCCGGCCTCCCGGGCGACCCGCGCCTTCTCCTCGGTGCTGACCACGGCGATGGTGCGGGCGCCGTACCCCTTGGCGACCTGGATCGTCGCGGTGCCGACGCCGCCGGCGGCGCCGTGCACCAGGACCGTCTCTCCGGCCTTCAGCTGCCCGCGCTCGGCGAGCGCGAACTGCGCGGTGAGGTAGTTCATCGGCAGCGCGGCACCCTGGTCGAAGCTCAGCTCGTCGGGCAGGGCGAAGGTGAACATGGCCGGGTTGGCGACCAGCTCGGCGGCCCCGCCGTACGCCCCGACGCCGGCGACCCGCTGGCCCGGCTCGAAATCGCCGCCGGAGACCACGGTCCCGGCGAAGTCCACCCCGAGGGTGAACGGTGGCTCCGGCTTGAGCTGGTACTCCCCCCGGCTGAGCAGCAGGTCGGGGAAGGAGATGCCGACCCGGTGCACCTCGACGAGGACGTCGTCGGGGCCGGGCGTCGGCTCCGCGACGTCGCGGATCTCGAGATCGGACGGACCGGTGGGGGTGATGACCTGGACGGCGCGCATGGAGCTGAGGCTAGTGGCCGGGCGTCCCGGGAGGCGTGGGTCCCCCGGACAATCCACCGGGACGCCCGCTCCGAACGACGTTCGTGAGGATCGACGACCGCGTGCGCGCCACGATCATGCACGCAACCGCTCACTGGTCGGTGAGGTACGGCGAGGAGCTGCGTTTCTCCGGCTCCGAGCTGCCCGCACCGACCGTCTTCCGGGTTCCGACCCGGCACGGTGACGTGCCGGTGCACGTCTACCTCCCCCGGGGCGTGCACCGGCGCTCGGCACCGGCGTACGTCCATCTCCATGGCGGCGCCTTCCTCATGCGCCACCCGGAGATGGACGACTTCTGGTGCCGGTACGTCGCGGCCGAGGCCGACGTGGTCGTCGTCAACGTCGACTTCCGCGCCGGTCCGTACGTCGCTTACCCCGTCGCGCAGCACCAGGCCCACGACGCCGCCGCCTGGGTTGCCCGGCACGGCGCCGAGATCGGCGTCGACGGCTCCCGCGTGGCCGTCGGGGGGTTCAGCTCCGGGGGTGGTCTGGCGGCCTCGGTCTGCCTGCAGGCCCGCGACTCCGGCTCCTTCTCCCCGGTCCTGCAGGTGCTCGGGGTTCCCGCCCTGGACCTCGCCACCCAGGTCCCGGACAACCAGCGCGGCATGATCTCGCCGTCGCTGAGGAAGCTGGTCCGTCGGGTCTACTTCCCCGACCCCGCGACCCGGACCCACCCCTACGCCTCACCGCTGCTGGCGCCCGACCTCACGGGTCTGCCTGCGGCGGTCGTGCTCACCGCCGAGCGGGACTCCCTGCGCAGCGACGGGGACGGGTACGCCGAACGGTTGCGCGCGGCAGGCATCGAGGTGCGCCACGACGTCACCCCGGGCGCCGACCACTACTTTCTCTCCCACGACCTGCACCGCGCCCGCGCCACCATGGCAATGACGGCCGCGGAGATCCGCAGCCGCACCGGCGAGGGCCTCAGCGCGGGTTGACCAGCGCGTTCATCTCGAAGTGCATCGGGTCGGTGTAGTGCCAGTCGCCGCCCCAGGCAAAGCCCCACTTCTTGAAGATCGACACGACGCTGCGGTCCATCTCTCCCACGGTCCCGCGCTGGTTGCCGGGCACATTGAGGTCCAGGGCCAGCCCGAACGAGTGGTTGGACAGTGACGTGGTGCCCGCGATGAAGCGCGGGTAGTAGCACCCGGCGTACTCCCCGGGATGGATCTTGTCGGCGAGACCGCGGGAGATGACCTCGTTCAGGGCCGCCGTCAGTTGCGGGAAGATCAACTTGTTGCAGGTGACCGAGCCCAGGATCGGGACCTGTTGGCTGGTGATGTGCGCGGCCGTCCACGCCGGGTCGGGAGCGATCCGGCCGCCACCGAGGACCGTGTAGTTGAAGGTTCCGACCGCGTCGGCCACCGTGCCGACCAGGAAGGCGGTCTGCTGCACGTTGGGGTCAAGGCCGATCCGGGCCACGATGTCGAGCATCTGGACCGAGGCTCCCCGGCCGGCCGCCCGCTCGATGGGCTTGCGTACGGAGTCCGGGGCGGTCTTCCCGGTGGTGATGAGCAGGGCGTTGTCGGCCTTCATCTTCAGGGTCGGGATCCACGTCTCGTTGACGACCGCGTCGATCGCCCCCTTCACCTGCGGCGCGAACGCCCCGACGTGCACCTGGGGCGCGGCCTTGTCGCTGCCCAGTCGCAGGAAGCCGTTGGGGTCGGTCGGGACCTTGTCGCGCAGCCCCGGATTGATCGCGAGCTCACCGGCCGCCACCCGGTCCCAGACGGCCTGGGTCTCGGCGCTGCCGTACGGCGTGAAGTTGCGGTAGGTCGCCGCGTCGACCGCCGCCACGGTGATCGACTTGTTCTCGATCAGCACCTGGGCCAGGGCCAGCGGCTCGACGCTCTGCACGCCCTTGAGCCGACGGATCGCCCGGATCGTGGCGGCGCTCAGCGAGTCGGGGTTGTAGACGAGCACGTCGGCGGCACCGAGCGGCCCGGTCCGGGGGCCGGGTGGGTCGACGGCATGGGCCGGGTCGAGCACCGGGGCCGTCGTGGCGCCTGAGGTGGCACCGGACGGGTCGTCGGTGCTCGGTGTCGACGAAGTCGGGCTCGATGCGCTCTGGTCGGGACTGCCGGCGGGGGCCCTCGCCCCGGAGGCGTCGTTGCAGGCGCTCGTGAGCAGCAGCAACGCCACCACCACGACGGCTCGCGACCGCCCCACTCGCCCGATGCGCATGGCACTCCTTCTCCCTCTCGTCAGGGTAGGCGGAGTGGGCAACCCGGTGGGCCGGGTCCACGGAAATCTCGTGCTCTCAGGATCCTTGTCGCAGCCGGATCTCGGCGTTGATGGCGGGGACCACCTCGTGCAGGTCACCGATCACGGCGTACGACGCCTTGGTCACCATGGGCGCGTCCGGGTCGGTGTTGATCGCCAGGATGTTCTTCGCGCTCGAGCAGCCGGCCCAGTGCTGGATGGCACCGCTGATCCCACAGGGGATGTAGAGGTCAGGGGAGATCCGCGACCCGGTCTGGCCGACCTGCTCGTGGTGCGGGCGCCAACCGAGGGAGGTGACGACCCGGGAGACCCCGAGCGAGCCACCGAGCAGCCCGGTCAGCTCCAGGAGGTCCGCGAAGCCCTCCGAGCTCCCGGCGCCGCGGCCGGCACCGACGACCACGCGGGCGGACTTGAGGCTGCCGGACAGGTCGGGCGCGGGCGGATCCGAGGAGACGACCCGGGCGACCAGGTCGGCGGCCGCCACAGCGGGGCTGCTCTCCACCAGCGTCGCGACCACTGGGGTCGGTGACAGGAGCTCCTCGACCGCGTGACCCGCCACGGTGAAGACCGCCGGCCGCTCGTCGAGCCGCATCTCCTCGAGGACCGCACCACCGACGACCTGACGGGTGACGATGAAGGGCGACAGGCCCTGGAACATCACGACATTGGCCGCCATCGCGACCCCGGTCCGCGCCGCCACGTGGGCGAGCACCTCGCCGCCGCGCGGCGTGCCGGCGGCCATCACCACGACCGAGCCCGCGGTGGCCCGGACCGACTGCACGCCAGCCGCCCAGGCCGCCCCGGAGAACGCGTCGAAGGCTGCCCCGGTCACCTGGTGCACGTGGCGCACGCCGTACGTCCCGAGCTGCTCGACGAGCACTTGGGTCCCGCAGGCGACCTCCCCCACGACGACCGCGTCGATGGCGACGCCACCACCCTCGGCGGCCAGGGCGCGGGCGAAGGTCACGGCCTCGCGGGAAACCTCCACGGCTCCGGAAGCGTCGGTCTCGACCAGGACGAGGATCATCGGGCCAGCACCCCCAGCCGCTCCAGCAGGTCGACCACGGCGGGTGCGGCGTCGGCGCCCTTCCCGAGGATCTGGACATCGCTGGGTTGGGGAGGCGGGAGGAGCAGGCGCACCCGCTTCGGCCCGGACGGCTCGGCCGTCGGGGTGCGCTCCTCGATGGCGACCTTCTTGGCCTTCATCCGGCCGGGCACGGTCGGGTAGCGCGGCTCCACGCCACCCTCCAGCACGGTGACGACGGCCGGCAGCGGCACGCGATAGGTCTCGTGACCGTCCGGTCCGTCACCGCTCGCGATCAGCTCGCTGCCCTCGACGGTGACGGTCGAAACCCCGTTGACGACCGGCCGTCCGAGCTCGTAGGCGAGCCGGATCCCGACCTGGAAGTCGCCGCTGTCGGCGGCATCGTTGCCGAGCAGCACCAGGTCCTGACCCTGCTCCTGGACGACCGCGGCGATCTCGCGCGCCACGTCCGCCGGACCGAAGCGGGAGGAGTCGGCCACGATGTGGGTCGCCGCCGTGCATCCCACGGCCAGGGCCGAGCGCAGCTGCTCGACCGCGTCGGCGTCGCCGAGGGTGAGCACGCTCGCCGTACCCCCGGTGGAAGCGGCGATCTGCACGGCGAGCTCGACGGCGCACTCCTCGTGCGCGCTCATCGTGAAGCCCGCGAACCTGCCGTCGACCGCCTGGTCGTCGTCGGTGAGCACCACCTCGCTGGAGGAGTCGACCACCCGCTTGATGCAGACCAGGACCTTCATCGGATGCGCTCGTTGGCGGGGTCGAGCAGCGGCGTCGCATCGACCGAGCCGACCGTGACCGGGTAGAGCTCCTCCATGTAGGAGACGGAGAGCTGGTTGCCGATCGTGGCCTGGTCGGGCGGCAGGTAGGCAAGGAGCACGTGCTTGCCGAGCGACGGCGCGGAACCCGCCGACGTGACGTAGGGGTGTTGCCCGTGCCCGTCGGTCAGCGTTCCTCCGTCGCGCGTGAGGATCGGCTCTCCGCCAAGCATGTACCGCTTCGTGCCGGACGCCGAAGTGTGGTCGTCGACGGTCAGCGTGCACAGGACCGCACCGGGAGTCTGCTCCCGCTGGGCGAGGTACGCCGTGCGGCCGACGAAGTCGGCCGCCTTCACCTTGGGCCGCTGCATGCCGGCCTCGACGATCGTGCGCTCGCTGTCGAGCTCGGCACCGTAGGCGCGGTAACCCTTCTCGAGCCGGCCCGTGGTCCCGTAGACCCCGATCCCGACGGGGACGGCGCCGTGCTCGGCACCCGCCTCGAGGAGCAGGTCCCACAACTCGGCTGCGTGACCCATGGCGACGTAGAGCTCCCAACCGAGCTCACCGACGTAGGAGATCCGCGAGGCGAGCACCGAGATGGTGCCCACCCGGATCTCCCGACAGGACAGGAAGCCGAAGCCGGCGTCGGAGACGTCGTCGTCGGTGAGCGAGGCGAGGATGTCGCGGGCCCGCGGGCCCCACAGGCCGATGGTCGAGACGTCGTCGGTCACGTCGGTGAGGATGGTCTTCCCATCCGCCGGCAGCTGGTCCGTGAACGTCTTGCGGTCCGCCATGCCGTGGGCTCCACCGGTGACCACCCGGAAGTGGTCATCGCCGAGCCGCATCGCGGTGAGGTCGGAGAGGAAGCCGCCCTTGGCGTCCAGGACGGGGGTGTAGACGACCTTGCCGACCGCGACGTCGCACTGGGCGACACAGGTGCGCTGCACGGTCTCGAGGGCGCCCGGCCCGGTGATGTCGAGGACCTGGAACGCCGAGAGGTCGATGACGCCCGCCGCCTCGCGCATCCGCAGGTGCTCGGCGTTGATGATCGGGCTCCACCACCGCGCATCCCACTCGTGCTCGCGCGCCAGCACGGCGTCGCCGTACTCCTCGAGCAGCGGCGCGTTGGACTCGTACCAGTGCGGCCGCTCCCAGCCGGCGGTCTCGAAGAAGACCGCTCCGAGCTTCTTCTGCGACTCGTGCATCGGCGCGAGGCGCTGGTCGCGGTCGGACTCGTACTGCTCGGCGGGGTGGATGATCCCGTAGGTCTTGATGAACGCCTCGGTGGTGCGCAGCCGGGTGTGCTCCCGACGCATCTGGTGGGGGTGGAAGCGCGCGATGTCGCTGTGGTGGATGTCGATCTCGCTGTGGCCGTCGGTCATCCACTCGGCGACCGCGCGGCCGACGCCGGGGCCCTCCTTGATCCAGACCGCGGCGGCGGTCCAGAGACCCTTGACCTGGCTCTCGCCGAGGATCGGGTTGCCGTCGCAGGTCAAGGAGAGCAGGCCGTTGATGGCGTAGCGCATCTCCGCACCCTCCGCTCCGAGCAGCTCCGGCATCAGGTCGTAGGCCTGCTCGAGCTGGGGATCGAAGTCGTCGGAGGTGAACGGCATCTCGGTCGGCGACAGCTTGGACTGTTCGATCGAGGGGATCTCCTCGGGCTCGTGCAGGATCGCGCGGTGGGCGTAGGAGCCGACCTCCATGTCGGCGCCGTGCTGGCGCTCGTAGCAGAAGGTGTCCATGTCCCGGACGATCGGGAAGCTGATCTCGCCTTCGCGCTCGGCCAGCTGTGGGCAGGGACCGACGCTGATCATCTGGTGCACGGCGGGGGTCAGCGGGATCGAGATCCCGGCCATGTCGCCGATCTTCGGGCTCCAGACGCCGGCCGCGATCACGACGTACTCCGTCTCGATGTCACCGCCGGTCGTGCGCACGCGGGTGATCTTGCGGCGCCCGTCCGCCCCCTCCTCGGTGTCGAGGCCGGTGACTTCCACGGTGGGTACGACGGTGAGCGCGCCGGTCGCCATTGCGCTCTCGCGCATGATCGTGCCGGCGCGCAGCGAGTCGACCACCCCGACGCCGGGGGTCCAGAACGCTCCGATGAACTGGTCAGTCTCGATGAAGGGGACCTTCTCCTTGACGAACTCCGGGCTGACCAACTCGGACTCGATGCCCCATGCCTTGGCGCTGGACATCCGTCGGCGCAGCTCCTCCATCCGCTCCGGCGTGCGGGCGAGCTCGAAGCCGCCGGACTGCGTGAAGACGCCCATCTCCTGGTACTGCCGCACCGAGTCGAGGGTCAGGTCCGTGATCTCCCGGGAGTGGTCCACCGTGAAGATGAAGTTGGAGGCGTGACCGGTCGAGCCGCCCGGGTTGGGCAGGGCTCCCTTGTCGAGCTGGACGATGTCGCGCCAGCCCAGCCGGGCGAGGTGGTGCACGAGGCTGTTGCCGACGATGCCGGCGCCGATGACCACGACGCGTGCCGTGGCGGGAACGTTGGCCATGGGCCCTCCGCTGCTTCCTGGGTGTTGCGTGATGCGCAACGATGTGCGCGATACGAGACAGGTCTAGAATCGACCGCGCCCGGCCGGGTGTCAATCCCCGACCGGGCGCGAGCGTCGTACTGGGTGCTACCGGTGGCTACTTCAGCCAGGCCGCGACCTTGTCCGGGTTGGCGTCGATCCACTTCTGGGCGGCCTCGTCGGGGTCCATCTGGTCCTGGGCGATGTACTTGGCGACCAGGTTCTGGTCGTCGTTGGTCCACTGGAAGTTCTTCACCAGGTCCACCGCCGGGCTGCCGGAGTCCATGAACGACTGCGACACCACCTTGTTCAGCGGGTACGGCGGGTAGTCGCACGCCACCGTCTCCGGATCGGCGTCGCAGCCGTCCGTGTAGGGCGGCAGGTCCACCTTGACCAACGGCACCTCGGCGAGGAACCACTGGGGCTCGTAGAAGTAGCCGATCATCGGGGTCTTGTTCTCCTCCGCGTTGCGGAACCCCTCGATGAGCGCGGTCTCGCTGCCGGCGTAGACGACCTTGAAGTTCAGGTCGAGGTTCTTCACCAGCGCCTCGTCGTTCGTCACGAAGCCGGGGTCGCCGTCGTACAGCGTTCCCGCGTCGCCGGACTCGGTGGTCTTGAACAGGTCGGCGTACTTGTTCAGGTTGTTCCAGTCGGTGATGTCCGGGTACTTGTCAGCCATCCACGGCGGGACGTACCAGCCGATCACCCCGTCATTGCCGGTGAGACCGGCATCGACGGCGGTGCCGTCACCTCCGGCGGAGGACATGTACTTCTTCTCGAGCTCCGGGTGGCCCCAGTTCTCGATGACCACGTCGACCGTGTCGTTGCCAAAGCCCTTCCACGAGACCTGCTCGTCGAGGTCCTTGTAGTTGACAGTGCACCCGAGCTTGGTCTCCGCCAGGACGCCGACCACGTGCGCATCCGCCTCAAAGCCGACCCAGGGGTTGATCGCCATGTTGAGCTCGCCGCAGTCCTTGCCCCCGGCGGGTTCCTTGGCGTTCTCGATCGAGCCGCCGCCACACGCGCTGAGCGCGAGCACCGACGTCGTGGCCAGTGCGGCCAGCACTGCTTGCGTGCGATTGACTCTCATGCGGTTGCACCCTTCATTGGTTTGGATTCGAAGTTGTCGAGAGGCTCGGGCGGCGCAGCAGTCTGAGCCTGGGCACGGCCTGTTGCGCACCGCCGCGGCGCGCGCCGTACGTCGTGATCCGGTCGAGCATGATCCCCAGCAGCACGATGGTGGTGCCGGCGGCCAGGCCCCGGCCGATGTACTCGGTCTGACGGAAGCCCTTGACGATGTCGAACCCGAGCGCGCCGGCACCGGCCATGCCGCCGATGACGACCATCGACAGCACATAGAGCAGGCCCTGGTTCGCGGCGAGCAGGATGGAGCTTCTCGCCATGGGCAGCTGGACCTTGGTGATGACCTGCCAGGCGCTCGAGCCGGAGGACTCGGCCGCCTCGATGGTCTCCTTCGACACCCCGCGGATCCCGTCCGCGACCAGCTTGATCGCGACCGGCCCCGCGTAGATCACGCCGGCGACCATCGCCGTGAACCGGTTCGCTTCGAAGAGGATCAGGATCGGCACGAGGTAGACAAAGGCCGGCATCGTCTGGCCGGCGTCGAGGAACGGTCGGATCACCCGGTCCACGCTCGCACTGCGCCCCATCCACACCCCGATGACCACGGCGAGCAGAACTACCACCGCGGTCGCGACCAGGCAGGCCGTCAGCGTCACCATCGCGTTGTTCCACAGGTCCAGGAAGTAGATGCCACCCAGGCAGAGCGCGCTGGCCACGAAGGCCCGCAGGCCTCCGACGATCGTCGCGACCGCCAAGATGGCCGCGCCGGTGACGAACCACGGCGACTCCGCGACCAGGCTCTGCACGGGATTGAGGAACCCGTTGGTGAATCCCGTCTGGATCGACGACGTCAGACCCGAGAGATCGGTCCTCAGCCACTCGCCGAACCGGTCGACCTGGTCGCGGATCGGCGTACCGAGGTCGGGGCTGCTCGGGAACGCGTTGGCCCAGACGTAACGGTTCGAGACGTAGACCGCGGCGAGGGCTGCGATGCCGCCACCGGCGAGGGTGATCTTGCGGTAGAGGTTGCCCGCGCTGCCCGCCCGGGTCGCCTGCTCGGCGCGCACGCTGGCCGCGGTCGTCGTGCGGTCCAGCATGATCGCCATGATCACGATCGCGATGCCGGCGACGAAGGAGGTGCCGAGCTGGCCCCGCTTCAGGCCGTCGAGCACCGGCTGCCCCAGCCCCGGTCCGTCGATGTACGCCGCGATTGTCGCCATCGCCAGGGCGGCCATCATGGTCTGGTTGACGCCCACGATGATGGTCCGCTTGGCCAGGGGGATCTCTACCTTGACCAGCCTCTGGAGTCCGGTCTGACCCAGGGAGGTGGTCGCCTCGACAACGCTCGGAGAGACCCGGCGGATCCCCTCGGCAGTGATGCGCACGAGCGGTGGCGCGGCATAGATGAGCGTCATGATGATGGCGGCGGCCGGGCCGATGCCGAACAGGATCGCCATCGGCAGCAGGTAGACGAAGGTCGGCATCGTCTGCATCACGTCCAGAACAGGGGTGACGATGCCGGTCACCACTTTGCTGTGGGCCATCCACACCCCGAGGGGGATCCCGACCGCCGCCGAGACGACCACCGCGATGAGGGCCACGATCAGCAGCTCGACGGAGTCCGTCCAGTAGCCCAGCGCGCCGAACGCCAGGAACGAGGGGACGACAAGGAGCACGCTGCGCCAGCCGGCCGCGGCGAAAGTGACCCAGCTCGCCAGCGCGACCGTCCCCAGCCAGCCGATCTGCGGCAGCGGGCGTGGGTACTGCGCCACGGTGAAGAGTCCCTGGAGGTACTCGAAGGCCGCGTTCATGGCGTCGGCGAGCGAGTTGGCCAGGTTGACGAAGATGTTGCTGCCGCTGGCCGCGGCCTGCTCGACCCAGTTGCTACGGTCCAGGAACCAGTTGTGGACGCCGGTGCGGGTCGAGCCGCTGATCGCCAGCGTGTCCTGGCCCTGGGTGACCGCCCACACTGCTACCCAGACGACGACGACGAGAAGCAGCGCCCACAGTCGTCGATGACTGCGGAAGAGCTCCAGGACGGCCGGGCGGTCGGCCGGGCGCTCGGCACTGGCGACTGCGGTCATGCCGGGACACCCTCCTCGGCCGGACTGGACTCCTCGGCCACGACCACCCGCAGGATCGCGTCGTCGTCGACGATCCCGACCAGTCGGTCACCGTCCATGACCCGGACCGGGTGCTCGGAGGCGAGCGCGGCCTGGGCGGCGGCCCGGACGATCGTGTCCGACGACATCGCCGGCCCCTCGAGGGAGTCGCCGTCGCTGGGGTCGCGCATCACCCACTTGAGGGTCAGGACGTGGGACTTGGGCACCTCGGAGACGAAGTCCTTGACGTAGGCATCGGCCGGCGCGCCGACCACCTCGTCCGGCGTACCGATCTGGACGATCTCGCCGTCGCGCATGATGAGGATCCGGTCGCCGAGCTTGAGCGCCTCGGCCAGGTCGTGGGTCACGAAGACCATCGTCTTGCGCAGGTCGTGGTGGAGCCTGATCACCTCGTTCTGCATGTCGCGGCGGATCAGCGGGTCCAGGGCGGAGAAGGGCTCGTCGAAGAGGAGCATCTCGGGGTCGCCCGCCAGCGCTCGAGCCAGTCCCACGCGCTGCTGCATGCCACCGGAGAGCTGGTCGGGGTAGGACGACTCGTAGCCGGTCAGCCCCACCAGCTCGACGACCTCGGCAGCCTTCTCGCGACGCTCCTTGCGTTTCATCCCCCGGATCTCGAGACCGTAGGCGACGTTGTCGATCACCTGCCGGTGCGGCAGCAGACCGAAGTGCTGGAAGACCATGGCGGTGTGGTTGCGGCGCAGGTCCCGCAGCTGATTCTCCGAGGCAGCGGTCACGTCGATGCCGTCGATCACCACCGAGCCGGCGGTCGGCTCGATCAGCCGGGTCAGGCAACGGATCAGGGTCGACTTCCCCGAGCCCGAGAGCCCCATGACCACGAAGACCTCGCCCGGTTTCACGTCGAACGAGACGTCCTTGACGCCGGCCACGCAACCGGTCTTCTCCTTCAGGTCGGCACGGGACAGGTCTGCATCCGGTGTACCGATGATCTTGTCGGCGTGTGGCCCGAAGATCTTCCAGAGGCCCTCGACGTGCAGGGCTGGCGTGTCACCGTGCTGCGTCTCGGTCATGGACTTTCCTCACGGTTGCGGCTGTCGCCGGGCGGATACAGGGGGGAGCCGTCACGGTGCCGGTAGAACGGGACGGCAGCCGCGGGCAGCGGAGTGTTCCCCGCGATCAGGTCCGCAGCCTTCTCGGCAACCATCATCACGGGGGCGTAGATGTTGCCGTTGGTGACGTAGGGGAAGACCGAGGCATCGACGACCCGCAGTCCATTCGTGCCGTGCACCTTCATGGTCGAGGGGTCGACCACCGCCATCTCGTCGACGCCCATCTTGGCGGTGCACGACGGGTGCAGTGCGGTCTCGGCGTCCTTGGCCACCCAGGCCAGGATCTCCTCGTCGGTCTCCACCGAGGGCCCGGGCGAGAGCTCGCCGTCGTTGTACGCCGCGAAGGCCGGCTGGGTGAGGATGTCGCGGGCCACCCGGATCGCCTCCACCCACTCCCGGCGGTCGGTGGGCGTGGAGAGGTAGTTGAACAGGATCGAGGGGTGCTCGCGCGGGTCGGTCGAGCGGATCCGCACGTGGCCGCGGGTGTCGGCGTACATCGGGCCGATGTGGACCTGGTAGCCGTGGCCCTTGGTCGGTGCGCTGCCGTCGTACCTGATCGCGATCGGCAGGAAGTGGAACATCAGGTTGGGGTAGTCGACGTCCTCGTTGCTGCGCGCGAAGCCGCCGCCCTCGAAGTGGTTGGTGGCGCCGAGGCCCCTGCGGTGGAAGAGCCAGTCGTAGGCGATCTTCGGTCGGGCCCGCATCCGCAGACCGGGGGCGATCGAGACCGGCAGCTTGGAGGCGTACTGGATGTAGACCTCGAGGTGGTCCTGGAGGTTCTCGCCGACGCCCGGCAGGTGGTGGACGAGCGGGACGCCGTGCTGGGCGAGCAGCTTTTCGTCACCGACGCCCGAGAGCTGGAGAAGCTGGGGGGTGTTGATGGCGCCACCGCAGAGGATCACCTCGCCGGCGGCGACCGTGTGGCTGCGGCCGCCGCGGCGGTAGTGCACCCCGGTCGCGCGGGTGCCGTCGAAGCGGACGCCCGTCGCCAGCGCAAGGGTCTGCACGTCGAGGTTCTTCCGACTGCGCACCGGGTGCAGGTAGGCGCGGGCCGCGGAGAGCCGGCGGCCGCGGTAGACGTTGCGGTCGAATTTGGCGAACCCCTCCTGGCGGTAGCCGTTGACGTCGTCGGTCAGGTGGTGGCCGGCCTCCTGGGTGGCCGCGAAGAAGGCGTCGAAGAGCGGGTTGTCGGCCGGGCCGCGCTCGAGCTTGAGGGGACCGTCACCACCACGCCAGACGTCGGCGCCGGCGAGGCAGTCCTCCATCCGCTTGAAGTACGGCAGGCAGTGCAGGTAGTCCCACTCGGCCATCCCCGGGTCGGCGGCCCAGCGCTCGTAGTCGAGCGGGTTGCCACGCTGGAAGATCATCCCGTTGATGCTGCTCGAGCCGCCGAGCACCTTGCCGCGGGCGTGGAAGACCTTGCGGCCACCCATCTCCGGCTCGGGGTCGGTCTCGTACTTCCAGTCGTAGAACCTGTTGCCGATGGGGAACGGCAGAGCCGCGGGCATGTGGATGAACGGGTCGATCCGGAAGTCGGAGCGACCGGCCTCCAGCACCAGGACGCTGGTGCCCGGGTCCGCGGAGAGCCGGTTGGCGAGGGCGCACCCGGCTGAGCCGCCGCCCACGATCACGATGTCGTACCGGTCCCGCGCCATGACTACTCCGCCCGATCCTGGGTCGCGGAGCTGTCGGAGAACCAGCCCTGCACCGCCGGGCGGATGTTGTGCCAGACGTGTTTGGTCTCGCGGTACTCGTCGAGGCCGGCGGCGCCGAGCTCGCGGCCGATGCCCGACTGCTTGTAGCCGCCCCACTCGGCCTGGGCGACGTAGGGGTGGTAGTCGTTGATCCAGACCGTCCCCATCCGCAGTCGCCCCGCGACCCGCTGTGCCTTGCCGGCGTCCTGGGTCCAGACCGCGCCGGCCAGTCCGTAGATGGAGTCGTTGGCGATCGTGACCGCCTCGTCCTCGCCGGTGAACGTCTCGACGGTCAGGACCGGCCCGAAGGACTCGTCCTGGGTCACCGACATGGCGCTGGTGCAGCGGTCCAGCACGGTGGGCAGGTAGTAGAAGCCGTCGGCGAGGCCCGGGTCGTCCGGGCGGGCGCCACCACAGCGGAGTACGGCGCCCTCGGCGACCCCGGCCGCGACGTACGCCTCGACCTTGGCGCGGTGGGCCGCACTGGTCAGGGGGCCGGTCTCGGCCTGGACGTCGAAGGGACCGCCGAGCCGGATCCGGCCGGCCCGCCCGACGAGGGCGTCGACGAACTCGTCGTGGATCGACTCCTCCACGACGAGCCGCGCTCCTGCGGAGCAGACCTGGCCGGAGTGCAGGAAGACCGCCGTGAGCGCGTAGTCGAGGGCGACCGTGAGGTCGGCGTCGGCGAAGACGATGTTGGGGTTCTTGCCGCCGAGCTCGAGAGCGACCTTCTTCACGGTGCCCGCAGCCGCAGCCATGATCGCCTTGCCGGTGGCGAGGCCCCCGGTGAAGGAGACCAGGTCGACCCGCGGGTCCGTCGAGAGCGGGGCACCGGCGTCCGGGCCGGCACCGAGGACGAGGTTGCCCACCCCGGCCGGCAGACCGGCCTCCTCGAGCAGCCGCATCAGGTGGATCGCGGTGTGGGGGGTGAGCTCGCTCGGCTTGAGCACGAAGGTGTTGCCCGCGGCCAGGCACGGAGCGACCTTCCACGAGACCTGCAGCAACGGGTAGTTCCACGGCGTGACCAGCCCGCAGACCCCGACCGGCTCGTGCACGATCCGGCTGACCACATCGGCGTTGCCGGTGTCGACCACGCGGCCCGCCTCCTCGGCGGCCACCCGGCCGTAGTGCCGGAAGACGGCGATGATGTCGTCGATGTCGTACTCCGACTCGACCAGGCGCTTGCCGGTGTCGAGGGACTCCATCCGGGCCAGCGCGTCCTTGTCGCGGGTCATCAGATCGGCGACGCGCAGCAACAGGTCGCCCCGCTCGCGGGCCGGGGTCTGCGGCCAGGGGCCCTCGTGGAAGGCCAGGTGGGCGGCGCCGATCGCCGCGGCGGTGTCGTCGGCTCCGCCCTCATCGACCTCGGCGACCAGGGAGCCGTCGGCGGGGCAGCGGATCTCGCGGCGCCTCCCGGCGCGCGCGGACTCCCAGCGTCCGTCGACGTAGAGCTCCGGCACCCCGCACCACTCCCGCATTCACATGTTGCGTATCGCGAGACAGATTGCTTCCCTCGCAACCCGTTTGTGACTTTGAGAATGCTGTGGACGGTCGCCCGCGTCAAGGACTCCGGCGCTGCGTTACCTAACGTTGACCCCAGCCGAGCCGGTGCGAGACCTCGAGGGCGGCCTCCACGAGCTGGGCCACTACGATGTCGACGCGCTCCCCGGCGAGCCGGAAGCTCGGGCCCGAGACGCTCATCGAGGCGACGACGTCCCCGTGCGCGTTGCGGATGGGCGCCGCGGCTGCGGTCAGCCCGACCTCGAGCTCGTCGACGGCGACGGCGTACCCCTGCTCGCGCACCCGCCCCAGCTCCTCGCGCAGCAGCGACTTCTTGGTGATGGTCAGTGGGGTGTACGACGACAGCTTGCCGAGCAGTGCATCGAGTGCCTGCTGGTCCAGCCCACTGAGCAGCACCTTGCCGTTGCTGGTGGCGTGCAGCGGGATGTGCTGGCCGACCCAGTTGTGCGACTGGAGGGCCGAGGAGCCCGCGACCTGGTCGAGATAGAGCGCCGAGCGCTCCGAGAGGACGGCGATGTTGACCGTCTCGCCGGTGAGCGCGGCCAGCTGGCGACAGACCGAGCGGGCCTCCTGCACGACATCGAGCCGGGCGCTGGTGGCGCCGGCGAGGCGCAGGACTCCTACCCCGAGGCGGTACTTGCCGCGCTCCTCGGTCTGCTCGACGAGGCGGTGGGCCTCCAGGGTTGCCACCAGGCGGAAGGCGGTGCTCTTGTGGACGCCGAGCTCGGCCGCGACCTCGGTCACGCCCGCCTCGCCGACCTTGGCGAGCACCTCCAGGATGGTCAACGCCCGGTCGACCGACTGGACGCCGGCGCTGACATCGCGGCCTTGGGACTCACCCTCCGAGGTGTTGCGCATGGAGCGACACTAGCGCAGGAGTTGTTGCGTATCGCAGACTGCGTTTCGGCCAGCGCAACACCACGCCACGATCAGTCAGGGACCCATGGTGCTTCCACCGTCCGCCCGAGCGAACTCCGCCACCGCGCCCGCGGGGGACTTCGTGCTCATCCTCTCCTGCCCCGACCAGCCCGGGATCGTGCACGCCGTCAGCGGCTTCCTGGTCCGCCACGGCGGCAACATCGTGGAGAGCCAGCAGTTCGGCGACCAGCTCGTCGGGCGGTTCTTCATGCGGATCGACTTCCTGGTCTCCGACGGGGTGGGTGCCGCCGAGCTGCGATCCGACTTCGCAGCGGTCGCCGCGGAGTTCGCGATGGAGTTCGAGCTCTGGGACGCCACCGCGCCGTACCGCACGCTGATCATGGTCTCCAAGCACCTGCACTGCCTCAACGACCTGCTCTTCCGGGCCAGCACCCGCTCGTTGCAGATCGAGATCCCGCTGGTCGTCTCGAACCACCCGGACGCCGGACCGCTCGTGCGTTCGTACGGCCTCGAGTTCCGGCACCTCCCGGTCACCCCGGAGACCAAGCCGGAGGCAGAGGCCGCGCTGATGGGACTGGTCGACGACCTTGGCATCCACCTGGTGATCCTGGCCCGCTACATGCAGGTGCTCTCCGACGGGCTGTGCCGACAACTGTCCGGGCGGGCGATCAACATCCACCACTCGTTCCTGCCCAGCTTCAAGGGCGCCAAGCCCTATCACCAGGCGTTCGACCGGGGGGTCAAGCTGGTCGGCGCAACTGCGCACTACGTCACCGGCGACCTGGATGAGGGCCCGATCATCGAGCAGGACGTGATGCGCGTCGACCACGGGTACAACCAGGACCAGCTGGTCTCCGCCGGCCGCGACGTCGAGGCCCAGGTGCTCTCCCGTGCGGTCCGCTGGCACAGCCAGTCCCGCATCCTGCTCAACGGCCACCGCACCGTCGTCTTCCGCTGAGCCCAGTGCCCGTTGGTCAAACCCGGCGACCCCACCGGTTCAAGTCCAACCGGCCAGCAAGCATCAGCCCCCCGCCCGCCCGCCCGGTCAGGCCACCACCGCGAGGCGGCGTGAAAGTACGCCCCAGCACCCTCGAGACGGCGTGAAAGTACGCCTGCGGGGGTCACTTCACGCCGCCTCGGCGCCTTCCGGGGGTCACTTCACGCCGCCTCGGCTAGTCGCCCAGCTCCGCCCGGCGTCGTACGACGTACTCCTGGAGCTCCAACCTGACGGCCGCGTCCAGCCCGGGCTCGACGTACTCGTCCAACTTGGTGCGGTAGATCTCGCCGGCGCGGTCGTTGGCGTCGCGACCACCGTTGCGCATCCAGCGCTCGTAGTTCTCCGACGAGGAGAGCAGTGGGCGGTAGAAGCAGGTCCGGAACCGCTCCATCGTGTGCGCAGCACCGAGAAAGTGCCCGCCGTGGCCGACCTCCTCGTGGGCTCCGAACGCCATCGAGGCCTCGTCGATCTCGAGTGGGGTGAACTCGGCCTGCATCATCTGCAGCAGCTCGATGTCGACGATGAACTTCTCGTAGCCCACCACCAGACCGCCCTCGAGCCAGCCTGCGGAGTGCATCACCCAGTTCGCACCGGCCAGGAAGGTCGGCATCATCGTCATCAGCGCCTCGTAGCCCGCCTGGGCGTCGGCCACCTGCGAGGACGTGAGCCCGCCACCAGTGCGGAACGGCAGCCCGAAGTGTCTCGCGATCTGCCCCGTGCACAGCAGACCGATCCCGGACTCGGGGGTCCCGAACGTCGGCGATCCGGACTGCATGTCGATGTTGGACAGGAACGACCCGAAGATCACCGGGGTGCCCGGCCGGATCAGTTGGGAGAGCGCGATGCCCGACAGCGCCTCGACGATCTGCTGGACCAGCGCCGCCGGGATCGTGACCGGCGACATCGCGCCCATCAGGATGAACGGGGTGAGTACGACGGGCTGCCCGGCCGCGGAGTACTCGAACTGCGCCTCGAGCATCCGGTCGTCCCAGCGCAGCGGCGAGTTGCAGTTGATCAGCGAGATCGTCGCCGGGGTCTCCTCGATCGACGCTCGCGACCCGAAGAGGATCGAGGTCATCGCCAGGGTGTCTGCGGCGTTGACGCCCGACACCACGTTGCCCATGTAGACCTTGTCGGTCAGCGTCTGTAGCGCGTAGGTCATGTCGAGGTGGCGGCTGTCGAGCGGGGTGTCGTTGGGCTCGCAGATGATGCCGCCGGCTGAGTCCAGCACCGGGAACGTCTGCGCGAGCTTGGTGAAGTTGCAGAAGTCGTCCATCGTCGCGTCGCGACGCACCTCACCCTGGCGCACGAACGGCGGGCCGTAGACCGCGCCGAACGCCATCGAGTCACCGCCGATGTGGATGCTGTGTGCGGGGTTGCGAGCCTGGACGTCGAACTCCCGCGGCGCCTTGGCGACCTGCGCCAGCACGAAGTCCGGGTCCAGGAAGACGGTGTGCTCCTCGACCCGCTGACCTGCCTGCCGAAAGAGCTCGAGTGCCCGCTCGTCCATGAACTCGACGCCGATCTCGGTCATCAGCTTGCGCCAGCCGCGGTCGAGGGTGGCCATGGCCTCCTCGGACAGGATCTCGTAGCGCGGCATCCGGTTGCGGAACATCGAACCTCCACTGGTGCGGGTGGCTGGGGCCATGCTCGACGGGCTCGTCCAGCGCAGGTGCTTGACCGCGCTCGCCCGTCATCCTAGCCTCATCATGTGGAACTACAGTTCCACATGATGGAACCCCTGACCAGAGGACAAGCTTCGTGCCCGACCCGACCGACCGCCCGACGGGCACCGCCACGAACGGCGCCCGCGCGGTCGACCGCGCCGCGCTACTGGTCTCGACGGTCGTCCACGCGGACGAGCCGCTCTCCTTCGCCGACCTCCAGGAGACCAGCGGCCTGGCCAAGTCCACGACCTCGCGGATGCTGACCGCACTCGAGCGCTCGGGTCTGCTGGAGCGCGACGCCAACGGTTCATATGTGGCGGGGCGGCTCTTCTGGCTCTACGCCGCCCGGCACGACCCGTGGGAGGAGCTGGTGCGACTGGCCCACACGACGATGGAGCAGATCAGCGAGGACACCCACGAGACCGTGCACCTCAGCGTCACCCGCGGTGAGCGAGTCGTGCAGGTCGCCCAGGTCGATTCCCGCTACATGCTGGGCAGCCGCGACTGGACCGAGGTCGACGTACCGGCCCACTGCTCCGCGCTGGGCAAGGTCTTCTACGCCTACGACGCCCTCCCGCTTCCCGACGGTCCCCTCGAACGGCCGACCGAGGCGACGGTTCGCGACTCCGCCGACCTGTGCCGCGACGGGGAGCTCACCCGCCGCCGCGGCTGGGCGGTCACGGCCGACGAGCTCGAGGTCGGCCTCACCGGGGTCGCCGTACCCGTCTTCGGTCCCCGCGGCGAGGTCGTCGCCGCCCTGGGCATCTCGGGACCCACCCCACGACTGGCCGGGCGGCTCGACGAGGTCGGCCGACACCTGCTGGACCACTCCGCACAGCTCTCCACCCTGCTGCGCGGGCGCACCCACAAGGAGGGCGTGGCATGAGTTCACCCGAAGAGATCCTGCAAGGGCTCTACGACGAGACCCTCGTGGGCAATGCGCCCCGCGTGCTGGAGCTGACCCACGAGGGGCTGCTCCTGCAGATGGAGCCGCAGACGCTGCTCTTCGACGCCCTGATCCCGTCGCTCGAGGAGGTCGGCGCCCGCTTCGAGCGTGGTGACTTCTTCGTGCCCGAGATGCTGATCGCCGGCCGCGCCATGTCCGGCGCCATGGAAGTGCTGCGCCCGCTGCTCGCCGAGACCGGCGTGCAGACCATCGGCAAGTTCCTGATGGGCACCGTCAAGGGCGACGTCCACGACATCGGCAAGAACCTCGTCAACATCATGCTCGAGGGAGCCGGCTTCGAGGTGATCGACCTGGGGGTCCAGGTCGCCCCGGAGAAGTTTGTCGCCGCCATCGAGGAGCACCAGCCCGACATCGTCGGCTTCTCGGCCTTCCTCACCACGACCATGCCGATGTTCAAGGCCAACATGAACGCCCTCGAGAAGGCCGGCATCCGCAGCTCGGTGATCGTCATGGTGGGCGGGGCCCCCGTCACCCAGGAGTACGCCGACGCGGTCGGCGCCGACGGGTACGCCGCCGATGCCTCCCAGACCGTCAAGCGGGCCAAGGCCCTGCTCAAGGACAAGCGCGCGAAGGTTCCAGCATGAACACCCCATTCGAATGCTCGCTTCGCTCCGCTTCGAACAGGGACCCCGCCTGATGCCGGCTCCCCGCCTCGAGACGATCCTGCGCTCGGCCACCCAGCAGGTCGTGATCGGCCACGACACCCGCTTCTGCCTGATCGGGGAGCGGATCAACCCGACCGGGCGCCGGATCTTCCAGCAGCAGCTGCGCGCCGGCGACCTGTCGGCGATCGAGCGCGACGTCCACGCCCAGGTCGAGGGCGGCGCCGACGTCCTCGACATCAACATGGGGGTGCCGCTGACCGACGAGGCAGAGCTGCTGGCCAAGGCGATCACGATGGTCCAGAAGCTCAGCGACAAGCCGATCTGCATCGACTCCTCCGTCGTCGAGGCGCTCGAGGCCGGGCTGGCGGTCTACCAGGGCCGCGCGCTGGTCAACTCGATCACCGCAGAGGACGAGCGGATGGAGCAGATCCTTCCGCTGGTCAAGAAGTACGACGCGGCGATCATCGCCCTGCCCAACGACTCCGACGAGATCCCCATGGAGGTCGAGAAGCGGATCGTGCTGACTCGCAAGATCATCGAGGTGGCGACCAAGGAGTACGGCATTGCCGCCGCCGACATCGTGATCGACCCACTGGCCATGCCGATCGGCGCGGACCAGGAGGTCGTCAACACGACCCTGGAGACGATGCGACGGATCCGGGACGAGTTCGGACTCAACATGACGTGTGGCGCCTCGAACGTCTCGTTCGGGATGCCGTCGCGCCACGCCCTCGGCGCGGCGTTCCTGCCCATGGCCATGACCGCGGGGCTCACCTCCGCGATCATGGACACCCGCACCCCGGAGATCGTCGAGGCGGTCAAGGCCGCCGACCTGCTGCTGGGTCACGACGAGTGGGGCGGGGCCTGGATCGCGGCCCACCGCGCCCGACTGGCCAGGGACGCCGCAACGTCGTGACCGACCTCCCCGACTTCTCCCTCGCCGAGATCGGCCGCGAGGGGCTGATCGCCCCCTCCGGCGCGGAGGCGGCGGTGCACGACGGCACCGGCCGGGTCGACCTGGCGTTCACGATCCGGGCCAAGGCGGAGGGCGGGATCGACGTACCCCCCACCGAGCGCTCGGTGCGGGTCCCGCCCGGCGTCACCGTCTTCGACTCCGCGTCGTGGAACGGCATCGCGATCGACTCGACCTGCGGCGGTCACGGCACCTGCCACAAGTGCAAGGTCCGGGTCGAGGGCGGCGACGTCCCGGTCACCCGCCACGACGAGCGCACCTTCTCGAGCGAGCAGCTCACCGACGGCTGGCGGCTGGCCTGCCTGGTGCAGGCGACCCGCAACCTGGCCGTCGAGGTGCCGCCGCTGACGACGCGCCCCAAGGCCGCGACCGTCGGCGTCGGCCGCCAGGTGATCCTGCGGCCGGCGGTGCAGAAGAGGTACGTCGAGCTCGACGAGGCAACCCTGTCCGACCAGCGCCCCGACCTGGCCCGGCTGACCGACGCGATCACCGACCTCGAGCTGACCGCCGACCTGCACGTCCTGCGCCGGCTCTCGACGGTGCTCCGTGAGGCCGACTTCAAGGTCACCGCGGTCGTGGTGGACGAGGACCTGATCGACGTCGAGCCGGGCGACACCACCGCCAGCCGCTTCGCGATCGCCTTCGACCTCGGCACCACCACGGTGGTCGCGACCCTGCTGGACGTCAGCACCGGCACCCCGCTCGCGGTGGCCTCGATGCTCAACAAGCAGCAGCCGTTCGGCGGCGACGTGATCACCCGGATCAGCGCCACGATGATGGACAAGGACACCCTGGGCCGGCTCCAGGAGGCCGCCGGCTCGACCCTCGCCGAGCTGGCCGGGCAGGTCTGCCGCGAGGGCGGCGTCGACCCGGCCACGGTCTACGAGGTGGCGGTCGCCGGCAACGCGACGATGACCGCACTGGTGCTCGGCATCGACCCGGAGCCGCTCGGCGTCGCACCCTTCGTGATGAGCTCGGCGCAGCCGCCGACCGTGCTGGCGACCGACATCGGCCTGACGCTGCACCCCCGTGCCCGCGCCTTCTTCTTCCCCGCACTCGGGGCGTACGTCGGCGGCGACATCGTCGCGGGCATGCTGGCCACCGGCATGGACCGCGACAAGCGGACCCGCCTGTTCATCGACGTCGGCACCAACTGCGAGATCGTGCTCAGCGACGGCGACACCATCCTGTCCACCGCCGCGCCCGCCGGTCCGGCCTTCGAGGGCGGTGCCATCCGCTGCGGCATGCGCGCCGCCGACGGGGCGATCGAGGTGATCAAGCTCGACGCCACGGCGACGGGGGACGGCCCGGCGGTGACGCTCGGGGTGATCGGCGATGTCGAGCCGCGCGGGCTGTGCGGCTCGGGGCTGGTCGACGCGGTCGCCGAGCTGGTGCGGGTCGGCCTGCTGGACAACACCGGGCGCCTGGTCCCCGATGAGAACGCGGCGGAGATCGCGCCGGCCCTGGCCGACCGGATGGCCAAGATCGGCGAGGAGCGGGTCTTCCTGCTGCACCGGCCCACCCCCGAGACGCCGCCCGCCGAGTGCGTCTACCTCTCCCAGCGCGACGTGCGCGAGCTCCAGTTCGCCAAGGCCGCCATCTCGACGGGGTGGACGCTGCTGCTCGAGCAGCTCGGGCTCGAGCACCGCGACATCCAGCAGGTGCTGCTCGCCGGCTCGTTCGGCAGCTACCTCTCGCCCGCCTCCGCGGTCCGGATCGGGCTGGTCCCCAAGCTCCCGGTGCTGCGCATCGTGGCCGCCGGCAATGTGGCCGGCGAGGGCGCGAAGATGGCCCTGCTCTCGGTGCGCGAGCGCGTCGGCGCCACCGCGCTGCTGGGGGAGGTGACCTATGTCGAGCTCTCCGACCGCCCCGACTTCAACGACAAGTTCGTCGAGCAGCTCGCCTTCGGCGGCTGAGGCCACGGGCCGCATCGCCCTCATCGCCTGTGGGGCGCTGGCCCAGCCGGCCGCGGCGATCGCCGAGCGCCACGGCTGGCCACTCGACGTACACCCGCTGCCGCCGCTGCTGCACAACCAGCCCCAGCTGATCGCCGGGGAGGTCCGCGCCCTCGCAGCACAGCTGAGCCCGACGTACGCCCGCCTGGTCATCGGGTACGCCGACTGCGGGACGTACGGCGCACTGGACGAGGTCTGCCGCGACCTCGGGGTCGAGCGGCTCCCGGGGCTGCACTGCTACGACCTGTACGCCGGCCCCTCGCGGCTGGAGCGCTTCTTCGACGAGCAGCCGGGGACCTATGTGTTCACCGACTTCCTGGTCCGATCGTTCGCCCGGACCGTCGTGCGCGAGCTGGGGCTGGACCGCTGGCCCGAGCTGCGCGACACCTACTTCGGTGCCTACACCCGGGTGGTCTGGCTGGCCCAGGCCCCCGACGACGAGCTGCGGGCTCTGGCGCGGGACGCAGCCGAGCGGATCGGCCTGCCGCTCACGGTGGTGGAAACCGGGGACAGCGGCCTCGAGCGCGCCCTCGCCGCTCTCCTCCCCCAGGACGTCAGCCGTCGGGAGCAAGGGACTCCACCGTCCGGATGACGTCCCGGGGGCTCAGCCGTGCAGGCGGCGGAGCAGGTCGGTGCGCCAGGCCTCGGTCTCCGCGATCTGGTTGAACGTGAAGACGTGCAGCCCCTCGACCAGGGCGTCGGGCGCGGCCAGCGCGGGGGCGCACTGCTCCAGGAACCGCTCGCCGGTGAAGCCGCCGGGAGCGGCCAGCCGGGCCAGGGTCCCCTTGTGCTTGGCCAGGAACCGGGTCGACTCGCCGACGCCGATCCGGGTGGCCATGCTCAAGAGCTTGGCACGCTCGACGGGTCCCGGAACCCCCAGCAGCAGAGGCAGCGTGATGCCCCGGTCGCGCATCCGGCGGATCCAGTCGCGCACGACGCCGGGGTCGAAGGTCAGGTTGCTGACCACATGGGTCGCGTGGTGGCGCTTGTCCCACATCGCCTGGACGGTCAGGTCGTCGTTGATGGTCGGGTGCGACTCCGGGTAGCCGGCGACCCCCACCTGGGCGAACGGGCGGCCCAGCGCGGCGAGGTCGACCAGGAGCGAGAGCGCGTCGGGGTAGTCGCCAGCGGGCTCGGCGTCACCGCCCGGCACGAAGATCCGGCTGATCCCCTTGCCGGTGAGCCGCTCGCACAGCTCGGCGAGCTCCGAGCGGCCGGTGATCATCCGCGCGGCAAGGTGCGGCACCACGGTGTAGCCGTGCCCGGCCAGCCGCTCGGCCAGGTCGAGCGTCGCCGCGAGCCCCTTGCCCGGTGAGGCCGTGACGGTGATGACCCGGTCCCGCGGTAGGTGCGCCAGGACCTTCTCCTCCGTGCTCGGCGTGGGCAGCACCTCGTAGCGGGCATGTTCCAGCACCCGGATGAGCACAGCGGTGGAGGCTTTGTTGCGCATGAAGCAACTCATTTCGTGATGCGCACCAGTCCGGGCCAGCCTAGCCGTCCGCGACGGCGCGGTACAGAGCCTCTTTCCCGGCGTACGACGACGGCCCGACCCATCCGAACGGCCCTCGGCGCCGAACCCCCACCATGGCCCAGCTGACGACCACCCGCCCCGTCCCGCGGACCCGCCCCCGCTCCACCGAGACCCGTCTCGCGGACCTGGTCGAGAAGCTCGGCGACGAGCACCCGCCGATCGACCTGGCGAGCGTCGACTTCACGGTCCGCCGCCCCCGGCTGCTGGCCGAGCGCTACGGCCACGTGCTGGACTACATGGCGCGCGTGGAGCTGGAGGTCGACCGCAACGTGCTCGAGCTGATCACCCTGCTGCCGGACCCGCCGGCCGTGGACCGCCACTTCTACGCCGACGTCTGGCAGCCGCAGGAGATCCGGCACGGTCAGATCCTCGACGAACTCCAGGTCCGGATCGGTCGCCCCAACGCGCTCCCCGACGTCTCGGCCGTGGGCACCAAGCTCAAGGTGCTCGGCGCGCTTGCCCACCTGAGCCCCGTCCAGGACGTCGTGCGGATGCTCTACTACCTGACCGGGATGGCCACCGAGCGCTCGGCGGTGCTCGCCTACAACCTCCTCCACGACGGGCTGCACGAGCTGGGCGAGACGGCCGCCGCGGAGAGCGTCATCGCCCCGATCCGCCGCCAGGAGCCGGGCCACTACGCCTTCTACAAGATATCCGCGCAAGGACTGGCCGAACAGATCACCCCCTGGCAGCGCTGGCTGGTGCGCACCCTGCGTCGGCACACCTTCGCGCCGGTCGGCGCCAACAACGATCCCCAGCGCGCCGACTTCGGCGACGTGATGACCACCCTCGGCATCGACGAAGATCTGGAGTCGTTCACCGTCTCCATCTCCCGGGTCGAGCGCGAGCTGCTCTGGGCGCAGCAGGCCGGGATGCCGGTGCCCGACTACGTGACCGCCGCGTTCCGCGACGCCGTCGACCTGGCCAGGAACCGCGCCGCCTAGCGGCGGCGACTCCCCCGCTCAGCGCAGGACCCGGCCGGCGATCCAGGCGATGTCGGCAGCGGTCGCGGCGGGCGCGGCAGACGGCTGCATCACGTGACTGAGCACGACCCGCACCACCATGTCGATCGCCGCCTCGAGCCGGTCACCGGCCAGCTTCACGTCGTACGGCGTCAACCGCTCGCCGACCACCACCTTGGCGGCGGCGAGCAGGGACTCCGCGTGGGTGGTGAGCAGGGGCAGCAGCTCGGTGTCGGCGCCGTGCGTCGCGGAGACGACCGCATGCAGGAGCCGGTTGTCCTGCGCCAGCTCGAGCACCCCGCTCGACGCCGCCCGGATCGCAGCGACCAGGTCGTCGGGGTGCTCGTCGAAGGCGACCGTGACCACGCCGAGGAAACGGTCGAGCTCGAGCAGGATCATCGCTTCGGCCAGCAGCGGCTTGGTGCCCACCTCGTTGTAGACGGTCTGGCGACTGACGCCCACCTGGTCGGCGAGCCGACCCATCGTCACGTGCGACCAGCCGACCTCACTGGTCAGCACGACCGCGGCCTCGACGATCCGGGCACGCAGGTTGCGGGCCGGGGAGCCGGTCGCGGTGCCGGTTGCAGGGCTGGTCACGGGGCCGAGTCTAGGAACCATCGTCCGCACCCAGCTCCCCGGAGCCGGCCTCAGCCGTCCAGCGAGAGGGCGAGGACCGGGCAGGAGCTGACCGCGGCGTGCAGGTGCAAGCGGTGCTCCTCCCCGGGCGACTCGTCCAGGACGTGCATCACGTCGTCGTCGTCGAGCTCGAAGAACTCGTGCGCCATCGCCTCGCACATCCCCAGGCCCTCGCACCTGTCGCGGTCCACCACGATGCGCATCAGGCCACCTCGCCGTACGACGACGCGAGCGGGACGAAGTCGATCTTCTCGCGCACCCCGCAGTCGGGGCAGCACCACGAGGCGGGCACGTCGGCCCAGGCGGTGCCGGCCGCGAACCCTTCGTGCTCGTCGCCTGCGTTCACGTCGTAGATGTAGCCGCACCCGGGGCACCGCGCCGCCATCACCTCGGCCGGCACCTCGGCCGGCACCTCGGCCGGCACCTCAGCCGGGACTGACGAAGCGGCATGCCTGCCGGCCGTGGCCACCTCGGCCCCGGACTCCGCGCGGGGCGGGGGGACCGACGCGAGGATCTTGTCCCGCTTGCGGGGGCTGAGGTTGGCCAGGGACAGATCGCCACCGAAGTGCGCCTGCACCCGGGGGTCCATCACCCGGCGCCACAGGGGCGGGAAGAGGGCGAGCACGATCATCCCGGCGTACCCGGTCGGGAGCACCGGCGACTCCTCGAAGTCGCGCAGCGTCTGGTAGCGACGGGTCGGGTTGGCGTGGTGGTCGCTGTGGCGCTGCAGGTGGTAGAGCAGCACGTTGGTCGCGACGTTGTTGGAGTTCCAGCTGTGGCTGGGGTCCACCCGCTCGTAGCGCTGGCGCTCACCGACGCCCACCTTCTGGCGCAGCATCCCGTAGTGCTCCATGAAGTTGACGACCTCGAGGAGCGAGAAGCCCATCACCGCCTGGATGACGAGGTACGGCGCGATGCCGAAGCCCAGCCAGGCGATCATCGCGCCCCAGAGCACCGCCGACATCAGCCAGGCGTTGAGCACGTCGTTGCCGATGCGGAAGGGGTGCTGGTTCTTGCGCGCATAGCGACGCTTCTCCAGGCGCCAGGCGCTCGCCAGCGACCCGCCGACCGTGCGGGGCCAGAACTGGTAGAAGTTCTCGCCGTATCGGCTGCTGGCGGGGTCCTCCGGAGTGGCCACACGCACGTGGTGGCCGCGGTTGTGCTCGATGTAGAAGTGGCCGTAGAAGCTCTGCGCCAGGGCGATCTTGGAGAGCCAGCGCTCGTGGCTCTCCTTCTTGTGGCCCAGCTCGTGGGCGGTGTTGATTCCGATGCCTCCGATGGCGCCGATGGAGACGGCCAGTCCGATCTTGTCGATCGCCGTCAGGTCGCCCTGGAACCCGAACGGGTCACCGTGGACGATCAGCCAGAAGGCGCCGATGAATCCGACGTACTGGATCGGCAGGAAGAGGTAGGTGATCCACCGGTAGTAGCGGTCCTGCTCCAGCGCCTCGATCACGTCGTCCGGCGGGTTGGAGCGGTCGAGCCCGGTCAGCAGGTCGATGGCCGGCACGACGCCCAGGATCACGACGGGGCCGATCCAGAAGAAGGCGCCGACGCCCGTGGCGGCCCAGAGCCCGTAGCCGATGAAGGCCAGCATCGGCACCACCAGGCCGATCAGCCACAGGTAGCGCTTCTTGTCCTGCCACTGCACGGTCGATCCCGCGGGGACCGTGCTGTTCGCGATCGGACTGGTGCCCATGGCTGCCTCCTGCTGACGCTGCTCGACGATCTGCTTTACAGGACCATAGAGATTGTCAACCAGTTTGACAAGAGGTAGCCGTTTGTAAAGTCGGAGCCTCAGCCGTGGCTGATCAGCGGACCTCGTCTCAGCCGTGACTCGGCGGGCACGACCGCGGCGGCGGCCGCGATCTGCTCGGCGAGCGCGGAGCCCCCGTGGCAGCGGAAGTGGACCGCTCCCTGCTGCAGGCGGACCGTGACCGTCCGCGAGATCCGGCCATCGCTGATCTCGACGTCGGCGACCCGGCGCAGGTCGAGCTGCATCATCCGGACCCCCTTGACCATCGAGTGCGGCACGAAGGTCAGGTGGAGGCTGGTGAGCGTGAGCCGACCGGTGACCCAGGTGGCTCCCCACATGGAGCGGAAGCGGTCGAGTTCGCCCACGGGCGCGCCCCGCGCACCACTGGCCGGCAGCTCGTCGACGCACAGCTGCCCGCTCTTGGACGCAAGGACCCCGTAGGACATGTCAGTCAGTCTGCGCCGTCACCGTCCATTAGCACAGAGGCACAGGTCCCTAACCCGGATTTAGTGAAGATTTGTCTTTCGGGCACTCAGTCCGTGGTTCCCCTGATCGCCGCGGCGACCGCCTTGGGCACGTCGGGGTGAAAGACGGTCGGGATGATGAAGTTGGGGTTCAGCTCCTCGTCCTTGACCACATGGGCGATCGCCCTCGCCGCGCGGAGCAGCATCTCCGTGGTGATCTCGGAGGCCCGGGCGTCGAGCAGCCCCCGGAAGACGCCCGGGAAGGCCAGCACGTTGTTGATCTGGTTGGGGTAGTCCGAGCGGCCGCTGGCCACCACCGCGGCATATTTGTCGGCTTCGGCCGGGTCGACCTCCGGGTCGGGGTTGGCGAGCGCGAAGACGACGGCGGCGGGCGCCATGTGGGCGATCCACTCGGCCTTCAGCACGCCCGGCCCGCTGACCCCGATGAAGACGTCGGCACCGGTGAGGGCGGCCACCAGGTCACCGCGCACCAGGCGCGGGTTGGTCCGCGTGGCCAGCTCGTGCTTGGCGGGAGGGAGCGTCTCGTCGTCGGCCGAGAGGCAACCCTCGCGGTCCCAGACGACCACGTCCCCGGCACCGCCGGCGAGCAGCAGCGTCACGATCGCCGAACCCGCCGCGCCCGCGCCGGCCACGACGATCCTCGCGGCGGGCAGCGTCTTCTTCACCACCCGCAGCGCGTTGGTGAGGGCCGCGAGCACGACGATTGCCGTGCCGTGCTGGTCGTCGTGGAAGACCGGGATGTCGAGGCTGGCTCGCAGCCTGGCCTCGATCTCGAAGCAGCGCGGGGCCGCGATGTCCCCGAGGTTGATGCCGCCGAAGCCGGGGGCGATCATCTCGACGGCGCGCACGATCTCGTCGGTGTCCTGCGAGGCCAGGCAGATCGGCCACGCGTCGATGTTCGCGAACCTCTTGAACAGCGCGGCCTTTCCCTCCATCACCGGCAACGCCGCGCCGGGCCCGAGGTTCCCCAGGCCGAGCACCGCGGAGCCGTCGGTGACGACCGCCACCGAGTTGCCCTTGACGGTCAGCCGCCAGACGTCGTCGGGGTGCTCGGCGATCGCCATGCTCACCCGGCCGACGCCGGGGGTGTAGGCCATCGAGAGGTCGTCGCGGTTCTTCAGCGGCACCTTGGAGGCGACCTCGATCTTGCCGCCGAGGTGCAGCAGGAAGGTCCGGTCGCTCGCCTTGTGCACCTCCACCCCCGGGACCGCATTGACGGCGGCCTCGAGCACGGAGGCGTGGTCGGCATCGCTCGCCGAGCAGGTCACGTCGACGACGAGCCGGTCGTGGCTGGAGTCCGTCACGTCGATGGCGGTCACGACCCCGCCCGCCTGCGCGATCGCCGTGGCCACCGCGCCCACCACCCCGTGGTCCGGTGCGGTGTGCAGGCGCATGGTGATCGAGTACGACGAAGCGGTGGCGGCCATGAGCGAACCTTGCTCCGCCCTTGCGGTTACCAGCAAGTCACCCGACGCGCTCAGGCGGTGAGGGCCTGCTCCACGTCGTCCGCGATCTGCGTCGGCGTGGTCGACGGGCCGTAGCGGGCGACCACCCGGCCGTCACGGTCGACGAGGAACTTGGTGAAGTTCCAGTTGATCCGGCCGCCGAGCACTCCGCGCTTCTCCGAGCGCAGCCACTTGTACAACGGGTGCGCGTGCCGCCCGTTCACCGCGACCTTGGCAAACATGGGGAAGCTGACGCCGAAGTTCCGCTCGCACACCGCCGACATCTCGTCGTCGGCGACGGGCTCCTGCTTGAACTGGTCACTCGGGAAGCCCAGGACGGTGAAGCCCCGACCGGTATAGGTGTCGTGGAGCTCCTGGAGACCGGGCAGCTGGGAGGCGTAGCCGCACTGGGAGGCCGTGTTGACGACCAGGACGACCTGGCCGGCGTAGGCCGCCAGGTCCACGTCGGTGCCGTCAAGGGCGCGGGCGGCGAAGTCGGTGAGGGTGGGCATGCTCACATTCTGGCAGGAGAGCGGTGAGAATCGGTCTAGACCAGGTTTGGGTCACCGCCATTCCGAGCACGACATAGCCATGTCATTCGTCACCGTGTTCACCGTCGGCGCCATGGGCTTCGTCCTGCTCGGGCCGCTCGTCATGATCGGCGTGCTCCTCACGGCCATGGCTCAGCCGCGCCGCCTGAGCACCACCACGAGCAGCACCAGCGACACCGCCTGACACAGCGCCACCACCAGGACCAGGTCGCGCACCCCGCCGCCGTACAGCGCCCCGGCGAGCACACCGCCCACCAGCGCCGCACCCCCCTGGAACGCCGCGAAGACGCCGTACGCCGTGGCCAGTCGGCCGGCCGGGACCAGGTCGGCCACCAGTGCCTTGACGGTCGAGTCCTGGATCCCCACGGCGGCTCCCCACACCAGGACCCCCGCCAGGACCAAGCCGAACCGGCTGTCGAGGGTGAGCAACGGCACCAGGGCCACGAGGAACGGCAGCGCGAGCAGCACCCGGGCGCCCACCCGGTCGTAGGCGAAGCCGGTGGCCAGCGCGGAGACCGCCTCGACCGCCATCGCGGCGGCGTAGACGACCGGCACCAGCGCCGGACGGACCAGGCCGGCGTCGACCAGGTGGTAGGAGATGATCCCGAAGGTCATCAGCCCGAGCGTGCTGGCCGCGCACGACACGGCGAAGAGGTGGAAGGCACCGGGCAGCCGCAACGGGTGTTCGATCCGGGCCCCTGCCCGGGCGACGACCGGCTCCTCGTCATAGACCGTGAGGTCGGGGACGCGGGAGCGCACCACGAGCAGCAGCGCCATTGCCGCGGCCGCCGGGATCGCCAGCACAGCCAGGCCGGCCCACGTGCGCGCGGTCACGGCGATCACCCCGGCCACCAGCAGGGGCCCGGCGAAGGCACCGACCTGGTCGAGCGCCTTGTGCACGGCAAAGCCCCGGCCCCGGCCCACCGCGCGAGCGGCGTGCGCCAGCAGGGCCGACTTCGACGGGCTGCGGATCGCCTTGCCGGTCCGCTCCAGGAGCACCATGGTCGCGCCGAACGCGAGCCCGGCGCCGCCCAGGAACGGCGCCACCGCCATCAGCGGGACGCAGACGGCGGTCATCGCATAGCCGAGGATGGTGAGCGACCAGTAGCGGCCACTGCGGTCGGCCAACGGACCGGAGACGAGCCGGAAGACCAGGGCGGCGGCCTCGCCCGCCCCGGTCACGAGGCCCACGACCAGCGCCGAGGCGCCCAGCGAGGCCAGGAACGGACCCGTGATCGCCCGGGCACCCTCGTAGACCATGTCGGCGGCCAGGCTGACGATGCCGAACCAGACGACAGTGCGCCACGGCGACCAGGTCGGCCTCAGACCCGGAGCAGGGGCCGGTGCAGCACTCGGCTGACTCATCGTGCTCCCACGCCCTTCATCGAGACTTCACCGCGCGAACGCTACCGTCGTGGAGTGAACTCGACCGGGCAACCCCGCGTGCTGGTCGCGGAGGACGAGCCCCGGCTGGCCGCTCTGCTCGAGCAGTCCCTGAGCGAGGCCGGCTGGGACGTCGACGTCGTGGTCGACGGGCGCGCCGCGTACTCGGCGGCACTCGCCGACGCGTCGTACGACGTGCTGCTGCTCGACTGGATGCTGCCCGGGATCGAGGGGGTGACCGTCTGTCGCCGGCTGCGCGAGGTGGGCGTCCGCACGCCGGTCCTGATGCTCACGGCCCGCTCGACGGTTCCGGACCGGATCACCGGCCTCGACGCCGGCGCCGACGACTACCTCGTCAAGCCGTTCGACCTCGACGAGCTCATCGCCCGGTTGCGGGCGTTGCGCCGCCGCGCGCACGCCGACGAGGAGGACGCCGACCAGCCGCTGCGCGTCGGCGACCTGGTGCTCGACCCGGCGGCTCGGCGCACGACCCGTGACGACACCGAGATCGAGCTGTCGGCCCGCGAGTTCGACATCCTGCGTCTGCTGATGGAGCGCGCCGGCCGGGTGGTCACCCGCTTCACGATCCTCGACGAGGTCTGGGACGGCGAGACCGACCTGCGCAGCAACGTCATCGACGTGCACGTCGCCGGCCTGCGCGCCAAGATCGACCGCCCGTTCGGGACCCAGACCATCACCACCCTGCGCGGCGCGGGCTACCGGATCGACGACATCCCATGAGTCGCCGGGTCTTCAGCGGGACGCGCACCCGTCTCAGCCGGCTGCCCCTGCGCGTGCGGCTGGTGGCCGGGTTCTCCGCCACGATGTTCCTCGTCCTGACCGCTGCCGGCGCCTTCGTCTACTGGCGGGTCCAGTTCGCCCTGGACCGCCAGCTGGACGGCGACCTCACCACCGACACCCGCCTGCTGGCCCCGTTGGTCGGGCCGGACGGCGGGGTCTCCACACAGGGGAACCGGGTCGTCGGCGACGAGCTCTACCAGGTCCTCGACCGGCAGGGACGGATCCTGTCGGCCAGTCCCACCCTGACCACGCGCGCCCTCGTGTCCGGGGAGGTGGTGAGTGACGCGCTGGAGGCACCGCTCCAGAAGAACGTGGGCAACCTGCTGCCGTTCGCCCACGACCCCTTGCGCGTCTACGCCAGTTCCCTGCCCGGCGCCGATCACCAGCAGGCCGCGGTCCTCGTCGTGGCCGTGCGCCGCGACCACCGCGACGAGGCGCTCCTCGAGCTGCTGGCCCAGCTGGCGGCGGCCGGATTCGGGGCCTTGTTCGTCACCTCGCTGGTCGGGGAGCGGCTGGCCCGCTTCGCCCTGCAACCGGTCGAGCGCTACCGGGCCCAGGCCGACGACATCATCGCCGGCGCGACCGGGGTCCGCCTCGAGGTGCCGCCCGGTCGCAACGACGAGATCACCCGGCTGGGTGCCACGTTCAACACAATGCTGGACGCCCTCGAGGAGGCGGTCGACCGGGAGCGCCGCTTCGTCAACGACGCCAGCCACGAGCTGCGCACCCCGCTGACCCTGCTGACCACCCGCGTCCAGCTGGCGCAGCGGCGCTCCCGCTCGGTGGCCGAGCACGAGCGGGTCCTCGCGGAGATCGAGACCGACGTGGTGCGCCTGGTCGCCCTCGCCGATCACCTGTTGCAGGTCGGTCACGAGGGCCCTGACGACCTCGAGGACGTCGGCTCGGTCGGGGTCGACCTGGCCGGGGTCGCCGGCCAGCTCGTGACCCGTCGCAACGCACTGACCCGGGCCACCTCTCACGCAGGGGAAGTCCGGTTGGTGACCGGCGAGCCCGTCGCCGTGCGGTTGCCCGCCGCCGCTGTAGAGCAGCTGCTCGGCAACCTGCTCGACAACGCCTTGCGGCACGGCGCCGAGCCGGTCTCGGTGACCGTTGACCGGGTCGGTCCGTGCGGCCGGCTCACCGTCGTCGACGAGGGTCCCGGCATGGAGCCCGAGCTGCTGGCCACGGCCACCCGTCGGTTCACCCGGGCTCCCGCCTCACGCTCAGGCAGCGGCTTCGGCCTGGGACTCTCCCTGGTCGAGAGCATCGTGGCCCGCAGCAACGGGGAGCTGCGCCTGTGCTTCGGTGGTCGGCACGAGCGCACCGGCACGGCGTACGACGTCGCGTGCACCCACGGCGACGCGATGACGGTGACCGTCCTGCTGCCGCTCGCCTGAGTGCTACCCGACCAGGCGAGCCTGCACCTGCGCCGGCTGCTGGTGACCCACCGGGTTGTCGTGGCCGTCCAGGTCGATGCGGACCGAGCGACCGCCGACGTCCAGCACGATCTCGTCGCCCTCGATGACCGACACCTCACCTCGCACCAGGTAGAGATCGCCCTCGATCCGCTCCAGCGCGAAGCCGGGCGGGCAGCGCTCGACGGCACCGACCGCCACCCCCGTCAGCTGGGGGCGGAGCCGGTCGCCGAAGCGCCAGAGCAGGAGCAGCATGACCAGCAGCGCCAGGTCGGCGACCAGGGTGATGACGATGCCGAGGCCGCGTGAGGTGACCTGGCCGTCCACGGCATAGGCGGAGGGCTCGTCGGCCAGCACCCGGACCCGCAGCTGATCCTCGGCCAGCCCCCGGTCGTAGGTCTCCCGGTCCACCTGGGCGAACTGCTTCTTCTGAGCCGGGTCGACCTCGGGGGGCAGGACGAACTCGAGGTAGTACTCCGGGTGGTCGCTCGGGGGCAGCACCCGGTGCTGGGTCACCTGTGCGGTGACCTCCGTGCCGGAGTGCTGCACGCGCCAGGCGAGGTAGCTGCTGTGGACGACCGGCAGGTTGATCATCACGAAGAGCAGCGCCACGAGGATCCCGGACTTCACCCCGGTGCGGCGTCTCATTGATCGCCCTCCGGGCCGGTGGCCCACGGATCGGCCCAAGTGGCGGCGTACGCGAACGCGCCGAGCGGCTTGCGGACCCGGACCTTCTCCTCACGGCCCCGGGTGCGCTCGTCGACCTCGGCTGGGTCGCCGGGAACGCCGATCGCGATCCCGGTCATCACGCGGAAGTGGTCCGGAACGGCGAGCGCCGTGTGCAGGGCGTCCTGGTCGAACCCCGAGAACTGGTGGGCGTGCAGTCCCATCGACCGGGCCTGCAGGGTGATGTGGGCCGCAGCCTGGCCCAGGTCGTACTGCGTGTAGCGACCGCCGCCGTTGCCGTCCTCGTCGGGCGCGACCTGGGTGACGGTGACGAGCACGACCGAGGCGCGCGGCACCCAGCCGGCGTTGCCGCGGCTCAGGTGGGCCACCAGGTGCGCGTGGCTGGCGCTGCCCCGCTCGGCCACGATGAACGCCCAGGGCTGGGAGTTGCCCTCGCTGGGGGCCCACTGCCCGGCCCGCAGGATCGTCACCAGGTCGTCGTGGTCGAGCCGGTGTCGGTCGTCGAAGATGCTGGGGCTCCAGCGCGAGCGCATCGGCTCGGCCAGCTCCTCCGCGCTCGGCATGGGGGCGTGGGTCGCTGACATGACGCCCAGTATCCCGGGGCGCCACCAACCGCCGAGCAGGGGGAGAAGGTCCCGGCCGCTCCCGGACCCTTGGCACTCGCGCGGGCGCGCACCCCTGGCGAGGCTGACCCCAACGACGAGGTCAGGAGCTCCGATGGGACGACGTGTGCACGGCTGGCGCAAGCTGGCGGGAGCCACCTGGGGCCCGCCCACCGACCCGCAGTTCACCGGCGACCTCGAGATCGACGCCGCCGAGCTGACGGCGTACGCCGAGCTGCTCCGCGAGCACACCGGTGAGCACGTCACCGTGACCCACCTCGTGGGCCGGGCCGTGGCCCACGGGCTGGTCAGCGTGCCGGGGATGCAGATGCGGCTGGCCCACGGCCGGGAGTACCCCCGCGAGACCACCGACGTCTTCTTCATCGTGGCCGCCGAGGGCGGCGACGAGCTGACCGGGATCAAGGTCGAGCGCGCCGACGAGAAGTCCGCCGTCGAGATCGCGCACGAGCTGACCCGAGGGACGAGCGCCATCGCCGACGGCACGGACGAGGCCTTCGGCCGGGCCAAGACGCTGCTGACGGTGCTGCCGCCCCGAGCCCTGCGGCTGGGGCTGCGGCTCTCCGCGTGGCTCACCTCCGACCTGAACCTCGACCTGCCCGCGCTCGGCATGCGGCGCCAGTCGTTCGGCGGCGCGATGATCACCTCGGTCGGTATGTGGGGCATCGCCCACGCCTACTCGCCGCTGGCCTCCTACTACAAGGTGCCGGTCCTGGTGCTGGTCGGCGCGGTCACCCAGCGTCCCGTCGCCGTGGCCGGCCGGGCGGTCGTGCGCCCCACGCTGCTGCTCACCGCCACGTTCGACCACCGCTACGTCGACGGCTACCAGGCCGCGCAGTTCTCCCGGGCGGTCCACGACTACTGCAGCCACCCCGCGGCGTACGAGCCCCCGCACGAGCGCCGTGTCACCGGTCCCGCCCCACGGGGGACCAGTGACCCTCCGGAAGCGGGCGTTGGACCGCAGACGGCGAGCTCGTCGGTGCGGTCTGATCGAAGTGACCCCATCAAGGAGATCTCATGAGGAAGCTGCTCGTCCTGGGTGCCGGCACGGCCGGGACCATGATCGCCAACAAGCTGCGTCGTCGCCTCGACGACCACGAGTGGAGCATCACCGTCGTTGACCGCGACGACGAGCACCACTACCAGCCGGGCTACCTGTTCATCCCGTTCGGCGCCTACACGCGCGACGAGGTCGTGCGCACGCGCCACCACTTCCTCTCCGACGGCGTCGAGCTGGTGCTCGCCGAGGTCGACAAGGTGGACGCCGAGCAGCGCCAGGTCGTCCTCGAGGGCGGCCGCGAGCTCGACTACGACTACCTGGTCATCGCCTCCGGCACCACCCCGCGCCCCGACCAGACCCCCGGGATGACCGGGCCCGAGTGGCGTCGCAGCATCTTCGACTTCTACACCCTCGAGGGTGCCGAGGCGCTGGCCGTCGCACTGCGCGACTTCGACCACGGCCGCCTGGTCGTCCACATCACCGAGATGCCGATCAAGTGCCCCGTGGCCCCGCTCGAGTTCACCTTCCTCGCCGAGGCGTGGCTGCGGGAGCACGGTCTGCGCGACCGGGTCGAGCTGGTCTACGTGACCCCCCTCGACGGCGCCTTCACCAAGCCGATCGCCTCGGCGCACCTGGGCAGCATGCTCGAGGAGCGCAAGATCCGGGTCGAGACCGACTTCCTCGTCGAGAGCATCGACAACGAGGCCAAGGCCCTGGTGTCGTACGACGAGCGCGAGATCCCGTTCGACCTGCTGGTCACGGTGCCGCTCAACATGGGCGCCGACTTCGTGGCCCGGTCGGGTCTCGGCGACGAGTTGAACTACGTCCCGGTCGACAAGCACACGCTGCTCTCGACGGCGCACGACACGATCTTCGCGGTCGGCGACGCCAGCGACATTCCCGCCTCCAAGGCCGGGTCGGTCGCGCACTTCGCGGTCGAGGTCTTCGTCGAGAACTTCCTGCAGCACATCGCTGGCCAGCCGATGACCGGCTCGTTCGACGGCCACGCCAACTGCTTCGTGGAGTCCGGCGACGACAAGGCGCTGCTGATCGACTTCAACTACGACACCGAGCCGCTGCCCGGGAAGTTCCCGGTGCCGGTCGTGGGTCCGATGAGCCTGCTCAAGGAGACCCGCGCCAACCACCTCGGGAAGCTCGCGTTCCGCCACATCTACTGGAACGTCCTGCTCCCCGGACACCCCGTTCCCCTGCCGACCCACATGTCCATGGCCGGCAAGCACATCCCGACCGAGGAGGCCTGACGCCATGCCCACGACGACCATCGACGGCACCACCATCCACGTCAACGAGGAAGGTTTCCTGACCGACCCCGGTGAGTGGACCGAGGAGCTCGCCTCCTCGCTCGCCACCCAGATCGGTCTCGAGCTGACCGACGAGCACTGGGCCGCGATCCGGTTCCTGCGCAAGGACTACGAGGACCAGGGCGAGACCGCGACCCTGCGCCGCATCAGCGTGGTGGGCGGGATCCCGACCAAGCAGCTCTTCGTGCTCTTCCCCAAGAAGCCGGCCAAGAAGCTGGCCTACGTCTCGGGGCTGCCCAAGCCGCACGGCTGCGTCTGAGCTTCGCTGCCCCACCCCGTTCCGCCTCACCAGGAGATGACCGAGATGACCACCACCGCCGACACCCAGACCACCCCGATCCTGCCGTCGTTCGACGCGGCGCAGACCGACCGCAAGCTCGCGATCATCTGCTCCAAGGGCAGCCTTGACATGGCCTACCCGGCCCTGATCCTGGGCAACGCCGCCCTCGGCGAAGGGATCGAGACGCACCTGTTCTTCACGTTCTGGGGCTTCGACATGATCAACAAGAAGACGATGGGCGACCTGAAGTTCACGATGCTCGGCAACACCGCCACGCACCTGCCCCAGGGGCTCGGCGGCCTGCCCGGCATGACCGCGATGGCGACGCACCAGCTGAAGAAGTCGATCGCCGAGCTCGGGGTCCCCGAGGTCCCTGAGTTCCTCCAGCAGATCGTGGACTCCGGCGGCCACCTGTGGGCCTGCAAGATGTCGGCCGACATGCAGCACCTCGAGCCCAAGGACCTCTACTCCGAGGTCGAGGGCATCATCAGCGCCTCCGACTTCATGGAGCTCACCGAGGGCGCCCAGCTGCTCTTCGTCTGAGCGCCCCTCGACCAGGGCCTCAGCGCCCTAGATTGCCACCATGCGCATGCGCCGGGCCCTCCCCCGCTGGACCGAGGGCTACGAGCGCGCGTGGCTGGGCCGGGACGCGCTCGCCGGCGTCACCGTGACGGCGTACCTCATCCCCCAGGTGATGGCGTACGCCGCGTTGGCCGGCGTGCCGGCCGTGGTCGGGCTCTGGGCCGCCATCGGCGCCCTGACGGCGTACCTCATGCTCGGCTCCTCGCCCCTGCTCTCGGTCGGGCCCGAGTCGACCACCGCCCTGCTCACGGCAGCAGCGCTGGGCTCGGTCGCGGGGGCGGCCGCTCACCCCACGGACTTCGCCGCCGCGCTGGCGCTGGTCGTGGCGGTGCTGTGCCTGCTCGGGTGGCTCGGCCACCTCTCGGCGATCGCCCAGCTGCTCTCCCGGCCGGTCCTGGTCGGCTACATGGCCGGGATCGCGGTGATCATGGTGGTCTCGCAGGCCGGCAAGCTGACCCGCGTACCCGTGACGGCCGACGGCGTCTTCCCGGAGGCGGCCTTCGTCGTGCGCCACCTGGGCCAGGCGCACGGACCCACGCTGGCGCTGGGGCTGACCACGCTCGCCGTCATGCTCGTGGGCTCCGCCCGCTGGCCGCGCTCACCGATGGCGCTGCTCGGGATGCTCGGCGCGACCGCGGCCACCGCGGTGCTGCACCTGCGTGACACGGGCGTCCTGGTGATCGGGGAGATCCCCGCCGGCCTGCCGGTCCCCGGCGTGCCCCACCTCTCGGGGGCCGAGGTCCTCTCGCTGCTCGGGCCGGCGCTGGGCGTGGCCTTCGTGGGCTACACCGACAACGTGCTGACCGGGCGTGCCTTCGCCGCTCGCGGCGGGCACCGGATCGACGACCGGCGCGAGCTGCTCGCTCTCGGTGCGGCCAACCTCGGGGCCGGGCTGCTGCACGGCTTCCCGGTCAGCAGCAGCGGCAGCCGGACGGCGATCGCACACGCGGTCGGTGCGCGCAGCCAGCTCGCCGGCGGCTTCACCGTGCTGTTCACCGCGCTGGCCGTGCTCACCGCGCGCCCGCTGCTGGCGGCCTTCCCGACGGCCGCCCTGGGCGCGGTGGTCGTCTACGCGGCGGTGAAGCTGGTCGAGGTCTCGGAGTTCCGTCGGTTCGGAGCGTTCCGGCGCAGCGAGCTGGTCCTCGCGCTGGGTACGACGCTCGCCGTCCTGGTCGTGGGGGTCCTCAACGGGGTGCTGGTCGCGATCGGGCTCTCGGTCCTCGACCTGCTGCGCCGGGTGGCCCGTCCCCACGACGCGGTGGAGGGCTACGTCCCCGGGCTCGCGGGCATGCACGACGTCAAGGACTGGCCCGGTGCCTCGGTCGTCCCGGGGCTGATGATCTACCGCTACGACTCGCCCCTCTTCTTCGCCAACGCCGAGAACTTCCGCTCCCGGGCCCTGGCCGCCATCACGGAGTCCGAGACGCCGGTCGAGTGGTTCGTGCTCAACACCGAGGCGATGGTCGAGGTTGACATCACCGCGGCGGACACCCTCGAGTCGCTGCGCCAGGAGCTCGCCGATCGCGGCATCGTGATGGGCCTGACCCGCGTCAAGCAGGACCTGCTGGCCGAGCTGGCACCGTCCGGCTTCCTCGACCGGATCGGCAGGGACCGGATCTTCCCCACCCTGCACACCGCCGTGGCGGCCTACCGCGACCGGGACGAGAGCCCCTCAGCGGAGGGCTGAGCGCGCTCCCCAACACCGGAGCCGGCGCTCGCCCGCCTTGGCGCCAAGAATTGTGCCTAACGCCCGGGCAGCTACCTCGTTGAGCAGGTGACTGCAACCTGGTCACTCCCCCGCCAGAACCGCACCCCGGTTCCCTCCGAAAGAGCCGCGATGACCCGCATACCCCCCCGGGCGCTGATCCGCGCCGTCACCCTGGCCGTCGTACTGGCCACCGCCCCCACCCTCGCTGCACCTGCAGGTGCAGCGAGGACCACGACCAACGTCCTCCAGCCGGCGCTCGTCTCCCACCTCGACGACGTCTCGGCCAGCACGCCTGTCCGCGTGATGATCCAGGCCGGTGGGAGCCTCGAGACTGCCAAGCAGGCCGTCGCGTCGGCGGGTCTCTCGCCGGAGATCAGCCTCGACCGGATCGGCATGGCTGTCGCCATCGGTACGCCCGCCGAGGTCAGCGCCCTGGCGTCCACGGACGGTGTCACCCGGGTCGACTGGGCCGACCAGCCGCTGGAGTACTTCTCCAACACCTCGCACATCGCGACCCGCGCGAAGTACCTGCACGACGGCGCCGTGGACGTGGACGGTGACGGCACCCTCGACAAGTTCACCGGTAAGGGCTTCTCGGTAGCCATCGTCGACTCCGGGACTGACGGCACTCACCCGATGTTCGCCGACGCGAACGGCGACTCGCGGGTGAAGAAGAACATGAAGGTCATCTGCCACGACCTGGTCGGCGACGTCGGCTCGATCTTCCTCAAGGACGAGGCCTACCACACCGCCGCGGAGTGCCTGGCCGACGTGACAGCCGCCAACGACACGGACACGCCCTCGGGAGGCGGCCACGGCACCCACGTGACCGGGATCGCCGCCGGCGGCATCGTCACCGACTCGACCGGACGCCACCTTCGTGGCGCCGCTCCCGAGGCCGACATCGTGTCCCTCAGCACCGGCTACACCATCACCGTGCTCAGCGGGGTCACGGCGATGTACTGGGTGCTCGACCACCACGCCGACCCCTGCGGCGACGGCTCCTGCGGTCCTGTGGTCGCGGTCAACAACTCCTGGGGCGTGAGCGACACGGCCTACAGCGCCGACTCGCCCGAGGACGTCGTCGCCCGCGCGCTCGTGGCCGACGGTGTGGTCGTGACCTTTGCCGCCGGCAACGACGGCGGAGACGGCTCGGCCGTCGCGACCAACCCCTTCGGGCTCGACCCGACGCCGGGCATCATCTCGGTCGCCAACTACGACGACGCGAACAGCGGCACGCGTGACAACGACCTGGACTCGTCCTCCTCGCGAGGCAAGAGCGGCGCCGTCGCCACCTACCCCGACATCTCCGCCCCGGGCGCGAACATCACCTCGGCCTGCCGTCCCTACCTGCCGGTCTGCTCGACCGGCCTGGACACCGGTGACCCCAACTACAACACCATCAGCGGCACCTCCATGGCGACCCCGCACATCACCGGGTACGTCGCGCTGCTGCAGCAGGTTGCCGCGAAGAAGCTGGGGCGGATGCTGACCCCTGGTGAAATCGAGAACCTCATG
This sequence comes from Nocardioides sp., assembly GCA_046597165.1. Lineage (GTDB taxonomy): Bacteria > Actinomycetota > Actinomycetes > Propionibacteriales > Nocardioidaceae > Nocardioides. Next base: position 46,823 of record JBKJLD010000057.1, read on the forward strand.
GTGGACACGGCCTACCACTTCGGCAGCCGCACCTACCAGACCGACACCCGCAACCCCGGCAGCACCACCGGCACCACCTTCGACGCCGGCCACGGCCTGGTCGACATGGCGGCGGCGGTGGAGAAGCTGACCGGTGCCCACGTCACCGTCAGCAACGACGGCCCCGTCTGTACCCCGACCGCGGAGTTCACCGATCCCGAGGGTGACGCCACCGGCGGCTTCGGCCAGAGCATCCCGGGCGGTCCGGACGCCAAGGGCATCGACATCACCCGGGCCTGGCTGACCGCTGACCCGACCACCTCGGACGTCACCTTCCACTGGAAGGTCTCCGACCTGGCCGCCACGCCGGGCGGTGCCGAGGGAACCGGTGAGTACTTCGACTTCAACTTCTCCTTCGGGGGAGCCGGTTACTACATCACCGCCTCGCGCCTGACCGAGGACGGCGGCGAGAGCTTCGTGCTCGGCGACTTCAGCGGGACCCAGGGCGGGCGCAAGACGCTGTCCTCCGGCCTGCCCGGCTCGTTCAACCCGACCACGGACGAGATCCGGGCGACCCTTCCTGCCGCCACCTGGGCGGGCCTCGGGAAGCCGGGCATCCTGAAGCCCGGAGCGATCGTCTCCGGCCTGTCCCTGGTGGGTCGCCGCAGCCTGGTCCTTCTCGTCCCGGACGCCGACAAGGCCACCGGGCCGTGCGCCTACACGGTGGGTGCGGAGAACGTCGTCGGGCCGGTGAACACCGCCCCGAGCGCCAAGGCCGGCGTCGACCACGCGACCGGCTACCCGGGCGAGCAGTTCGTGTTCAGCTCGACCGGTACCACCGACACCGAGACCCCGGCGAACCTGACCTACACCTGGTCGTTCGGGGACGGCACGGCCAGCGCGCAGGGCGCCACGGTGAGCCACACGTACAGCGCCGTGGGCACCTACACCGCCACGCTCACGGTCACCGACCCGTCCAACGCCAGCGACACCGACACCACGGTGGTCACGGTCAGACAGACCAACCGGGCGCCCGAGGCTTCGGCGCTGGCCGACCACAGCACGGTCGAGGTGGAGTCGGACATCACCTTCGACGCCTCGGGATCGAGTGACCCCGACGGTGACGCGCTCACCTACGCCTGGGACTTCGGGGACGGCGACTCGACGCTCGACGCCCGCGGCGCCCGCGTCACGACCTCCTACGACGAGGTGGGCGACTACACCGCCACGGTCACGGTGACCGACTCCGCCGGGGCCAGCGACACGGCCACCGTGGTCGTGCACGTGGTTCCCGCCACGGCCAACACCCCGCCGACCGCGGACGTGGTTGCCACGCCCGACATCGTGCTCAAGGGCGACACGGTCGTGTTGAAGGCCAAGGGCTCCTACGACAACGAGACTGCGGTTTCGGACCTGAAGTTCGAGTGGGACTTCGACGACGAGGGCTCCACCGTCGACGCGACCTCCCGACGCGCCAGGGCCACCTACACCACCGCCGGAGTCAAGATCGTCACCCTGACGATCACCGATGAAGGGGGCCTGGTCGACACCCAGTCGGTCCGGGTCGAGGTGCTCAGGAAGCTCAACTGCCAGAACGAGGACATGACCCTCGTCGGCTGGCGCAAGGTGCGCTCGGACCGGGCCGACAAGGGCAGCTACTGCGACACGTTCACCAAGCAGACGGGGGTCCCGACGGCGGACTTCACGACCAACGGTGACGCGATGCAGATCGTCTACGGGCGCGCCCGCAACGGCGGCGCCGCCGACGTCATCGTCGACGGCTTGGTCGTGGGTCGGATCGACTTCAGCAGCGACACCAAGCGCGTCACGTTCGGCTGGACCAAGACCTTCGTCGGTCTCGGTGCGGGCGACCACGACGTCACGATCGAGATGGTCTCGCGCAAGTCCGACGGGTTCCTCGACTACGTCGCCTTCTGAGGTCACGCGCACCACGGCACCTGCGACGAAGCCCCAGGTCAGCAGACCTGGGGCTTCGTCGTCCCCCTGGGGTGCGGGCTGGTGCTGGTCCCGTGCCCACGCTGACCGTCCGGGGTCCCGTGTGGCTCTCCTTTGGCATGCGCCGGCCAGTCGATGGCCAGGGGGACGGCGCAGCCCAGGTCCTGGTTGGGACCGGGGACCTGCGGGGCATGTCGACCTTCCTGGGCTGGACGAACGTGGGATCTCAGACGGCGCGAACGCGCCGGGCTCAGGTCAGCGCGCTGAGCGTGTCGGCTCCGGCGGTGAAGGTCGCCGCGAACCGGTCGGTCTCGGCAGCAGAGACGCCGTGGGACTGTGCGACGCGACGCCAGTCGACGACTGCCGCAAGCACCTCGCGAGCGATGGTGGAGCGGCGGGCGGCGCTGAGGCGGCACTCGACGGCGAGCGACTCCAGTCCGAGGGCTTCGTCGGCGGCGCTGCGGGCTCCGTCGATACCGGTGACGCGGTCCTTGGCCATGTTGGGTTCGGGGTTGACGTCGAAGACGGGGGTCAGCGTCCAACCGCCGGGCGCGCGGGTGAAACCGTGGTTTCGCATGTGGTCGTCGGTGTTGTGGAGGACGACCGAGAAGGCGACGCGACGCCAGAGCGCTTCGAGGTCGGCGCGCGGAGAGGCTCCCACGTCGGAGATGGCGTCACAGATGTCGGTGTAGTCCGAGACGGAGCCGTCGGCACTGCCCAGGAGCGTCATGGCGGTGACGTAGGGCAACCGGAGACCTTCGGGCGTGCGGTCGAAGCGGTCGAGGAGCAGGACGGTTCGACCCCCGAGACGGGTGACTCGTCGGCCCGGTGCCGAGATGCCAGCGGACGCTGCCAGGTCGAGGGCCGTCATCTCCCAGGCCATCACGTCCCAGTCGTCATCCTTGTGCGGGAACTTGGCAATGAGGAGGCGCTCGCCGTCGCGTACCGAGGCCTTCGGGCGGGCGCCGCCCAAGGAGCCAGACCCGGCGTCGAGGAGGTCCTTGATGGCGCTCTGGTCGTCCGGGTCGCGTTCGATCGAGTCGGCAGCGGCCAGGAGTCGTGGCAGTTCGAGCAACGTGGGGACCACAGCGTCCGGGTCGACGAAGGGCCCCACGGGGGTGTTCGCCGCCGAGGCGCGACGCAGACGGAGAGCGCCTTGGCGGGTCAGATCGGAGACTCCTAAGAGGTAGTCGAGGTCGGTCAAGGTTCGTTGGGTGGCCCCGTCTCGCAGAGCGACGGCCGCCAGTCGCTTGGCGACCAGGTTGCGTCCCCATCGATCTGGCGAGCAGTCCTGGAAGCAGCCGGGGATGCCGGGCATGGAGGTGGAGCGGCCGAAGAGCGAGAGCGCCGGGTCGATGGCATAGGCGTCGCGGGACGCGAGCCAGGCGTCGTCGTAGGCGAAAGTGGTGCTCACTCCGGCTCGGCGTCGCGTGGCCGCGTCCAAGATGAGAGAGCCCACGAGAACCGGGTCGCCGGAGACGTCGGCGTATGCCAGGACGCGGTTGGGGTTCACTGTCGTCTCCTCTCAGGTCGGGCCGGGGGGGTCGGGTCGGGTCTGGGTAGGTCAGTGACGGACACGCTTGGGCAGGGCCTCGCCTGCGCGCGCCTTGCCCAGGTCGGTCTGGAGCGGGTCGACGGCATCGAGCAGCTCGTCGAGGAAGCCGAGGGCTCGGACGACGTCGAGCAGGATGCCGAGGCTGACGCCGGGGTCGCCCGATTCGAGCTTCCACAAGGTCGGCTTGGAGATACCCGCGCGCTGGGCAACCTGCTCGGCCGTGAGCCCCTGCAACTTGCGCCACTCGACGCAGCGCTCGCCGAGCGCTTGGGCAGCACGACGAGTACGAGCCGGTACGGTTCGGGCAACCATGCGGACTCCTAGGACTAAGGATAATTAGCAGTAAAGGGTTTAAGACTAAGGATGCTTAGCCTTAATGTCTACTGGATGTGTCCAGCAGCGAGTGGTGGACGCACGGGACGGTCGACGCCGTCGGGCTACTTGAAGTAGGGGTAAGCCTCCAATGCCCTGAACCATGTCGTCACCGTGCAAGCCCACAATCCCCACCAGCACCGACTTGAGCGCCGCTGCCCGACACCGGGAGCGGCGCCCAACCAGGTTCAGGCGAGGGCGCGCCGCGGAACCTGCCCGGGCAACACAAAACCCGGCCCAGACTTCTCTGGACCGGGTTTCGTGAAACACACCGGGTCTCTCGTGTGAAACCCCAGTTGTTTGTTTGTGCGCGAGGGGGGAGTTGAACCCCCACGTCCTTTCGGACACACGGACCTGAACCGTGCGCGTCTGCCTATTCCGCCACTCGCGCAGATGCGGGCTCAGGCTATCCCAGCGTCTGGGACATTCCCAAACCGGGTGGAGGGCTTGCACGGTGTGATCTCGGGACCCCGTTACGATCGGTCGCGACCCGGTGAACCGCCGGGCCGTCGTTGGCCTGCCGTGCGATGACTCGTCCGAGCGTCAACCGAACTGGAAGGAGGCGGGGGTGGCCGGACTCTCCAAGTTCGAGCACAAGCTGGAGCAGCTGATCTCCGGCGCGTTCGCCCGAGCCTTCCGCTCGGCCGTGCAACCGGTCGAGATCTCCGCCGCGCTGCAGCGCGAGTGCGACAACAACGCCCAGATCCTCTCCCGCGACCGCCGGATGGTCCCCAACGACTTCCACGTCGAGCTCTCCCAGAGCGACCTGGACCGGCTCGCGCCGTACGACACCGCGATGGCGGTCGAGCTCACCGCGCAGCTCACCGAGCACGCCGAGCAGCAGAGCTACGTCTTCCCCGGGCCGGTGAGCATCGCCTTCGAGGCCGCCGCCGACCTGACCACGGGCCGGTTCCGGATCCGCAGCCGGGCCCAGGCCACCGTGACCGGCAACGCCAGCCACACCCAGGTCCGGCGCGCCCGCGCCCTGCTCGAGGTCAACGGCACCCGGCACCCGATCGAGACCCCCGGGCTGGTCATCGGGCGCGGCACCGAGGCCGACGTCCGCATCAACGACCCGGGCGTGAGCCGGCGCCACATCGAGTTCGTGGTCGTCCCAGGGGCGGAGCTGAAGATCGAGGTCCGTGACCTCGGCTCCACCAACGGGATGCTGGTCGACGGCCACCGCATCACCAACACCGGCGTCCGGGACGGCACCCAGGTGAAGATCGGGAACACCACGATGACCGTCCGCGTCGTCGAGGAGGACGTCGATGTCTGAGCTCACCCTGTTCCTGGTCCGGATCGCCTATCTGGCCATCCTGTGGATCTTCGTGCTGTCGGCGATCTCCGTCATCCGCTCCGACATGTTCGGCGCCCGGGTGCCCGAGGCCGCCCGCGGCACGGTCGCCCGCCGCGGCAAGCCACCCAAGGCCACCAAGCCTTCGAGCAAGCGCCGCGGGTCCCCCACCCATGTGCTCGTCTCCGAAGGCGCCAACAGCGGGGAGCGCGCGGAGCTCGACCAGGCCCCGATCCTCATCGGACGCGGCTCGGACGCGGCGATCCGGCTCGACGACGACTACGTCTCGACCCGGCACGCCCGGATCGCGGCGTCGGGTGACGAGTGGTTCGTCGAGGACCTCGGCTCCACCAACGGCACCTACATCGGCTCGGTCCGCATCACCCAGCCGACGACGATCACGCTCGGCACCCAGGTGCGGATCGGCAAGACGATCCTCGAGCTGAGGAAGTAGCCGATGAGCGAGCCGATCGCAGGACCCGAGACCGGATCCGGGGCTGATCTCGACGAGCGGGCCCCGATGCGGCTGCAGTACGCCGCCATCTCCGACGTCGGCCGGGTCCGCAAGGACAACCAGGACTCGGGCTACGTCGGACCGTGGCTGCTCACGGTCTGCGACGGCGTGGGCGGCGCGGCTCGCGGAGACATCGCCTCGAGCACCGCCATCCACTCGCTGCGCAAGCTCGACCAGCCGCCCACCGAGGACCTGCTCGGCCAGGTCGCCGGCGCCCTGCACCGGGCACACGACCGGATCGGCGAGCTGGTCGACGAGGAGCCCGGTCTCAACGGCACGAGCACGACGGCGACCGTGGCGCTCTTCGACGGGCTCCGCATCGGCATCGGCCACGTCGGAGACAGCCGCGCCTACCTCTTCCGCGGCGGTGAGATCAGCCAGCTGACGACCGACCACACCTTCGTGCAGAGCCTGATCGACGAGGGCCGGATCACCGAGGAGGAGTCGCGGGTCCACCCGCACCGCAACCTGATCCTGCGGGCCCTCGACGGCGTCCACGAGGCGGAGCCCGACCTCTTCCACATCGAGCTCGAGCTCGGCGACCGCTTGCTGCTGTGCAGCGACGGCGCCTCCGGCGTGCTCGACGACGGCCGCCTGGCCGACATCTTGTCCTCGGGCAGCCCCGACTACGCCGCGGTCGAGCTGGTCCGGGCCAGTCTCGAGGCCGGCAGCTCCGACAACGTGACGTGCCTGGTCGCCGACCTGGTCGATGCCCGCAAACCCGCCGACCCCGGCCTCCAGCCCCTGATGGTGGGCGCCGCCGCCGAGCTGCGTCGACGCTCTCCCCGCTCCGGCAGCCGCAGCCTCTTCCGTGGCCACCGCTCCGGTGACACCGGCGAGCTGGAACCGGTTGCCGCCGAGATCCCCGACAGTGTCGCGTTCGCGATCTCGAACGACCCGATCGACCCGGAGCAGGCCCGCTACGCCCCGCGCCCTCCGCGCCGCTACCTCTGGCTGAGCCGCGCGCTCGTCCTCGCCGTCGTCGTCGGCCTGGTCTGGATCGCCCTCGCGGGGGCCTGGTCGTGGAGCCAGTCGCAGTACTTCGTCGGCGAGCAGGACGGCCAGGTCGTCATCTTCCGCGGCATCAACGCCGACCTCCCAGGTCTCGCGCTCTCCTCGCCGTACGAAACCACCGACGTCGCGCTCGACCGGCTCTCCGACTTCGACGCCGCGAACGTCCGCGACGGCATCGACGCCGGCGACCTGGCCGACGCCCACCGGACCGTCGACAACCTCGCCGCCAAGCAGTCCGCCGCCCCGCTGGCAGGCGGTTGAGATGGCTCAGAACGGTGCCCTGATGGGGTTCGTGCACCGGCGTCGCCGAGGCGCCGAGCTCTTCCTGCTGGTCCTGGCGCTGGCCGTCGGGGTCGGCGCCTACGCAGCGGTCGGGATCGGCGTCGAGGGCAAGGTCCCGACCGACATCGTCGGCTACGGCGGTTGGTTGGCCGCCCTGGTCATCGTTGGCCACGTGGTCGTCCGAGTGACCGCGCCGTACGCCGACCCGGTGCTGCTGCCGGTGGTCGCCGCGCTCAACGGCCTCGGCCTCGCGGTGATCCACCGCCTCGACCTGGCCTACGAGTCGGACTCCAGCTCCACGACCCACGGTGGCTTCGCCCAGCAGCAGCTGATCTGGATGACCCTCGGCGTCGCGCTCTTCGTCGGCACCCTGTTCGTGCTGCGCGACCACCGGGTGCTGCAGCGGTTCACCTACACCAGCGGCCTCGGCGCGATCGTCCTGCTGCTGCTCCCGATGCTGCCCGGGATCGGCGCCACCATCAACGGGGCCCGGATCTGGATCCACCTGGCCGGCTTCAGCTTTCAGCCCGGGGAGGTCGCCAAGGTGCTGCTCGTGGTCGCCTTCGCCGGCTACCTCGTGCTACACCGCGACGCGCTCGCGCTCGCCGGACGCCGGGTGCTGTTCATCGATCTGCCCCGGGGCCGCGACCTCGGCCCGATCCTCGGTATGTGGCTGGTCAGCCTCGGCATCCTGGTCTTCCAGCACGACCTCGGCTCCAGCCTGCTCTTCTTCGGCCTCTTCCTGATCTCGCTCTACGTCGCGACCGAGCGGCCCGGGTGGCTCGTCGTCGGTGGCCTGCTCTTCTCCGCGGGTGCCGTTGCCGCGGCCACCCTCTTCGGCCACGTCGCCCAGCGGGTCGACTTCTGGCTCCACCCGATGACCTACTACGACAAGAGCCCGGGCAGCTTCCAGCCCGTCGAGGCGATGTTCGGGATGGGCTGGGGCGGGCTCATTGGTCGCGGCTTCGGCGGAGGCAGCCCGGATCGGGTCCCCTACGCCAACTCCGACTTCATCATCAGCTCGATCGGCGAGGAGCTCGGCCTGACCGCGGTGATCGCCGTGATCCTGCTCTACGGCCTGATCGTCGAGCGGGCGCTGCGCGCCGCCCTGGTCTGTCGCGACGGCTTCGGCAAGCTGCTCGCCACCGGACTCGCCGGGGTCTTCGCGCTCCAGGTCTTCGTCGTCATCGGCGGTGTCACCAGCCTGATCCCGCTCACCGGTCTGACCACGCCGTTCCTGTCGTACGGCGGCTCCTCCCTCGTCGCGAACTGGGTGATCATCGCGTTGCTGCTCCGCATCTCCGACCAGGCCCGACGGCCGATCCCCAACCTCTCCGCCGGGGACGACTCCACCCCCGACAGCGAGGCCACCCAGGTGGTGAAGCTGGCATGAACAAGCCGATCCGCACGATCGCGACCTTCTGCCTGCTGCTCTTCCTGGCCCTGATGGTCAACGCGACCTACCTGCAGTACTACAAGGCCGGAGCGCTCAACGAGGATCCCCAGAACCGGCGGGTGATCGTCGCGTCGTTCTCCCGCGAGCGCGGGGCAATCCTGGTGGGGCGGACTCCCGTCGCCCAGAGCGTGAAGTCCGACGACGAGTACAAGTTCCAGCGGACCTACCCCCAGCCGTTCAAGTACGCCCCGATCACGGGGTGGTTCTCCTACTACGGCCAGACCGGGGTGGAGCAGACCGAGAACCCCGTCCTCTCCGGAGACGACGACCGGCTCTTCGTCACCAAGCTGGTCGACCTGCTCAGCAACAACGCCTCCAAGGGCGGCAACGTCCAGCTGACCATCAACCCGGCTGCCCAGGCTGCGGCGTACGACGGCCTGATGAACCTGCCCGGCAGCGTGGAGGCCTCCGTGGTCGCGATCGAGCCGGGCACCGGCAAGATCCTGGCGATGGTCTCGCTGCCGACCTACGACCCCAACAAGCTGGCCTCGCACGACCTCGGCTCGGTCAGTGACAACTACGATCGGCTCAACGCCGACCCGAGCGAGCCGCTGCTGAACCGCGCCATCCAGACCCGGCTCCCCCCGGGCTCGACCTTCAAGGTCGTCACCGCGGCGGCCGCCATCGAGAGCGGCAACTACGACGCCAGCTCCCAGGTCCCCGGCGGGCCGACCTACCAGCTGCCCCTGACCGGCAACAGCCCCACCGGGCAGATCGACAACGAGGGCCGCGACTGCGGCACCAAGCGGATCCCCTTCACCCAGGCGATGGAGAACTCCTGCAACACCACCTTCGCAGCGCTCGCCAACGAGGTCGGCGCCCAGGCGATGACCAAGCAGGCCGAGGCGTTCGGCTTCAACAGCCACTACCTCGACGACCTCGGCCCCCAGGCCGAGTCGAACTTCCCGACCCAGATGGACGAGGCCCAGACCGGTCAGTCCGGCATCGGCCAGTACGAAGTGGCGGCGACGCCCCTGCAGATGGCCATGGTCGCCGCCGGGATCGCCAACGGCGGCACGGTAATGAAGCCCTACCTGGTCGACGAGGTGCAGTCGCCCGAGCTCGACGTGCTCGACAAGACCCAGCCCAGCGAGCTGTCCCGGGCGGTCTCCGCCTCCACCGCCAGCGAGCTCACCAAGCTCCTGGTGGCCACCGTCGACTTCGGGACCGCCAGCCCGGCCGCGATCCCCGGCATCAAGGTGGCGGGCAAGACCGGCACCGCCCAGAGCGGCCAGACCAACGTGGCGCCCTACGCCTGGTTCATCTCCTTCGCCCCCGCCGACAACCCCCAGGTCGCTGTGGCCGTGATGATCCAGAAGGCCGACGTGCCGCGCGGTGAGATCGCCGGCGGCCTGCTCGGCGGCCCGATCGCGAAGGCGATCATGCAGGCGGTGATCCAGTGAGCGACACCGGCAGCGGAACCGGACCCCCCGCTGAGCCCCCCGACCACGGCTTCGCCGACGACGCGCATCGCTACCGCCTCGACGGGCGGATCGCCACGGGTGGGATGGGCGAGGTCTGGCGAGCCACCGACACGACGCTGGGGCGCGAGGTCGCGGTCAAGCTGCTCAAGACGGAGTACGCCGACGACGCGACCTTCCGCTCACGCTTCGAGACCGAGGCCCGGCACGCCGCCGCGCTGCACCATCCCGGGGTGGCCGCGATCTACGACGTGGGCGAGTCCGCGCTCACCGACGGCTCGGGAGTGCACCGCCCCTTCCTCGTCATGGAGCTGGTCGACGGTCAGCCGCTCTCCGCGCTGCTCCGGCCCGGGTCGCCGATGGACGCCGCGGCGACCCGCGACCTGCTCGCCCAGGCAGCCGACGCGATCGGTGCTGCGCACGCCGCGGGGATCGTGCACCGCGACCTGAAGCCCGCCAACCTGATGGTCACCCCGGCCCGGCAGATCAAGATCACCGACTTCGGCATCGCCCGGGCTGCCGAAGGGCTCGGGCTCACCGAGACCGGCCAGGTGATGGGGACCCCGCAGTACCTCTCCCCCGAGCAGGCGCGCGGGGAGTCGGCCACCGCGGCCTCCGACGTCTACTCCCTGGGGGTCGTCGCCTTCGAGTGCCTGGCGGGGCGGCGCCCGTTCGTCGGGGAGACCCCCATCGCCACCGCGCTGGCCCACCTGCGCGAACCGGTTCCGGAGCTGCCCAGCGACGTGCCCGCCGACCTGGCCGCCGTCGTACGACGTGCGCTGGCCAAGACACCGGGGGACCGGTACGCCGACGGTGCCGCCTTTGCCGTCGCGCTGCGTGACCCGGCGACCGCGGCCGTGGCCATCGCGGCAGCCGGACCGCCGGCCGAGCAGACCCGGGTCTTCGACGCCGTGCCGGCGGCCGCCGCCCCGCTCGTTGCCGGGGCCAGCACCCCGGCACCGACGCCGGCGTACGGCACCCCGGCGCGACGACGTCGCTCGGCGCCCCTGTGGTGGGTTCTTGCCGCCCTGGTCCTGCTTGCCCTGGTGGCCGTGGGCGTCTACGCCCTGACCCGGGGCGCGACGACCGGACCGACCGACACCCCCAGCAACCACCCGGGCCGCAGCCACAGCCCGTCGGTGTCCCCCTCGGTGAGCCCGTCGACCCAGCCCGCCTCCCCGTCCAGCTCGGCGCCCCCGACCACGTCGGCCCCACCCACGCCGACGGCCCCCACCACCGCGCCCTCCACCC
>JBKJLD010000047.1:0-28216 GCA_046597165.1 Nocardioides sp.
TCCGCGCCGGCTTCGTGGTGGTTGCCAACGGTGGCGGCGGCATCCCCGTCGTACGCCGTGGCGACGGCTCGCTCGCCGGTGTCGAGGCCGTCATCGACAAGGACCTCGGCGCGGCCCTGCTGGGGCAGACGGTCGAGGCCGACGTCCTCGTCATCGCCACCGACGTCCCCCACGCGGTGCTGCGCTTCGGCCGACCCGACGCCGAACCTCTCGGCGAGATCGGCGTGGACCGGATGCGCGCGCTGGCCGACGACGGCCACTTCGCCTCCGGCTCGATGGGCCCGAAGGTCGACGCCGTGTGCCGCTTCGTCGAGGCCACCGGCAGCCGCGGCGTGATCACCAGCCTCGACCAGATCGTCGCGGCCGTCGACGGGTCCGCCGGCACCGTCGTAGTCCCCAGCTCCCAGAACCGAGAGGAATCCGTCACATGACCACCACTCCCGCAGCCATCGAGGTCCGCAAGGTCCCGATCCACTCCGTCGCCGACGCCTCCGAGCTCGCGAAGCTGATCGACGACGGCGTCATGGAGGCGAGCCGCGTCATCGCCATCATCGGCAAGACCGAGGGCAACGGAGGGGTCAACGACTACACGCGGATCATCTCCGACCGCGCCTTCCGCGAGGTGCTGGTCGCCAAGGGCGCCGACCCTGAGGCCGTCAAGCAGATCCCCATCGTGTGGTCCGGTGGGACCGACGGTGTGATCAGCCCGCACGCCACCATCTTCGCGACCGTGCCGCGGGAGAATGCCGTCCAGACCGACGAGCCGCGCCTCACCGTCGGCTTCGCGATGAGCGAGCAGCTGCTGCCCGAGGACATCGGCCGGGTCGCCATGGTCTCCAAGGTCGCGGACGCGGTGCAGGTCGCGATGGCCAGGGCCGGCATCACCGATGTGGCCGACGTCCACTACGTGCAGACCAAGACCCCGCTGCTGACCGTCCACACCATCCGCGACGCCAAGTCGCGCGGGAAGACCGTGTGGACCGAGCACACCCACGAGTCGATGGACCTCTCCAACGGTTGTACGGCGCTCGGCATCGCCGTCGCCCTGGGTGAGATCGAGATGCCGACGGACGCCGACGTGATGCACGACCGCTCACTCTTCTCAGCGGTTGCCTCCTGCTCCTCGGGCGTCGAGTTGGACGTCGCGCAGATCGTCGTGGTCGGCAACGCCAAGGTCGTCGGCGGCCGCTACCGGGTCGGCCACTCGGTGATGAAGGACGCCCTGGACGCCGACGGCATCTGGGAGGCGATCCGCTCCGCCGGCCTGGACCTGCCCGAGCGCCCGCGCACCTCCGACCTCGACGGCCGGCTGGTCAACGTCTTCCTCAAGTGCGAGGTCTCCCAGGACGGCCAGGTTCGCGGCCGTCGCAACGCCATGCTCGACGACTCCGCCGTCCACTGGCACCGCCAGATCAAGGCCGCCGTCGGAGGCGTGACCGCCGCCGTCACCGGCGACCCTGCCGTCTTCGTCTCCGTCTCGGCTGCCCACCAGGGCCCGGACGGCGGCGGTCCGGTGGCTGCGATCGTCGACCTCGGCTGAGCGACCGTCACCCCGGCTTCGGGCGCACCTCGGCCGTTGTTCGGCATCTGTTCACCCGAGCCGTCGAGGTTGGGGACATGACCTTGAACAGACGACAGCTGATCAACACCGGTGCCGCCTCCGGCGCCGGCCTCATCGCGGGCGCTGCCCTCCTCCAGTCCCCGGCCCAGGCGGCCGGCACCCGCCACGGCGGCGGTCACGGCCACAGTGCCGGGCCGAAGGCGCTCTTCGGCCCCCTGCAGTCCTCGGCCGGCGACAAGCTGGCCCTGCCCCAGGGCTTCTCCTACGAGGTGGTCTCCGTCTCGGGTGAGACCGACCTCGTCGACGCCTCGGGCAAGGTCATCGGCAAGACCCCCGAGCGTCCCGACGGCACCGTCGTGGTCCGCACCGACTCGGGCTACCGGCTGATCCAGAACCACGAGGGCAGCCCCGGCAGTGCCCAGCCCGTCCCCCTCGTGGAGGGCACCGTCTACGACCCGGGCGCCCTCGGCGGCGGCTGCACGGTCACCGACGTCAACCGGCGCGGCGGCCGTCGCTCGCAGACGGTCGGCCTGTCCGGCACCGTCAGCAACTGCTCCGGCGGTCCCACCCCCTGGGGTTCGTGGCTCACGTGCGAGGAGACCGAGGCCAGGGCGGGCACCGGGACCTTCGAGAAGGACCACGGCTACGTCTTCGAGGTCTTCGCCTCGGGCCCGCAGCTCCCCGAGCCGATCCAGGCCTGGGGTCGCGCGCCCCACGAGGCGGTCGTCATCGAGCCGAGCCGACGCCGCGTCTACCTGACCGAGGACGCGAGCAAGCCGACCGGCCTGCTCTACCGCTGGACGGCCCCGTCGGGCGTCAAGCTCAAGTCCCACATCGCCAAGCAGCTCGGACCCGACTCGGGCAAGCTCGAGGCGCTCGCGGTCGTGGCCTCGGACGGCGGCATCCTTCCCGACCTTGCCTACATCACCGCGGCGCAGATCGGCCGGCCCTTCGCCACCACCTGGGTCACCGTCCCCGACCGGCACGCCACCGACACCCCGCTGCGCTCGCAGTTCGCGGCCGGCCAGGTGACGCACTCCAAGAAGCTCGAGGGTGCCTGGGGCGACGAGCACGGCATGTACTTCGTCGCCAGCTTCGCCTTCGCCACCGGCGACCTGCCCGCGGACGCGACGCCGCACGACGGCCAACTGTGGCACTACTCCTACCAGGACCAGACGCTGACGCTGGTGGCGTACTTCCCGTACAACGCGATGTTGCACAGTGAGACGGTCGACCCCGAGACCGGTCTCGGCCTCAGCCGTGACCTCGCCTTCGACGGCCCCGACGGCTGCCACGTCTCGCCGTACGGCTCGCTGGTCCTCACCGAGGACGGCAGTACCGCAAACCACCTGCTCAGCTGGACCCGCCAGACCGGGGCACAGGCGATCGCGCGCAACCTGATCGTGCAGGAGCAGAACACCCAGGGCACCGACGTCTACAGCGAGATGACGGGCCCCTGCTTCAGCCCGGACGGGTCGATCCTGTTCGCCAACGTCCAGGAGCCCGGTCACGTCTTCGCGATCACCGGCCCCTGGAAGAAGTACCTCGGCTGACCCAGCCGCACGACGTCAGGCGGGCGGGGCACTCACGTGCTCCGTCCGTCTGACGTCCCGGGGGTCTCAGGAGTCGAGCCAGGTCCGGATCGAGTCGTTGTGCTGGCCCAGCGTCGGGGGCGCCTGGTGGGTCGAGCGGCCGCCGGAGAAGGCGTTGTCGTCGAAGCGGATCGGCGAGCCCGGCAGCTTGAGCTCGCCCTGGGTGGCGTGCTCGACCGACAGCAGCAGGTGCTGGGAGAGCGTCTGCTCCCAGGCATAGACATCGTCCAGCGTCCGGACCTTGCCCGAGGGCACCCCGGCCTGGGCCAACAGCGCCAGCCAGTGCTCGGCCGGGTCGGTCGCGAAGTGCGCCTCGAGCAGCGCGACCAGCTCGTCGCGATGTGCCACGCGCAGGGGGTTGGTGGCGAAGCGCGGATCGGTGGGGTCCAGGTCGATCGCGGTGCACAGCGCCCGCCACAGCCCCTCGGAGCCGCAGGCGATCTGCACCGGCGCCGTACCCGTCTCGAACAGGCCGTACGGCGCGATGGCCGGGTGGTGCGAACCGGCCAGCCCCGGCACCTCGCCGCCGACCGTCCACCGGGTGCCCTGGAAGGCGTGCACACCGATCATGCCGGCCAGCAGCGAGGTGCGTACGACGCGTCCACGCCCGGTCACGGAGCGCTCGTGCAGCGCGGCCAGCACCCCGAAGGCGCCGTTCATCCCGGCGAGCAGGTCCGCGATCGGCACCCCCACCTTGGTCGGTTGCTCGGTGCCGGTGATCGACATCAGGCCGCCCTCGCCCTGCGCGATCTGGTCGTAGCCGGCCCGCCTGGCCTCGGGGCCGTCATGGCCGAACCCGGTGATCGACAAGATGACCAGGCGCGGGTTGAGCTCGTGCAGCCGCTCGACCGAGAAGCCGAGCCGGTCGAGCACCCCGACCCGGAAGTTCTCCATCAGCACGTCGGCCCGCTCGACCAACCGGGCCAGGACCTCGGTGTCGGCCGGGTCCTTGAGGTCCAGGACCAGCGACTCCTTGTTGCGGTTGGCCGAGAGGAAGTACGTCGACTCCTGCTCCTCCGGGCTGCCGATGAACGGCGGCCCCCAACCCCGGGTGTCGTCCCCGGTCGGAGACTCGACCTTGATCACGCGGGCGCCCATGTCGCCGAGCATCATCGCGGCGTGCGGGCCGGCGAGGGCGCGGGTGAGGTCCAGGACGAGCAGGTCGGAGAGCGGGCCTCCGGAAGTGGTGGCGGTCATGCCAGCCAGCCAACCACCCCCGTGGGGCACGAGGAACGGCAGAGGTGCACAGAGGTGTCGGCGCCGGATGGTTGAGTAGCGCCATGAGCTCGCCGACGACCTACCGCCTCGTGCGGCCGGACGTCTCGGTCCGGGTGCCCACCCTCGACGAGCACCAGCAGCGCGTCGTCGACCACCCCGGCGGCCCGCTGCTCGTGCTGGCCGGCCCCGGCACCGGCAAGACCACCACCCTGGTCGAGGCGATCGTCGACCGGATCGAGGAGCGCGGGGCCGAGCCCGACAGCGTCCTGGCCCTGACCTTCTCCCGCAAGGCCGCCGAGCAGCTCCGCGACCGGGTCACCGCCCGCCTGGGCCGCACCACCTCGACCCAGCTCAGCTCGACCTTCCACTCCTTCGCCTACGGCCTGATCCGTCAGTACTCACCCCCTGAGCTGTACGCCGCCCCCCTGCGCCTGCTCTCCGCCCCCGAGCAGGACGTCGTCCTCCAGGGACTGCTCACCGACACCCCCGAGTCGGTCCACTGGCCCGACTCGCTGCGTCGCGCCGTCGGCACCCGCGGCTTCGCCCGTGAGGTCCAGTCCGTGCTGGCCCGGGCCCGCGAGAAGGGTCTCGACGGCCCGTCGCTGCAGAAGCTCGGGCTCGAGGCCGACCTCCCGGAGTACGTCGCAGCCGGGCTCTTCCTCGACCAGTACCTCGACGTCCTCGACGCCCAGAGCGCCATCGACTACGCCGACCTGATCCGCCGCGCGGTGATCGAGGCGGAGACCCACCGCACCGAGCTGAGGGCCAGGTTCAGCCACGTCTTCGTCGACGAGTACCAGGACACCGACCCCGGCCAGGTGGCCCTGCTCAGGGCGCTGGTGGGTGACGGCGGCAACCTCACCGTGGTGGGCGACCCCCACCAGTCCATCTACGGCTTCCGCGGCGCCGAGGTGCGCGGCATCCTCGAGTTCCCGACAGCCTTCCCGCAGCGCGACGGCAGCCCGGCGGAGGTGGTGGCGCTGCGGACCACCCGCCGCTTCGGGCCCCGGCTGCTGCTGGCCTCCCAGCGGGTGGCGCGACGGCTCGCGCTGAGCGGCTCCATCGACGCGGAGGCCCGCGGTGCCTTCCTCGAGCCCGTGGCCGCACCCAACGACCTGGGCGAGGGTCGGGTCGAGGTGCTCACCTTCGACACCGAACGGGCCGAGGCCGAGCACCTCGCCGACCTGCTGCGCCGTGCCCACCTCGAGGACGGGATCGCCTGGTCCGACATGGCGGTGCTGGTCCGCTCCGGACGCACCAGCATCCCCGCGCTGCGCCGCTCGCTGCTCGGGGCCGGGGTGCCCGTCGAGGTGGCCGCCGACGACACCCCGCTGGTCGACGAGCCGGCCCTGCAGCCGCTGGTCGAGGCGCTCCGGGCGGTCGTCAACCTCGACGACGACGACCCCGACCACGCCGACTTCCTCGACCCGGACCGCGCCCACGGGCTGCTCGTCTCGCAGCTCGCCGGTCTGGACGCCACCGACGTCCGGGCACTCTCACGGCTGCTGCGGGCCTGCGAGAAGGCACACGCCGCCGAGACCGGCGCCAGTCCCCGTTCCTCACCCGAGCTGCTGCGCGAGGCGCTCATCGACACGTCGGTGCTGGCCGAGGCCGAGGGCCAGGTGGCGGCCCGGGTCGTCGGCCTGGCCCGGCTGCTGCGCGCGGCCCGGACCCGCCTCGACGAGGGCGGGACACCCGAGGAGGTCCTGTGGCAGCTGTGGGCCGGGACCTCCTGGCCGGCCCGGCTGCGCGGCTCGGTCGAGTCCGGTGGCCCCGGTGCCCGACTCGCCCACCGCGACCTGGACGCCGTCTGTGCGCTCTTCGAGACCGCCGCCCGCGCCGAGGACCAGCGCGGCCACACCTCGGTCGCCAACTTCCTCGGCACCCTGGCCGCCCAGCAGATCCCCGCCGACACCCTGGCCGAGCGGGGGGTCCGCGGCGACGCCGTCCGGCTCCTCACCGCCCACCGGTCCAAGGGCCTGGAGTGGCGCCTCGTGGTCGTGGCCCACGTCCAGGAGGACGGCTGGCCCGACCTGCGCCGCCGCGGCTCGCTGCTCCAGGCCGACCGGATCGGCACCCACGGCCCGCAGCCGCCGCTGTCCACCCGCGAGGCCCTGATGGAGGAGCGCCGGCTCTTCTATGTTGCCTGCACCCGCGCCCAGCAGCGCCTGGTCGTCACCGCGGTCGCCTCCCAGGACGACGACGGGGAGCAGCCGTCCCGCTTCCTCGCCGAGCTGGGGGTCAACGAGCGTCACCTCCAGGGGCGTCCCGCGCGCCCGCTCTCGCTGGCCGGCCTCGTCGCGGAGCTGCGGCGTACCGTCGCCGACCCCGCCCAGCCCGACCCGCTGCGCACCGCCGCCGCCCAACGGCTCGCCCGGATTGCGGGGGAGCGGGTCGCCGAGCGACCCGTCGTGCCCCAGGCCGATCCGGCCACCTGGTGGGGAACCCGCGCCGCGACCGCCTCCGAGGTCCCGCTCCGCCCTGTCGACGTCGCGATCACCCTGTCGGCCAGCGCGCTGACCTCCCTGCTGGCGTGCCCGGCCCGCTGGTTCCTCGAGCGCGAGGCCGGAGGCACCTCCGCCTCGACCGCCTCCCAGGGGTTCGGCCTGGTGGTGCACGCCATCGCCGAGCGGGTGGCCAACGGCGAGCTGAGTGACGACCCCGCCCAGGTCGACGAGCTGATGACCCACGTCGACCGGGTATGGGGCCGGATCACCTTCCGCACCCCCTGGTCGCGCAGCCGCGAGCGCGAGGAGGTCCGCGCCGCCCTGGCCCGCTTCGTGGCCTGGCAGGGCCGTCCCGGGGCCCGGACCCTGCTGGCCACCGAGCAGGAGCTGCGCGCCGAGGTGAGCCTGCCCGACGGACAGCGGATCGCGGTCTACGGCTTCGCCGACCGGCTCGAGATCGACGACGACGGCCGGGTGGTGGTCGTCGACCTGAAGACCGGCAAGTACCCCCCGACCGAGGCTGAGGTGAGCGAGCATCCCCAGCTCGGGCTCTACCAGTACGCCGTCGCCAACGGCGCCGTCGATGACCTGCTCGACGCGCCGGGGCAGCCGGGCGGCGCCGAGCTGGTCCACCTGCGCAACGAGTCCCGAGGCAAGGTCAAGACCCAGGCCCAGCCGCCGCAGGCGCCCGACGCCGATGGCACCATGCTGGTCGAGGTGCAGCTGATGGCCGCCGCCGAGGCGATCCGCGCCGAGACCCTGCCCGCGCGGTCGGGCAAGCACTGCGACACCTGCGACTTCGTGGCGATCTGCCCCGTCAAGGGCGCCGGGACGGTGCTGTCATGACCGCGTCCGCCGCTCCGGCCACCGCACCCGTGATCCCACCTGTCATCGCCGACCCCGCCGACCTCCAACGGGTGATGGGCACCGACTTCCAGGTCAGCCCCCAGCAGTGGGCGGCCATCTCCGCCCCGCTGGAGCCTGCCGTCGTGATCGCCGGCGCCGGCTCGGGCAAGACCGCGCTGATGGCCGCGCGCGTGGTCTACCTGGTCGTCACCGGCCAGGTCTCCGCCGACCAGGTCCTCGGTCTCACGTTCACCACCAAGGCCGCCAGCGAGCTGGGCCGCCGGATCCGCGACAGCCTGGCCGCGGCCGGGCACGGCCGCGGGCAGACCGTCTCCGACGCCGACGAGGAGATCCTGGAGCCGACCGTCGCGACCTACAACGCCTACGCCGCCGCGCTGCTCACCGAGCACGGCCTGCGGATCGGTCACGAGCCCGACACCCGGGTGCTGGCCGACGCCTCGCGCTACCAGCTCGCGGTCCGGGCGATCTCGCGGCACACCGGCCGGGTCGAGCTGCTCAGTGACCACCCCGAGACGGTCGTCAACTACCTGCTCGGGCTCGAGGGGGCGATGAGCGAGCACCTCGTCGACGACGCCACGGTCCGCGACTTCCAGCGCCGCGAGCGCACCGCCTTCGAGGCCGCGCTGGCGAGCTCGCGGGCCAAGGCCGACCTCGCGAAGGCGATCAACACCCTGGGCCGTCGCGAGGAGCTGCTGGACCTGGTGCGGACCTACCGCCGCCTCAAGTCCGACCTGGGCCTGATGGACTTCTCCGACCAGATCGCGCTTGCCGCTCGGCTGGCCGAGGAGCACCGCGACGTGGGTCGTCTCGAGCGCGAGAAGTTCCGCATCGTCCTCCTCGACGAGTACCAAGACACCTCCGTGGCCCAGGCCCGGATGCTTCGACGGCTCTTCTCCGGAGCCGAGCAGGCGGCCGGTCGGGGGCATGCGGTGACGGCCGTGGGCGACCCCAACCAGGCAATCTACGGCTGGCGCGGGGCCTCGGTCTCCAACATCCTCGGCTTCGGTCACGACTTCCCGGCGGCCGACGGCTCGCCCGACGTCGCGACGTACCCCCTCACGGTCAACCGGCGCTCCGACCGCCGCATCCTGGAGGTCGCCAACCGGCTCGCCGCGCCGCTCTACGCCCAGTTCCCGCAGGTCCACGAGCTCGAGCCGGCCGAGGACGCCGCCGCAGGGGCCGTGCGCGCGATCGTCCACGAGACGTACGCCGGGGAGCTGGAGTGGCTGGCCACCGAGGTCGCCGCGACCCATGCCGCGATGCCCGAGCCGGCCTGGCGCGAGATCGGGGTGCTGACCCGCGACAACGCCAGCGCCGCCGACGTCTTCGACGCGCTCTCCGCGGCCGACATCCCCGTCGAGATCGTCGGCCTCCAGGGACTGCTGCGGCTGCCCGAGGTGGCCGAGGTCGTGGCGACCCTGACGCTGCTCCACGACCTGACCGCCAACGCCGCCCTGCTCACCCTGCTGACCGGGCCCCGGTGGGCGATCGGCCCGCGCGACCTGGCGCTGCTGGGCCGGCGGGCCAGGGCGCTCGCTGTCGACGCCGACGCGCCCGGCCAGCAGGAGATCGCCGAGCAGCTCTCCGCCGCGGTCGACGGCGCCGACCCGACCGAGGTCAGCTCGCTGTGCGACGCCCTCGACGACCCGGGCGAGGCCCGCTACTCCGACGCCGCCCGGGCCCGTTTCGCACTGCTCTCCGGCGAGTTGCGGATGCTGCGGACCCACGCCGGCGAGCCGCTGCTCGACCTGGTCCGCAAGATCATCGACACCACCGGCATCGACATCGAGCTCGCCTCGTCGGTCAGCCCGGCCGCCCGCGCCCGCCGCGACAACCTCGACCTGTTCGTCAAGGCGGTCGCCGAGTTCCAGGCGGTCGACGGCGACGTCAGCCTGGCCGCGCTGCTGGCCTACCTGAGCGCCGAGGACGAGATGGGCACCGGCCTCGACATCGCAACCCCGACGGAGGCCGACTCGGTCAAGTTGCTCACCGTCCACCGCGCCAAGGGGCTGGAGTGGGACGCGGTCTTCTGCGTGGGCGTGTGTGAGGAGAAGTTCCCCACCACCCGCACCCGCACGCTGTGGCCCAACGGCCCGGCCGTGCTGCCCTCCCCGCTGCGCGGGGACGCCGCCGACCTGCCCCAGCTGCGCGGCCACGAGAAGGTCGACCTCGAGGAGCTCAAGGTGGTTTCCCGCTCCCACGAGGCCCAGGAGGAGCTCCGCCTCGGGTACGTCGCCTTCACCAGGGCGAGGCACCTGCTGGTCGTGTCGTCGTACCTGTGGACCGAGTCGCGCAAGACCCCGCTCGGTCCCTCGCCCTACCAGGTCGCCGTCGCCGAGGCGCTCGGCGACTGGGGGCTGTCGCCCGACCGTTGGGAGGTCAAGCCGGAGAAGGGGACCCCCAACCCGCTTCAGCTCGGCGCCACCACGGCCCGCTGGCCGGTCACCGAGCACACCGCCGAGGCGTTGCGCCGGATCGACGCCGCCGAGGTGGTGCGTGCCGCGATGGCCGACCTGGCGGCCGGGGAGGTCCGCGAGCCCGAGCTGGACATGGTCGAGGCTGCGGTCGTGGCCGAGTGGGACGCCGAGCTGGAGCGGCTGCTCACGGAGGCGCGCCGCGACCGTTCCGACCGCGTCGAGGTGCTGCTGCCGAGCAGCCTCTCGGCCACCGCAGTCACGCGGTTGCGCGACGACCCGGCCGACTACGCCCGCGACCTGGCCCGCCCGATGCCGCGGCCCCCGTCGCCGTCCGCCCGTTTCGGCACCCGCTTTCACGCCTGGGTCGAGGCCCGCTTCGGCCAGCAGGACCTCTTTGACCCCGAGGAGCTGCCCGGCCAGGGCGACCGCGGGATCGACAGCGAGAGCGATCTCGCCGCGCTGATCGCGACCTTCGAGTCGGGGCCGTTCGCCGAGCGGCTCCCCGTCGCGGTGGAGGCGCCCTTCGCGCTGGTGCTCGGCGGGCAGGTCGTGCGTGGCCGGATCGACGCGGTCTACGCCGATCCGGCCGGCGACGGTCAGGGGGACGCGGGCGGGTTCCTGGTCGTCGACTGGAAGACCAACCAGCGCGCCAACGCCGACCCGCTCCAGCTGGCGCTCTACCGCCAGGCCTGGGCCGAGCTGCGCGGGGTCCCCGTCGAGCGGGTGCGCGCAGCGTTCTACTACGTCCGCACCGGCGAGGTGGTCGAGCCCGCCGACCTGCCGGACCGCGACGCCCTCGAGCGGCTCCTCGACGTCAGCCGGACGTGAGCCCGGCCTCCAGGGCGATCTGGACCATCGCACCGAAGGTCTGCTCGCGCTCCAGCGAGGTGGTCTCCTCGCCGGTGATGATGTGGTCGGAGACCGTGCAGATCGCCAGGGCGCGGCGGCCGTACTTCGCGGCCAGCGTGTAGAGCGCGCTCGCCTCCATCTCGACCGCGAGCACGCCGTGGTCCGCCATCCGCGAGGTCAGCTCGGGGCGCGGGCTGTAGAAGGAGTCACTGCTGAGGAGCAGCCCGACGTGGACCGTCGCCTCGCCGGCGTGCGCGACCGAGGCGTCGTACGCCGCGCGGAGCAGGCCGAAGTCGGCGACCGGGGCGTAGTCGAGCCCCTCGAAGCGGATCCGGTTCATCGACGAGTCCGTGCAGGCCCCCGAGGCGATCACCAGGTCGCGGACTGCCAGCTTCTCGGTGAGCGCGCCGCACGAGCCGACCCGGATCACCGACTGCACGTCGTAGTCCTTGAAGAGCTCGTTGGCGTAGATCGCGAGCGACGGCTGGCCCATGCCGGAGCCCTGGACCGAGACGGGCTGGCCGTGCCAGGTGCCGGTGTAGCCGTACATTCCGCGGACCTCGCTGTAGCAGGCGGCGTCGTCGAGGAAGGTCTCTGCGATCCAGCGGGCGCGCAGCGGGTCGCCGGGCATCAGGACGAGGGGGGCGATGGCGCCGGCCGGGGCGCCGATGTGGGTGCTCACCGGCCGAAGACTAGCCTCGAACCGTGACGTTCCCGCACGTGCAGCTGTCGGCAAACCCCCACGACCGCACCGGCGTGCGCCGCGGCGACCAGGCCTGGCTCGACGCGCGCTGGGCCGACCCGGCCTCGCGGGTCCTGGTCGTCTCCGGCACCCGGGTCCGTCCGGTGTCCGGTCGGATCGAGTGGATCGCGCCGGCCGATGCGCCCGAGGGGCTCCGGGTCCTGCTGGGGGAGCACGACGGCACCACCTGGTTCGCCGTGGTCACCGAGCCCGGCCGGGCGCCGGGAGAGAAGTCGGAGTGGCTCCCGCTGCGCGGACTGCTGCCCCACCTCGCGAGCGATCTCGGCGGACTGCCCGAGGCGCCGCTGGTCCTGCACGCGATCGGGCTGGCCGAGTGGCTCTTCGTCACCCGGTTCTGCCCGCGTTGCGGTGGCGACCTCGAGCCGCGGGCCGCCGGCCACGAGCTGGTCTGCACCCGTTGCGGCAAGGCGCAGTTCCCGCGCACCGACCCCGCGGTGATCATGCTGGTCACGTCGGGGGAGCCCGGCGCGGACGACGAGCGCTGCCTGCTGGGCCGCCAGTCGGTCTGGCCCGAGGGTCGCTACTCCACTCTGGCCGGGTTCTGCGAGCCGGGCGAGACGCTCGAGGACGCCGTACGCCGCGAGGTCGCCGAGGAGGTCGGGGTACGGGTCGGCGAGGTGAGCTACTTCGGCAACCAGCCGTGGCCGCTCCCCGCCAGCCTGATGCTGGGATTCCTGGGCCGCGCCGAGTCGACCACGATCGAGGTCGACCAGGACGAGATCGAGCACGCCCGCTGGTTCACCCGAGCGGAGATGACGTCCGGGGCCGAGGCGGGCACCCTGGTGCTGCCCGGGGGCGTCTCGATCTCCCGCTCCCTGGTCGAGCACTGGTACGGCGGTCCGCTCCCCGGCACCTGGTGAGGCAGGCCGGGCGAGCCCCGGTCAGGCCAGGGTGGCCAGCTTCTCCTTGACCTGGATCAGCGACGGGTTCGAGTGGGCCGTGCCGTCGGAGTAGACCAGGGTCGGCACGGTCTGGTTGCCGTTGTTGGCCTGCTCGACGATGAAGGCCGCGTCCGGGTTCTGCTCGATGTCGACGACGTCGAAGTTGATGCCCTCACGGTCGAGCTGGCCCTTGAGGCGGTGGCAGTAGCCGCACCACGGGGTGGAGTACATCGTGAAGGAACCGCTCATCAGGACTGTCGCCTCCGGCGTCTAGGGTTTCGGGTACCAGGTGTGAGTACCACCCGATCCAACCAGCCCCACCCAGGAGTTGTTCCCGCATGGCCAGTCCCGACGACCTGCTCGAGGCGCTCGACCCCGAGCAGCGCCGGGTCGCCGAGGCGCTGCGTGGCCCGGTGCGCGTCCTCGCCGGCGCGGGCACCGGCAAGACCCGGGCGATCACCCACCGGATCGCCCACGGCGTGCACACCGGCGTCTACGCGCCCACCGAGGTGCTGGCCGTCACCTTCACCACCCGGGCAGCGGGGGAGATGCGGGGCCGGCTGCGGGTGCTGGGAGCCGGCGGGGTCCAGGCCCGCACCTTCCACTCCGCCGCCCTGCGGCAGCTGCGCTACTTCTGGCCGCACGTGCACGGCACCGAACTGCCCACCCTGATCGAGTCCAAGATCGGGATCCTCGCCACGGCCGCCCGGCGCCAGCGGATCGCCACCGACCAGGCGCTCCTGCGCGACCTCGCCTCCGAGATCGAGTGGGCCAAGGTCAGCAACGTCCACCCCGACGACTACGCCAAGGTCGCGGCGACCCGAGGCCGTTCGGTCAACGGCCAGGACCACGACACCGTGGCCCGGGTCTTCGGCAGCTACGAGGAGACCAAGCGCGGCCAGGGCCGGATGGACATGGAGGACGTCCTGCTCCTGACCGCCGGCATGCTGGCCGACGACGAGCGGGTCGCGGCCCAGATCCGCCGTCAGTACAAGTTCTTCGTCGTCGACGAGTACCAGGACGTCTCCCCGCTGCAGTCCGCCCTGCTCGACCTGTGGCTGGGCGGTCGCGACGAGCTGTGCGTGGTCGGCGACCCCGCCCAGACGATCTACTCGTTCGCCGGGGCCAACGCCTCCTACCTGCGCGACTTCTCGAAGAAGTACGCCAACACCACCTCGGTCGAGCTGGTCCGCAACTACCGCTCCAGCCCCGAGGTCGTCGAGGCGGCCAACCGGTTGCTCGCCGGCTCCGAGAGCCGCGGGGTCGACCTGCGCGCGCAGCGGGCCTCGGGGCCGGCGGTCACGTTCACGCCGCAGCCCGACGAGGTCGCCGAGGCCGAGGCGGTCGCCACCCGGATCGCGAAGCTTCGCGAGCAGGGCCGCTCGCTGGGCGAGGTGGCGATCCTCTTCCGGATCAATGCGCTCTCCGAGGCCTACGAGGACGCCCTCTCGCACCGCAAGATCCCCTACGTCATTCGCGGCGCGGCCCGGTTCTTCGACCGCCCCGAGGTGCGTGAGGCGGTCACCCGGCTGCGCGGAGCGGCGCGGGGCGGAGAGGGCGAGGAGTTCCTCGAGACGGTCCACGGCACCCTGTCCGGCATGGGCTGGTCCAGCCAGGCCCCCGCCGCACGCGGACAGACCCGGGACCGCTGGGAGTCCTGGCAGGCCCTGGTCGACCAGGCCACGGAGTTCGCGAAGACACCCGACGCCACGTTGGGCGGTTTCGTCGACGACCTGGACCGCCGCGCCTCCGAGCAGCACGCGCCGGTGGCCGACGGGGTCACCCTGGCGACCTTCCACGCGGCCAAGGGGCTGGAGTGGGACTCGGTCTTCCTCTGCGGCCTCCAGGACGGCACCCTCCCGATCACGTACGCCGACACCCCGGCCGCCGTCGAGGAGGAGCGTCGGCTGCTCTACGTCGGGATGACCCGGGCCCGCATCGACCTGTGCCTGTCGTGGTCGCTGGCGCGCAACCCGGGGGGTCGCGCCTCGCGCAAGCCGTCGCGGTTCCTCGACCCGCTGCTGCCCGAGAGTCACCACGTCGAGCGGGCCGCCGCCCGCAACCGCAAGGTCGCCAGCTGCCGCGAGTGCGGCAAGTCGCTGGCCACCGGAGCCGAGAAGAAGCGTGGTCGGTGCGTGGACTGCCCCGCGTCGTACGACGAGGCGCTCTTCGAGCGGCTCCGCGACTGGCGCAAGGAGCGGGCGGCCCAGGAGAGCGTTCCGGCGTTCGTCATCTTCACCGACGCCACCCTGCAGCTGATCGCCGAGCACAAACCGGCCTCCGCCGAGGCGATGCTGCGGATCAGCGGGGTCGGTCGGGCCAAGCTCGAGCGCTATGGCGAGGACGTTCTGGCCCTCACCAGTTGACCGGCCGAAATTTTTCGAGAAATAGTCAGTAAATCGTTTGCCCATTACATGGGGTGCGCGATAGTTTTCCGTCACACGCAAACGCGCACCACGGCCCTGACATGGCCGGCGCCCGAAGATCCGAAGGAGGTGGCTCGAGATGAAGAACACGATGACCCTGATGACGGCCCAGACCCCGTCTGACGTCCGCATGCCCGTTGTTGCCATGCCCATTTCCGGTCACGCCTTCGGCGCGGCCGCTGTGTGCGTCAACGGTGCCACGGGCACCGATCTGGGCCTCACCCAGGGCTACTTCCCGGGGACCTCTGCCTGGAGACCACCGAACTGTTGAACCCCAACAGATCGGCGCCTCCAGGCCGCGGAATCCCCACCGGGATCCGCGGCCTTTCTGTTTTTCAGCACGCCACCGGATTCGCACCATCCACCGCGATCAGGTCAAACAAGGAGGTGACACACATGACCATCAGCGTTCTCGACCGCACCGATGGGACTGCCCCACAGGGCGACCAGGCGACTCTCGGGATGCTCCACGACCATGCAGGAGAGGTGGCCGAAGAGCTGCTGCCGTGCCGGGTCAACAACCCGGAGCTGTGGTTCGCCGAATCACCCGCCGACGTGGAGTTCGCCAAGGTGCTCTGCCAGGACTGTCCGGTCCAGGCACTGTGCCTCGAGGGAGCTCTCGACCGGCGTGAGCCGTGGGGCGTCTGGGGCGGTGAGCTGTTCCTGCAGGGAACAGTCATCCCCCGCAAACGCCCGCGAGGCCGACCCCGCAAGAACGAGGTTGCCGCGTGAGCCCGTCCCGTCCCGTCACGAAAGCCGAACACACCTTGAACACGAACCTGAACTGGAGCAATGACATGGAACTCATGCATGAAAACCTGGCCCGCGCGCAAATGTCCGCGCGCCTGGGAGAGGCGCAGCAGTTGCGACAGGGCCACCTCCTGGCCCGTTCCCGCCGGCTCAGCCGCAAGGCCGAGCAGGCAGCGCAGCAGGCTCGACTCGCCCTCGCCCGCGCACTGTAAGACCGCTGTGGCCCACCGCTCTCCGAAAGCGGTGAGCACCTTCGGACACCTGATCGCGGGTGTTGAGAGAGCCGGGTACGACGTTCGCGTCGTACCCGGCTCTTGTTCGTGTCTGCGCCGTGGGGTGCGCGCCGTTCGGCGTAACCTGAAGCGATGACCACCTGCGACTTCTGCGGGCGACAGGAGCCCGAAACCCCCGACGGGAACGCGGCGACGCTCAGCTGGACGATCTCGGTCGAGAACGGCCGACGCCGGACCTACTGCGACAGCTGCTCGCGCACCCATCTGCGCGCGATGGAGGGAAAGCTGGACAGCGAGTACTGGTGATGCTCAGCCTGCCAGCGACTCACCCCACGCGCAGCCGCAGTGCGGGTGCCGGGTCCAGCCGTGCCGAGCGGGCTCCCGCCCGGGCTCGATCCGGACTGACGCCGACCAGGTGGCGGGGCGGTCGCCGTCGGCGTGGCTGACGAGGTCGCGGGCCGCCCAGGCCAGCGCCAGGTGCAGCAACGCCGGGTCGTGGGTGAGTGGGCCCGGGCCGGCCCCGCGGCCGTGCTGCTCGGCGACGAGCGAGCGCCGCGGGTCGTGCTCGCTGAGGTGGGCGTCGACGCACCGGGCACAGGCAGTCACTCCGGGCACCACGAGCGGTCCCACCACGGCGTACGTCGGGGCAGCGGCGAGGAGCAGGTGCGCGACGCCGTCGCGGACCAGGGCGTCCAGCCGGTCGCGACGCGGCTCGATGCCGTGCACGGCCAGGACCACGGTGGGCGGCTCGTCGTCGGCCAGCCCCATCCCGGAGCCGCGCAGCAGCCTGACCACGGTCTGGCGGATCTCCGGTGGCGCATCGATGCCGATCCGGCTCCGCTCCCGCTGGTCCAGGCGGCGGGGCGCGTCGGCTCCGAACTGCGCGAAGGCCACGGCCACGGTCATCCGGTCGCCGCGGGTCAGGGCGGCGGCGTAGGCGTCTGCGTCCACGACGAGGCCGCCCTCGGTGAGCGCCGTCAGCAGCCGCCGGGTGCTGGGCGTGTCGGCCAGGGTCGGCCGGCCGGTGCTCAGGTCGTCGAGCAGTCGACGGACGTCGGGCTCGTCGCGGACGACCAGCCGATGGGGCGCGTCGACCCCGATCTGGAGGTGGTGGTCATCGCGGCGGGCCACGCCGAGGCCGGGGCGTAGCAGGAGCCGCCTCGTGGTGGTCTGGATCAGGTCGGACATCCCGGCACGATGACACAGCGGACGTTCGCGTGCGGGGCTCCTCCACAGGCGCCCGTGTCGGCGGGACAAATGTCGACGGCGGCGCCACCCGGTCCAGGACCGGGAGACGCCGCCGTACGAATACTCGTCGGGGCGATTACGCCTTGCCGAGGATGCGGTTCAGGTTGGTG
The DNA here is from genome assembly GCA_046597165.1 of Nocardioides sp. Taxonomy (GTDB): domain Bacteria; phylum Actinomycetota; class Actinomycetes; order Propionibacteriales; family Nocardioidaceae; genus Nocardioides. The sequence continues at coordinate 17,363 of JBKJLD010000047.1, forward strand.
CTGCACACGGGGCACACGGCCTTGGCCATGCGAGTGCCCTTGTCATTGACCCTCACCTCGCCCTCAGCCTCGCGCTTCTCCTTGCACTTCACGCAGTAGAACTCGCCGCTCCAGGTCTCCGCCATGACGGCCTCCTTGACTTGAGTATTTCTTGGTCGTCGCGACGGGGAATGTGGGGAAGCCCGCCGGAAGCCCGGCAGCGGATGCCGCTGAGCCGCCTTGACCCTACGACACTCCTGGTGCCGCGCGAAGCAGGCACACCGAAGGACGTGTTTCCGGTCACGGCGCCCGGGCGCGCCGCTCAGTACGTTGTGCGCATGTCTGAACCCACTTCCGCCCCCGATTCCAGCACCTCCTCGACCGTCTTCGACGGCTCGCGGCACCTGCGCCTGGAGCGCCCCTCGCCCGGCGTCGCCGTGCTCGTCCTCGACAACCCCGACCAGCGCAACGCCATGTCGGACCAGATGACGGCCGCCTGGGTCGAGGCGATCGACCAGCTCGCCGCCGACCGCTCCGTGCGGGTGGTCGTGGTCACGGGCGCCGGGTCCGCCTTCTGCTCCGGTGGCAACACCTCGTGGATCGCCAGCGAGCCCGACGCCTCCGTCGACTACCTGCGCACCCGGATGATGGCGTTCTACCGGGCGTGGCTCTCGATCCGGAAGCTCGAGGTCCCGACCATCGCCGCGATGAACGGTCCGGCGATCGGGGCCGGGCTCTGCCTGGCACTGGCCTGCGACATCCGGTACGCCGCCTCCGGTGCCAAGCTCGGCGTGCCGTTCGTGAAGCTGGGGATGCACGCGGGAATGGCTGGCACCTACCTGCTGCCCAACGTGGTGGGCGAGGCGCACGCCCGCGACCTGCTGCTGACCGGTCGGGTGGTGGAGGCCGACGAGGCGCTGCGCCTGGGCCTGGTCTCGCGGGTGCTCGCCCCGGACACCTTCGACGCCGAGATCCTGGCCACGGCGCAGGGGATCGCAGGAACCGCCCCGATCGCCAGTCGGCTGACCAAGCTGGCGCTCGCCGACGGCGGTCACCGCGACTTCGAGAGCTGCCTGCAGTGGGAGGCGATGGCCCAGCCGATCACCCTCGCCACCGAGGACCTGCAGGAAGGCATCCGCGCCGCCCACGCCAAGCGGATGCCCGAGTTCACCGGCCACTGAAATCTGAGGAGACCCCCGCTCCACCAAACGACCCTTGCCTTCCCCTTGCGAAGGTCGCGCGGCGGGCCGGGGGCCTCGTCTGCCGCAGACGCTAGGAGCGCATGGCCCCGGGGTCAATGGCCCGTGCCCGCACCCTGTGGACAAAGGTGTGGATAACTCTGTGGACGAGTCGGTGCCTCCGGTGGATAACCGGACCCGACCGGGGCACGGACCTGTGGAGGACACGCCCGGGCCGGCGACGTACGCTGCCCCTGACCAGCCACGACGTCCGTCCACGGGCTGTGGAGAGAAGAAATATGATGAGGTGACGGCGTGTCGGGCAATCACGGGGGCAACGGAACCGGCCGCGACGACTACGACGAAGGTCCGGTCGCGGCGCTGCGCCGGATCGCGTTCCTGCTCGAACGTGCGCGCGAGGACACCTACAAGGTCAAGGCGTTCCGCGGCGCCGCCGCCGCGATCCTGCCCATGGACGAGGACGCGGTCGCCGACGCGGTCGAGGACGGCAGCCTCACCGACCTGCCGGGCATCGGGGCCAGCTCGGCCAGCGTCATCGCCGACGCCGTGCGCGGAGTCCTGCCGGACCGGCTCGCCAAGCTGGAGCGTGAGCACGGCGGCCCGCTGACCCAGGGTGGGCACGACCTGCGCGCGACACTGCGCGGCGACCTGCACTCGCACTCGGACTGGTCCGACGGGGGCTCCCCGATCGAGGAAATGGCGTTCACCGCCATCGAGCTGGGTCACGACTACCTCGTTCTGAGCGACCACTCGCCGCGGCTCACGATCGCCCACGGCCTCAGCGCCGAGCGGCTCACCAGGCAGCTCGGGGTCGTCGACGCGGTCAACGAGCACCTCTCCGGGTCCGGCTTCACGCTGCTCAAGGGCATCGAGGTCGACATCCTCGACGACGGCGGCCTGGACCAGACCGACGCGCTGCTGGCTCGGCTCGACCTGCGCGTCGCCAGCGTCCACTCCAAGCTCACCATGGACGCGGCCGCGATGACCCGCCGGATGGTCGCCGCGGTGGCCAACCCCCGGATGAACGTGCTCGGCCACTGCACAGGTCGGCTGGTCACCGGAGAGCGCGGTCAGCGGCCGCCCTCGCAGTTCGACGCCCGGGCGGTCTTCGAGGCCTGCGCCGAGCACGACGTGGCCGTGGAGATCAACGCCCGGCCCGAGCGTCGCGACCCGCCGACCGAGCTGATCGAGCTGGCCCGCGACCTCGGCTGCCTGTTCGCCATCGACAGCGATGCCCACGCGCCCGGCCAGCTCGACTTCCTGGTCTACGGGTGCGAGCGCGCCGAGGCGGCCGGGATCGATGCCGAACGGATCGTCAACACCTGGCCGCAGGAGCGACTCCTGGCCTGGGCGAACCGATAGTTTCCTCCCATGCCCAGTGGACCGGCCGTGCCCAGTGGCCCGGCCCCGCGCGCCGAGGTGGAGGTACGCCGCTCCAAGCGGCGACGCCGGACCGTCTCGGCCTACCGCGACGGTGACCGGATCATCGTCCTGATCCCGGCGTCCCTCACGCGCAAGGAGGAGGCCGACTGGGTCGAGAAGATGGTCGAGCGGCTGGCCCGCTCCGAGCGCCGTCGGCATCCCTCGGACGACGCGCTCATGCAGCGGGCCTTCGGGCTCAACGACCGGTACCTCGGCGGGCTGGCGACCCCCGAGTCGGTCCGCTGGGTCGAGAACCAGAAGTCCCGGTGGGGCTCGTGCAGCCCGGGGGAGCGCAGCATCAGGCTCTCGGCGCGGCTCCAGGGGATGCCTGCCTGGGTGATCGACTACGTGCTGATCCACGAGCTCGCCCACCTGCTCGAGAGCGGCCACGACGCCCGCTTCTGGGCGTGGGTCGAGCGCTACCCGCAGTCCGAACGGGCCCGCGGCTACCTGCTGGGCTGGTCGGCCGCGGCCCACCTCGACCTGCCGCCGGGCTACGACGGCGATTAGCAGCTCTCCCGATGGTCGCCGCGCCTCGACGTCCGCGACGCCATGGGTTCGAGAGCGTTGAACGAACGATACTTCAACGCCGTGGTGACCTCGGTGGCCTGACCCCTCAGGGCTCCCCCCACAGCGAGCGCGCCGCGGGTCAGCGGGGTTGCGCGACTCTGGCGCGGGCGATCGCGATCAGCTCATGCATCTCGGTCTCGAGCTCCGGCAGGCCGTCGACCGGCCACCAGCGCACGTCGATCGACTCGTCGCTGACCGCGTGCATCGACGCGGCGGGAGCCACGGCCACGAAGCGGACGTCGAGGTGGTGGACCTCGCCGCGCGGGTCGCAGAACGAGACGACGTGCTCGTCGAGGTGGACCGGGACCGGGTCGAAGCGCAGGTCGGGGATCCCGGACTCCTCGACGGCCTCGCGCAGCGCGGCGCCGGCCAGGGTGGCGTCACCGGCCTCGCAGTGGCCACCGAAGGCGAACCAGCGCTTCGCCTTGCCGTGCAGGTTGAGCAGCACCTTCTCGCCAGACTCGTCGAGCACCAGGGTGCCGGCGGTCAGGTGGTCGGGGAAGCAGCCGCGCCACACTCCGTCCGGGTTGGCCTGCAGGTGCGCGACGTAGCGCTCGCGCAGGCCCGCCTGCTCGGGGGTCGGCGCCGACCAGTCCGACAGCACCGCGAGCGCGTCGTCGGTCAGGCTCACTCGCCCGGCTCGGTGGGCCCGTCGAGCAGCTCGCGCAGGCCGGCCTCGAACTCGTCCTCGCTCAGCTCCTCGGGGGTTGCGGCGTCCTCGCGGAAGCCCAGCGGGTCGTCGAGGTCTGCCGCTGTCGGGAGCAGGTCGGGGTGCATCCAGACGCCGTCCCGCGCCTCGACGCCCTGACGGGTGCGCAGCGACCCCCAGAGCGTGGAGGCGTCGCGCAGCCGGCGTGGGCGCAGCTCGAGCCCCACCAGGGTGGCGAAGGTCTGCTCGGCGGGCCCGCCGGCGGCGCGGCGGCGGCGTACGGCTTCCTGGAGCTTGACGGCGGAGGGCATCCGCTCGGTGGTGGACTGGTGGACGACCTCGTCGACCCAGCCCTCGACGAGGGCGAGGGTGACCTCGAGCCGCTGGAGAGCGGCCTCCTGGGCCGGTGACTTGGGCAGGTCGAACAGGCCGCCGTCGAGCAGTCGTTGCATCGACTCGGGGTCGGTCGGGTCGACGCCGCGCATCTGCTCCTCGACTCGCGACTGAAGACCCTCGGGGTTGATCTCGAGGCCGCGGGCGTAGGCCGACACGGCCCCGATCAGGTGCTCGCGCAGCCACGGGACGTGGGCGAAGAGCCGTTGGTGGGCGGCCTCGCGCAGGGCGAGATAGAGCAGCACGTCGTCCTCGGAGACGTCGAGCCCCTCGGCGAAGGTGGCGATGTTGGCCGGCACCAGGGCGGCGCGACCCGCGGGAGCCAGCGGGATGCCGACGTCGGAGACGCTGAGCACCTCCGAGGCGAGCGTGCCGAGGCCCGAGCCGACCTGGCTGGCCAGCATCGCGCCGACGGCCTTGCCCAGGATGCCCAGGATCGGGCCGGAGACGGCACGGGCCTCCTCGGGCAGGGCTCCGCTGATCGCCTCGACGGACTGCTCGGCGATCGGCTCGACGAGCACTTTCCACACCTCGGTGGTGCCTACGACCCACTCGGCCCGGCTCCAGGCCGCGGTCGAGGAGATTCCCGACGGGAAGCTCGTCGCCTCGTCCAGCCAGTGGTCGGCCAGCCGGAGAGCGTCCGCCACCGCGTCGTGCTGCTTCTGCGAGGGCGACGGGTCGGGGGACTGGGCCACGGTCTTGCGGGCCAGGTCGAGGGCGTAGTCCCAGTTGAGGGTGCCCTCGTGCGGCTGCATCATCGACTGGATCTGGCTGAACAGCTGGGCCAGGTCGGGCATGCCACCCGCCCCGGGTCCCCCGGTGCCGAAGAACTGCTCGAAGGGCGTGCCCCGGAAGGGGTTGCTCCCCTCGGGGTCGGGGGTGTCGTCGGGGGTGTCGTTCATGGCTCCACGGTACGCGGACCCGGCAAGATCCGGCTCCGCTGACCGCCTCCCGGTCTCGGTCGCTAGGGTCGCAGCGTGAGCCATCCCGTCCTCCGTCTGGTCGACCTGCGTGAGACCCCCCTCGACGTCGCCGAGGTGGTCGCCGCCCTCGACGACGAAGCCGCCGGTGGGTTGACCCTGTTCGTGGGTCGGGTCCGCGACCACGACGGTGGCAAGGGGGTGGCCGGTCTCGACTACTCGGCGCACCCGACGGCGCTCGCCGTGCTCACCGAGGTCTGTGAGCGGATCGCCGACGAGTACGACGTGCACGGCCTGGCCGCCGTGCACCGCACGGGCACCCTCGCCATCGGCGACATCGCGGTCATCGTCGCCACCACCACCTCTCACCGGGGCGAGGCGTTCGACGCGTCGCGAGCCCTGATCGACACCCTCAAGTCCGAGGTGCCGATCTGGAAGCACCAGCGCTTCGGCGACGGCAGCGACGAATGGGTCGGCTCGCCCTGATCCCCGCGCGTCGCCCGGGCTGACTGCCCCGCGTTGCCTACCCTGCGGGGGTGGAGATCCTGTTGTGGCTGGTGCCGCCCGTCGTCGTCACGGTCCTGGCGATGGTCTGGGTGAGCTGGCTGGGCCGGGAGGGGCGCGGCGAAGTCGACCGCGACGTTGCCGTCCGCCGTCTGAGCGAGGCGATGACCCGGGAGAGCCGGAGCACGGTGCCGAAGCGACCGACCCCGCGGACCCCCGAGCGGGACCGCAGCACCGGGATCGCCGTACGTCCATCGCGCGCTCCTCGCGCTGCCCCCGGCGCCCCGGAGGGACCAGTTCCCACCCGCCACGTGTCGTGACTTCGCCCGGGTGAGAGGCTAGGCGCCATGACGCAGCGCACACTGGCCGGGCTGATCGCCGTGCCGTTGCTGGTGGCGCTGTGGGTCACCGCGGCCACCCAGCCGCTGCCCTACGTGACCTACGAGCCCGGTCTGACGCTCGACGTCCTCGCCGAGACCAATGGCAACGAGATCATCCAGGTCTCCGGGCACCGGACCTACCGCACCGATGGCGAGCTGCGGATGACGACCGTCTACGTCTCGCAGCCGGATGCGCGGGTGACCCTCTTCGAGCTGATGCACGACTGGATCAGCCCCGACGACTCGGTCTACCCCTACAAGGCGGTCTACCGTCCGGACGAGACGACCGAGCAGAACCGTCAGGAGGGCGCCGTCGAGATGGTCTCCTCCCAGGACGCGGCGACCGCGGTCGCCCTCGACGAGCTCGGCTATGACGTCCAGCCCGCGATCGAGGTCCTCTCGGTCACCCAGGGTTCCCCGGCCGACGGGGCGCTGAAGGTCCGCGACATCTTCCTTGCGGTCGACGGAAAGCCGGTCTCGAGCACCGACGACATCATCTCGGCGGTGCAGGCGGTCCCGCCCGGCTCACCGGTCACCTTCACCGTGCGTCGCGACGGCAAGCGCACCCCGGTGACCGTGACGCCGAAGAACGTCGACGGCAAGCAGACGATCGGGATCCAGTTCGGGACCGGGTTCGAGTTCCCGTTCAAGGTCTCGGTCAACATCGACCCCACCATCGGTGGCCCGAGCGCCGGGCTGATGTTCTCGCTGGGCATCTACGACACCCTGACGCCGGGTTCCCTGACCAGCGGCGCGACCGTGGCCGGCACCGGCACCATCGACGCCTCCGGCAACGTCGGACCGATCGGGGGCATCCAGCAGAAGATCGTCGGCGCCCGCGAAGCCGGCGCCCGGCTCTTCATGGTCCCGCCCGACAACTGTGCCGACGCGGTCGGCGCCCCCCACGGGGACATGCGGCTGGTGAAGGCCACCACGATGCACGACGCCGTGGCCGCCATCGAGGCCTGGGTCGCCGACCCCAACGCCACCCTGCCGACCTGCGAGGGAGTCTCGTGACCGATTCCGACCCCAACCAGCACAGCACCCCCGACTTCAGCCCCGAGTTCAGCCCCGAGCTCAGTCCCGAGCTGCAGGCCGACTTCGACGTGGACCCCGCGCTCGCCGCTGCGGTCCTCGAGATCGAGGCCCACATCGCCCAGGGCGGTTGGGACCAGCCGGCCCGGCTCTATGCATTGGTGCACACCGCCCAGCTCGTCGAGCGGGAGCCGTCGCTGGCCGCCGCGATGGGGCTGGACGCCGCCTCGGCCGAGGGGTCGCTGACCCCCGTCGAGCAGGACCAGCTCTCCGCTGACCGGCCCCTGGAGACGGTCCTTGAGTCCATCGTGTGGCCCGCCGACGTGGCCGGCTGCGCGGCGGTGGTGGAGCGGCTCGTGCTGCCTCCGGACGCCGACCCCGACATTCCCGACGACCCTGCTCGCGCGGAGGAGTTCGCGCGTGAGCACCCCCATCGCCAAGAGGTACGGATCGTGGCGGGCGTGACCCGCGCCGGTTCGACGTACTGTGCCTTGAGGCTGCGTGCCCACGACGACGACCAGTCCGTGGTCGGCGGCGCGGACCTGGTGCCCGGGCTGCTGGCCCTGCTGGGCGCCACCCTGGAAGAGGAGTAGTGGCGAGCCATGAGTGAGCTGTTCGAGGACGACCCCCGCGACACCCGACCCCCGCAGCAGGTGCCGCGCCGCTCACGCGCCCTGGTGATCACGGCGATCGTGGTCGTGATCGCCTTCTTCGGGCTCACGACCTTCGCCGGCTTGTACACCGATCGGCTCTGGTACCGCGCCGGCGGCTACGGCTCCGTCTTCAGCACCCTGTTCTGGACCAAGACCGGGCTCTTCCTCGTCTTCGGGGGGCTGATGGCGCTCGTCGTCGGCCTCAACATCTTCGTGGCCTACCGACTGCGGCCGATGTTCCGCCAGCACTCGCCGGAGCAGACCGGGCTGGACCGCTACCGCGAGGCCGTGACGCCGATCCGCACCTGGCTGCTCCTTGCGGTCTCCGTGGTGATCGGCCTGTTCGCCGGCACGTCCGGCGTGGGGGAGTGGCGCAGCTACCTGTTGTGGCGCAACGGCGTCCTGTTCGGCAGCACGGACGCCTACTTCCACAAGGACATCGGCTTCTACGTCTTCGACCTGCCGTGGCTGCACTTCCTGGTGAACTTCCTGATGGCGGCCACCGTCATCTCGATCATCGCCGCCGGGCTCGTGCACTACCTCTACGGCGGGATCCGGCTGCAGACCTCGCGGGACCGGCTCTCCGGGGCCGCGCAGGGACAGCTCTCGCTGCTGCTGGGCTTCTTCGTGCTCGCCAAGGCAGGCGACTACTGGCTGGACCGCTTCGACCTGGTCAACGGGGCGGGCGGGCTGATCACCGGCATGACCTACACCGACGACCACGCGGTGCTGCCGTCCAAGAACATCCTGATGGGCATCGCCGTCATCTGTGCGGTGCTCTTCTTCCTCAACGTGTGGCGCCGCACGTGGCTGCTGCCCTCGGTCGGCCTGGCGCTGCTGGCGCTCTCGGCCGTCCTGCTCGGGCTGATCTGGCCCGGGATCGTGCAGCAGTTCCAGGTCAAGCCCTCGGAGGCCGACAAGGAGGCGTCGTACATCGGCAGGAACATCGATGCCACCCGGGCGGCGTACGACGTCTCCGACGTGGTCCCGGAGTCCTACACCAGCAGCTCGTCGGTCGCGAGCGGCCAGCTGCAGGCGCTGGAGGGACAGACCTCCTCGACACCGCTGGTCGACCCACAGCTGGTGCGGCAGACATTCGAGCAGAACCAGCAGGCGCGCGCCTACTACTCGGTGGCGCCGGTCCTCGACGTGGACCGCTACGACATCGAGGGCACCGACCGGGCCCTCGTGCTCGGCGTGCGCGAGCTCGACCAGACCGGCCTCAACCCGGGCGACAAGAACTGGTCGAACCTGCACACCGTCTACACCCACGGCAACGGCGTGATCGCGGCGTACGCCAACCAGCGCCCCGCCAACGATGGTTCCGAGGGCACCAACATCCAGTGGGCCGAGGGTCAGCCGACCGTGGATGACCCGCAGGCGCAGCACGCGCTGGGCGACTACGAGGACCGGGTCTACTTCGGCGAGCAGAGCCCGGACTACTCGATTGTCGGGCAGCCCGCCGACTCGCCGGCCGTCGAGCTGGACCTCGGCAGCACCGACAGCGTCGGCACCGAGGACAAGACGACGACGTACGACGGCCTGGGCGGCGTCCCCATCGGAGGGTTCTTCAACCAGCTGATGTATGCCACGAAGTTCGGGGAGCCGAACTTCCTGCTCTCCGGGCGCGTCAACTCCGACAGCTCGGTGCTCTACAACCGGACCCCGGCCGACCGGGTCCAGAAGGTCGCCCCGTGGCTGTCGCTGGACAGCGACCCCTACCCGGCGGTCGTGGACGGCCGGATCCTGTGGATCGTCGACGGCTACACCACGACCGACCGCTACCCGTCCTCGGAGCGGGAGTCGTTCTCGACGATGACCGACGACTCGCTGCAGAACCCGACCGGGCTGCGCGCGCTGCCGACCGACGAGATCAACTACATGCGCAACGCGGTCAAGGCGACCGTGGATGCCTATGACGGCACGGTGACGCTCTACGCGTGGGACGACACCGACCCGATCCTCAAGGCCTGGGAGGGTGCCTTCCCGGGCACCGTGCAGCCCAAGGAGACGATCCCTCCGGCGCTGCTGGACCACCTGCGCTACCCCGAGGACCTGTTCAAGGTGCAGCGCTACCAGTTCGCCCGTTACCACGTGACCGACCCCGGTGACTTCTACCAGGGCAACAACCGCTGGGCGGTCCCGGAGGACCCGAACTCGAAGGGACACCTGCAGCCGCCGTACCGGCTCTTCGTGGACCAGCCGTCCACGACCGGGCAGATGCAGAGCATCTGGTCGCTGACGTCGGTCTTCACGCCGTACAACAAGAACACGCTGGCGGCCTTCGTCTCGGTCGACTCCGATGCAGCCGACCCGAGCACCTACGGGCAGATGCGGGTGCTGCAGCTGCCCGACCAGCGGACGCCCGGGCCCGGCCTGATCGCCAACGAGTTCGCCCAGAACCCCGACGTGCGCGACAAGTTGCTGCCCTACCAGTCGGGCAACGCCCCGCCGATCTTCGGCAACCTGCTGACCCTGCCGGTCGCTGATGGGTTGATCTACGTCGAGCCGGTCTACGCCGTGCGTGCCGGGTCGACGTCGGGCTACCCGATCCTGCAGTTCGTGCTGGTCTCCTACGGCGGCGACGTCGGCATCGGGCGGACCCTCGGGGAGGCCCTGGCCGACGTGCTCAACGTCGACCAGACCGTCACCCCGCCGCCCGACAACGGGAACGGCAACGGCAACGGCAACGGCAACGGCAACGGGACCCCCACGGGAACCGTGTCCGCACAGATCCGCGCCGCTCTCACCAAGGCCGATGCGGCGTTCGCCGCCGCTGACGCCGCGCTGACCAAGAAGGACTTCGCGACCTACGGCGAGCAGATCGCCAAGGCCCAGCAGTTCGTCAACCAGGCCATTCGGCTCGCCAACCAGACCCCGGAGAAGCCAACGAAGAAGGGCTGACCGACTCCCGATTTGTCGGTGCTGAACACATCCCCTAGTGTTGTGTTCAGCGACGCGGGGTGGAGCAGTTCGGTAGCTCGCTGGGCTCATAACCCAGAGGTCGCAGGTTCAAATCCTGCCCCCGCTACAATGTGATGTCTCAAGACATCGGCGACACCCGGACCTGCGGATGCAGGTCCGGGTGTTGTTCATTTCGGGGGTGTTCAGTGGGGTCCTTTGGGTGCTCCGTTGGGCTGGTAGTCGCGG
>JBKJLD010000033.1:0-28079 GCA_046597165.1 Nocardioides sp.
TTCGTCGGTCGCTCCAGGGCCGCCGTGCAACAACAGCACCTTGACGTCCGGGTTGTTGCCGACCCGTTTGGTCCACACCCGGAAATCGCCGGCCGGCGTGCTGATCGGCAGCATCCGTGAGCCACCCGAGATCACGTCGCGCGGATCCCATGTCGAAGTATCGAAGTACGAGGCCGATGAGGACTCCATGGTCGCAACCTACCCCCGACGTGCGGCCGCGCGTTGGCTGCGTCATGCGCGTGGCGCCTGTCGCGGGTGGCGGCTCGTCGGCGGCTTTCGGATCCTCCTCGTGCCGCCACGTGAGTGCGTCTATCCACCGCATATGACGTGTCAAGTGTCGGGAGCTGCTCCACTCGAACTCCCTTCGCACCAGGTGCACATAACAACGCCCCAGGGATGCTCGTTGATCGGGCATGGCTCTCCGATCCCTCATCCCCGTCGCACTCGCGCTCGCGCTCGGATCCGGTGCGCTCATCCCGGCCATCGCCGACGACTCACCGACCACCCTGCCCTCGGGGGTCGGCGCCGCGCTCCCCCGCGTGGCCATTGCGAAGGCGCGGGACACCACGCCGCTGGTGCGTAGCGGCGAGGGGGTCCCCCAGAAGGTCCCGTGGGGTGAGGGGACTCAGGACGTGCCCGGCACCTCGGCGAGCTCCTTGGGTCTCGAGGAGTTCCTCACCCGCACCAGCACGCGCGCATTCGTCGTCCTGCACCGCGGCAAGCTCGTCTACGAGTGGTATGGCGACGGCATCGATCCCGACACCAAGCTGGCGTCCTGGTCGGTGGCGAAGTCGCTGGTCTCGCTGCTGACCGACCAGGCGATCAAAGAGGGCAGGCTCCGGTTCGACACCTTGCTGGTCGACGTCCTGCCCGAGCTGCGGGTGCAGTCCCCGCTGGACGGTGACACGGCATACAACCGCGTCACCGTGCGCGACCTGCTCGACATGACCAGCGGCATCGAGTCGCCCGAGGGCTACACGCTGCTCGACGACCCGACGGTGCTGCAGGACCACCCCGAGCTGCTGGTCACCAGCCTCACCGGCACCTACCCGCTGTTCGTGACCCCGGACATGGAGAGCTTCGTCCGGACCCACCGGAGCATGCTGTTCGAGCCGGGCACGCAAGGGGAGTACATCTCCCTGAACAGCCAGCTGCTCGCGATGATCCTCGAGGCGACGTACGGCAAGGACCTCGTCACGCTCTTCCGCACCCGTCTTTGGGAGCCGGCCGGCGCGCAGTACCCGGCCACCTGGAACCTCGACCGCGACGGCGGCACCGCCAAAGGCTTCTGCTGCCTCAACGCGGCTGGCAGAGACTTCGCTCGCCTCGGGCAGCTCGTGCTCGATGCGGGCACGCCCCGTTCACCTGTCACCCGGGCGTGGAAGGAGCGGCTCCTGCGACCGCGCGCGATCCGCCTCTACGGCGGAGAGTGGCCCTACTCCACCAACTTCTGGCACATCCCCGCCGACATCCCGCGGGGCACGAATCGTCTCGACGACGCGAGCGCCATCGGCATCTTCGGCCAGTACATCTACGTCAACGACCGCACCGACACCGTCATCGCCAAACTCAGCGACTACGGCATCGAGCAGGACGAGGAGCTGACGTTCAAGGCGATGCGCCACATTGCCAGGTCCTTCCCCGCTGCGCCGCAGACCGTGTCGCTGAAGGTCAAGGCACCCGACCGCGTACGACGCGGGCAGCAGGTCGCGCTCCGCGTGGTTGCGCTGGGCGAGGGTCGCACCCACCCCCGCGGGCTGGTGCGCCTACGCGTCGGCGACAAGATTCTCCGCGCCCGGCTCGTTCAGGGCCGCGCCCGAATCGTCTGGACCCCGCGCCACCTCGGCCCGCGCAGGATCGGCGTCCGCTATCGCCCGGACGTCGGGTTCAAGCCTGCGCGGGTGACAGGGCGCTCGGTGGTCCTGCGGTAACAGAGTCACTTCACCGCAATTCCGGCGCCTCACCGGCGCGCCTTCCGAGGCAGGGAATCGCACCCTGGCGCCCGGAAAGTCCTGAACGTGCTTCATACTGTGAACGTGTCAGGCTGGTCAGAGGCTGGCTTCGCGGACGTGGTGTAGTTGCAGCACGCTTCCCTTCCAGGGAAGGGGTCGAGGTTCAAATCCTCGCGTCCGCTCCGCCTGAGTTCAGCTTGGCCCGACGACGCAGCACGGCACGCTCACCTTCGTTCCTGGTGAGCCCTGCAGCCTCGGTGAACGCCTCGCTCGCCTGCGCGTGCAGCCCGGCCCGTTCGAACAGGTCTCCACGCACGCTCGGGACGAGCGGTGAGTCGCCGAGCGCACCCTCGTCCAGCGCCCCCAGCACGGCGAGCCCCGCGTCCGGGCCGAACGCCCGTCCGTGGGCGACCGCGCGGTTCACCTCGACGACCGGTCCCGGTGCGGCGTCGGCCAGCACGTCGTACAGCGCGGCGATCCGACGCCAGTTCGTGTCCTCGGCATGTCCGGCGCGGGCGTGCTCAGCGGCGATCGAGGCTTGCAGGAAGTGCTTCCCCACCGGCGTGCCGCGCGCGGCGAGCTGCTCGGCCCGGTTCAGGACGGCCAGTCCGCGCCGGATCAGCGGCTGGTCCCAGCGGGTCCGGTCCTGCGCCTCCAGCAGGACCGGCTCGCCTCGCTCATCGAGTCGGGCGGCCATCCGAGAACCCTGGATCTCGAGCAGCGCCTGGAGCCCGAGCACCTCGGGCTCGTCGGGAGAGAGCGCGGCCAGCGTCCGAGCCAGTCGCATCGCCTCGTTCGCCAGCTCGGGGCGCATCCAGTCCTCGCCGGCGGTGGCGGTGTAGCCCTCGTTGAAGATCAGGTAGATCACGGCCATGACGTCGTCGAGACGCCCGGTCCGCTCCGCGCCGGTGGGCAGCTCGAACTCGGCGTGGGCTGCGGACAGGGTCCTCTTGGCTCTCGAGATGCGCTGGCCCATCGTGGACTCGGTGGTCAGGAACCCTCGGGCGATCTCGGCTGTGGTGAGCCCGCCGACCAGCCGCAGCGTCAGCGCGGCGCGGGACTCCGCACTCAGGCAGGGGTGGCAGGCCAGGAAGATGAGCCGCAGGACGTCGTCCTCGATGTGGTCGACCTGGTCGTCGAGGTCGGGCATTTCCGCCTCCTCTCCCGCGTGGGCGTGATCGATCTCCGCGAGCTTGCCGCGAAGGTTGTCGGCGCGCCGGAAGTGGTCGACGCCGCGTCGCTTCGCGATGGTCATCAGCCAGGCGCCCGGATTCTCGGGTACGCCGGTCGCGGGCCACCGCTCGAGCGCCGCCACGAGGGCGTCCTGCGCCAGGTCCTCAGCGAGCTCCACGTCACGCGTCATCCGGGTGAGGGCACCGACGAGGCGGGCCGACTCGGCCCGCCACGCGGCGACAATGGCCTCGGTGGGGCCATCCACACTGATCTCTGCCGGCACCCCGCCAGCGTAGTGAGTCCGGCTCAGTCGCCGGGGGCCTCCGGGCCCGTGGAGATCTGGCGCAGGGTCGCGACCACGGTGACCTCGGGCCAGTACTTCGCGTGCAGCGCAGCGAACTCCTCCTGGTCGGCGACGGCCTCCTCGAGGGTGGGGTACTGCAGCACGGACCAGCCGCCGACGATCTCCTTGGCCTCGGCGTAGGGCCCGTCGACCCGGGTGACCTCGCCCTTGCGGACCACGAAGTTCACGGCGTCCTCGGTCCCGTAGAGACCGCCACCGTCGAGGAAGATCCCCTTGCCGGCCCGCTCGCCGATGTAGACATCCATCGCGTCCATCAGCGCTTGGGGCGGCATCCCGATGTTCTCTTCCATCCTCACGAATCCCATGAAACGGGGCATCTCGATCACTCCTGGTGGTTGCCGGTCAGTTGCTTGTCGCACGTACGTCGAACGACTTCGGGGCATTTCGACATCGTCCCTCGAAGTTTCCCTGAAACGGGTCGATCCCGCTGACGGCACCGCCAGAGCCGCTGACACGGGCCAGCCGCCCGGCTAGTTTGGCAAGCGTGGTCACCGACGCACACGCGGACACCGGGACGGTCAGCGATCTCCTGGACCGCCTGGCGGCCCGGACGCCGACGCCCGCCAGCGGTTCCGTGGCGGCCCTGTGCACGGCACAAGCCGCGGCTCTGGTGGCAATGGTGGCGCGCTACTGCGGCGCCACCTCGCTGGTCGGGCTGGCCGAGCAGCTCGTCGCCCAGGCCCAGCAGCTGGCGGTCGACGACGAGCAGGCCTTCGGCGCCGTGGTGGCCGCGTGGGCGCTTGCGCGGGGTACGCCGGTCGAGGACCGGGCTCGGCGTACGGCCATCGACGCCGCGCTCCTGGGTGCCGCCGAGCCCCAGGCGCGCGTCGTCGAGATCGCGATCGAGGTGCTGGTCCTGGTCGACCAGCTCCGACCCGCCGCCCGGCCCGGCCTGCTGGCCGACCTGGTGGCGGCCGGCGAGGTGGCCCGGGCCGGCTGCACCATCGCCCGGATGAACGTCACCTCCAACCTGCGCACCCTTCCCCGCACCGAGGAACGCTCGCACCTCCTGCGACGCCTCGGCGTCGCCGAAGGGACCCCCTGAATGCTCTCCGACATCGAGATCGCCAACTCAGCCGTGCTGCACCCGATCACCCGGGTTGCGCAGGAGGAGCTGGGCATCGACGCGGCCCACCTCGTGCCCTACGGCCACGACAAGGCCAAGGTCGACCTGGGCTACGTCGCCTCCCTGGCGGACCGGCCGTTCGGCAAGCTGATCCTGATGACCGCGCTGTCGCCGACGCCCGCCGGCGAGGGCAAGACCACGACCACGGTCGGGCTCACCGACGCGCTGCACGGGCTCGGACTGAAGGCGATGGCCTGTCTCCGGGAGCCGTCGATGGGTCCGGTCTTCGGCATGAAGGGAGGCGCAGCCGGTGGCGGCTACGCCCAGGTCGTGCCGATGACCGACATCAACCTGCACTTCACCGGCGACTTCGCCGCGATCGCGGCCGCCAACAACCTCCTGTCCGCGCTCATCGACAAACACATCCACCACGGCAACGCCCTCGAGCTCGACGTCCGCTCCATCGACTGGAAGCGCGTGCTCGACCTCAACGACCGGGCGCTGCGCAGCGTGGTCGCGGGGCTGGGCGGGATCGCCAACGGCTACCCCCGCGAGGACGGATTCGACATCGTGGTCGCCTCGGAGCTGATGGCGATCTTCTGCCTGACCGAGTCCTGGGCCGACCTGAAGCGCCGGATCGGCGACATCGTGGTCGGCTACACCCGGGCCAAGAAGCCGGTCACCGCCCGCGAGCTCGGCGCCGACGGTGCGATGGCGGTGCTGCTCCGCGACGCGCTCGCGCCCAACCTGGTGCAGACCCTGGAGCACTCCCCAGCCTTCGTGCACGGCGGTCCGTTCGCCAACATCGCCCACGGCTGCAGCTCGGTGATCGCGACCCGTACGGCGCTGCGGCTGGCCGACTACGTCGTCACCGAGGCCGGCTTCGGCGCCGATCTGGGCGCTGAGAAGTTCGTCGACATCAAGTGCCGCAAGTCTGGGCTGCGCCCCGACGCCGCGGTCGTGGTCGCCACCGTCCGGGCGCTGAAGTACCACGGCGGCGTCGACGTACCAGACCTCCAGCGCGAGGACCTCGGCGCCATCGAGCGCGGCATGGCCAACCTGGCCCGGCATCTGCGCAACGTCCGCGAGGTCTACGGCATCCCCTGTGTCGTGGCCATCAACCGGTTCCCGACCGACACCGACGCCGAGGTCGCCCTGGTCGGCGAGCTGGTCGACGCACTCGGCGTCGCGGCCTACTCCGCCACCCACTTCTCAGACGGCGGGGTGGGCGCCACCGATCTCGCCAAGGGACTGCTGGCCCTGCTCGAGGAGCCCGGCCCCTCGACCTTCTCCCTCACCTATCCCGACGAGCTGCCGCTGAAGGAGAAGGCGGAGACACTCGCGCACCGGCTCTACGGCGCCTCCAGCGTCACCTGGGACGGCAAGGCCAGGCGGCGCCTGGACCGGCTCGAGGCCGACGGGTACGGCGAGCTGCCGGTCTGCATCGCCAAGACGCAGTACTCCTTCTCCACCGACCCCACCCTGCGCGGTGCCCCCACCGGCCACGATCTGCACGTCCGCGAGGTGCGGCTCTCCGCCGGCGCTGGCTTCGTCGTCCTCGTGTGCGGCGACGTGATGACCATGCCCGGGCTCCCGGCGAGCCCCGCCGCCGCCCGGATCGACCTGCTCGACGACGGCACCATCGTCGGCCTGTCCTGACCGACCGCCTCGCCGAGCCGGTCGCTGACGCTCCTCAGGCGCGCAGGCCCGCGCCGATCTCGGCCAGGGCGCTGTCGAGGTCCACCGAGGGGCTCCAGCCCCACCCGCGGGCGCGGTCGGCCAGGATCCGGCCCGTCCACGCCGGACCGTCGTCCCAGACCGGCTCGACACCGAGTGCCCCGGTGACGGTCTCGTAGTAGTCCCGCACCGTGGCGGGCACGGCGGCGACGTCGACCGCCGTGCAGGCGCCGGCCACCGGCCCGGTTGCCACGTCGTCCGACGTCGCGACCCGCCCGGACGCGAGGTCGGCCACGAACCCGGCCAGGTCGTCGACATGCACCCAGTTGAAGCTCTGGTCCGGCACGGCGTGACGTGCCTTCTCCTGGTCGCGGATGGCTGCGGGGCGCACCGAGTTCCAGATCGAGGTCTCAGCCCGGCCGAGGACGGCCGGCGGACGGACCAGCACGCGCGTGATGCCCTCGATGTCGCCCAGCGCACGGTCGGCGTCGCGCTTGGTGACCGGGTAGTCACCGCCGTCGTCGCCCACCAGGGTCGACCCCTCGTCGATGTCGCCGGCCTCCGGCGTGCGCGCGTAGACGGCCGCGGTCGAGAGGTGGACCAGCCGCCCCACACCAGCCGCGGCCGCGGCGCGGGCGACCACCTGCGTGCCCTCCACCCCAATGCGCTGCTGCGTCTCACGGTCGCTCCCCATGGGGTGCACGGTCGTGACGACCGCGCTGGCGCCGATCACCGTGTCCGCCACGAACCCGGGGTCGGTGAAGTCACCGACCCGCTCCTCGACGCCGTCGAGCGTCGGCGCGGTGCCGGGACGGCGTACGACGGCAAGCACCCTCGCTCCCCGCTCGACCAGGGCAGCGCAGGTCCGGGATCCGACCAGTCCGTTGGCTCCTACGACGACGACGACGACGGGGGCGACAGGGGTGGGTGAATCAGTCATGCCCGTCAGCCTTGCACGCGACCGTTCGTCGCTCGATCCCGACCGTTGAGCGATCCGCGGCGCCCGTTCAGCGCCCGAGGCTGCTCCGGATCTGACCAGGAGACCACCTCCAGACCTACGGTGACGGCCATCACACCCGTCCGAGAGGGGTTCCCGGTGTCCGACACCCACGAGCAGGCAGAGCGCCACGAGCCGGTCTACGACCAGCTCGCTGCCACCGACGAGTTCAAGGAGCTGCGCCGGGCCTACCGCAGCTTCGTCTTCCCGGCGACCATCGCCTTCTTGGCCTGGTATCTGCTCTACGTGGTCATGTCGAACTGGGCGACCGGTTTCATGAACACGCAGGTGGTCGGCAACATCAACGTCGCCCTGGTCTTCGGGCTGCTGCAGTTCGCGACGACGTTCGCGCTGGCCTACGCCTACAGCCGCTACTCCACGACGAAGCTCGACCCCCTTGCTCGTCACCTCAACGACCGTTACGAAGCGGGGCGCTGACATGGATCACCAAGTTCTCACCACGGTCCTGTTCCTGTCGGTGGTCGCCCTGACGGTCGGCATCACGGTGTGGGCCAGCCGCCAGGGCTCCGGCTCCGCCAACTTCTACGCCGGCGGGCGCTCCTTCACCCCGCTCCAGAACGGTTTCGCGATCGGCGGCGACTACATGTCGGCCGCTTCGTTCCTCGGGATCTCGGGCGCCATCGCCCTCAACGGGTACGACGGCTTCCTCTACTCGGTCGGTTTCCTGGTCGCCTGGCTGGTGGCGCTGCTGCTCGTTGCCGAGATGTTGCGCAACTCGGGGCGCTACACCATGGGCGACCAGCTGGCCTACCGGATGAAGCAGACCCCGGTCCGGATGGCCGCGGCCACCTCTACGGTCGTCGTCTCGATCTTCTACCTGCTCGCCCAGATGGTCGGCGCGGGCGCCCTGGTGGCGCTGCTGCTCGGGGTGGACAGCCAGGCGATCAAGAACCTGGTGATCCTCGGCGTCGGCATCCTGATGATCTTCTACGTCACCGTCGGTGGCATGAAGGGCACCACGTGGGTGCAGATCGTCAAGGCAGTGCTGCTGATGGCGGGCTCGGCGCTGATCGTCGTACTCGTGCTGATGAAGTTCAACTTCAACCTCTCCGACCTGCTCGGGGCGGCCGCCAGCAACAGCGGCAAGGGTCAGGCATTCCTGGAGCCGGGGCTGAAGTTCGGCATCTCCACGACCAGCAAGATCGATTTCGTCAGCCTCGGACTGGCCCTGGTGCTCGGCACCGCCGGCCTGCCGCACATCCTGATCCGCTTCTACACCGTCCCGACGTCTCGAGACGCGCGCAAGTCGGTGCTCTGGGCGATCGGTCTGATCGGCGTCTTCTACCTCTTCACCCTGGTCCTCGGCTTCGGCGCGGCTGCGCTGCTGTCCGGTGACAAGGCGGCCCAGGTGGCCACCAGCAAGGGCAACCTGGCATCTCCGCTGCTGGCCGAGGCCGTCGGTGGTGGTGCAGGCTCGACCGGTGGCGCAGCCCTGTTGGCGGTGATCTCCGCGGTGGCGTTCGCGACAATCCTCGCGGTCGTGGCCGGTCTCACCCTGACGTCCTCGGCGTCGGTGGCCCACGACATCTACAACAACGTGATCAAGAAGGGTCAGGCCACGGAGAAGCAGGAGATCACGGTGACCCGGATCGCCGCGCTGAGCATCGGCCTGATCGCCATCCTGCTGGCCATCCCGGCCCAGAACCTCAACATCGCGTTCCTGGTGGCCCTGGCCTTCGCGGTCGCGGCATCGGCGAACCTGCCGGCCATCGTCTACAACATGTTCTGGCGGCGCTTCAACACCCGCGGCGCGACCTGGAGCATCTACGGCGGTCTGATCTCGTCGGTCGGCCTGGTCATCTTCTCGCCGGTCATGTCCGGCAAGGGCGTCATCGACGGGGTCAACCAGAGCCTGCTGCCGGCCAGCATCGACATCTCGTGGTTCCCGCTGGAGAACCCGGGCATCGTGTCGATCCCGCTCGGCTTCCTGTTCGGCTTCCTCGGGACGATGTCCCGGCGCGAGCCGGCGGCCGAGGACCGCTTCACCGAGCTGGAGGTCCGGGCGCTCTCGGGCGCCGGGTCCGAGAAGGCGCTCGTGCACTAGCTCCACCGCACCACCGCACCACCGCCGGCTCGGCAGCACCGCTGCCGAGCCGGCGCTCTCGGGGGCAACCTGGTCCCAACCCGGGCCGGGCACGCTGGACGCCGACCTGGCCCCACGTCCTAGGGTGGCGAGAGCCACCACCTGTCTGATGAGTTCGGGAGAGACCGTGAGCGAAGAGACCCTGTCCAACCTCAGTCGCGAGGACCGCACCTTCGAGCCGCCGGCGGAGCTCGCGGAGCACGCCAACCTCAAGGCCGAGGCCTACGACCGCGCCGCCTCCGACCGGGAGGGCTTCTGGGCCGAGCAGGCCGACCGTCTCGACTGGGACCAGCGCTGGGACCGGGTCCTCGACTGGGACGACCGCCCGTTCGCAAAGTGGTTCGTCGGAGGGAAGCTCAACGCGGCGTACAACTGCGTGGACCGCCACGTCGAGGCCGGCCACGGCGACCGGGTCGCCCTGCACTGGGTCGGCGAACCCGCCGACGACACCCGCACCATCACCTACGCCCAGCTCAAGGACGAGGTCTCGCAGGCCGCCAACGCGCTGATCGCGCTCGGGGTGCAGACCGGCGACCGGGTCGCGATCTACCTCCCGATGATCCCCGAGGCGGTCGTCGCCATGCTGGCCTGCGCCCGGCTCGGCGCCCCGCACACGGTGGTCTTCGGCGGTTTCTCCTCCGACGCGCTCGCCACGCGACTGACCGACTGCCACGCCAAGGTCGTCATCACCTCCGACGGGGGCTACCGGCGGGGGGCGCCGTCGGCGCTGAAGCCTGCGGTCGACGAGGCCCGGACGAAGACGGACGTGGTGGAGCACGTGCTCGTGGTCCGTCGCACCGGTCAGGAGGTCGAGTGGGACGACTCCGTCGACGTCTGGTGGCACGACGCCGTCGGCTCGGCCTCGACCGAGCACACGTGCGAGTTCTTCGACTCCGAGCACCCGCTCTATGTCATGTACACCTCCGGCACCACCGGGAAGCCCAAGGGCATCCTGCACACGACCGGCGGCTACCTGGTCGGGTCGGCGTACACGCACTGGTCGATCTTCGACCTCAAGCCCGAGACCGACATCTACTGGTGCACCGCCGACATCGGCTGGGTCACCGGGCACAGCTACATCGTCTACGGTCCGCTCGCGAACGGCGCGACCCAGGTCATGTACGAAGGCACCCCGGACACCCCGCACAAGGGCCGCTGGTGGGAGATCATCGAGAAGTACGGCGTCACGATCTTCTACACCGCACCGACCGCGATCCGGACCTTCATGAAGTGGGGCCGCGACGTCGTCGACGACCACGATCTCTCCTCGCTGCGGCTGCTCGGCTCGGTGGGTGAGTCGATCAACCCCGAGGCCTACATGTGGTACCGCGACGTCATCGGAGGCGACCGGTGCCCGATCGTGGACACCTGGTGGCAGACCGAGACCGGCTCGATCATGATCAGCCCGCTGCCGGGTGTGACCGCCGGGAAGCCCGGCTCGGCGATGACGCCGATCCCCGGCATCGTGGCCGACGTGGTCGACGAGGCCGGCGAGTCGGTGCCCAACGGTTCGGGTGGCTACCTGGTCATCAAGGAGCCGTGGCCCTCGATGCTGCGCACGCTGTGGGGCGACGACGAGCGGTTCAAGGAGACCTACTGGTCGCGCTTCGCCAAGCAGGGCTACTACTTCGCCGGGGACGGCGCGAAGCGGGACGAGGACGGGGCCATCTGGCTGCTCGGGCGCGTCGACGACGTCATGAACGTCTCGGGTCACCGCCTCTCCACCACCGAGATCGAGTCGGCCCTGGTCAGCCACCCGAAGGTCGCCGAAGCGGCCGTGGTCGGCGCCGCCGACGAGACCACCGGCCAGGCTGTCTGCGCCTTCGTGATCCTGCGTGACAGTGCAGTCGGCGACGGCGCCAGTGATCAGCAGAGTGACATCGTCGAGGAGCTGCGCCGTCACGTGCAGAAGGAGATCGGTGCGATCGCCAAGCCGCGCCAGATCATGATCGTCGCCGAACTGCCCAAGACCCGCTCCGGGAAGATCATGCGGCGCCTGCTCAAGGACGTCGCCGAGCACCGCGAGGTCGGTGACGTGACGACGCTGGCCGACTCCTCGGTGATGAGCCTGATCTCCGACGGCCTGGCCACCGGCACGGGCGAGGACTGATCTGAAGGCTGGACCGTGCGTCGGCGCCACCCCTGGGGTGGCACCGACGCCGGCTCACCGGCTCAGGGAGTTGCGTGCCACCGGTCCCGGTGGCCCAGCACCAGGGCTCCGATCACCGCCGACAGGACCGACCCCACGAGCACGGCCGCCTTGGCAGCCCCCTGCTCGGCCCCGGCGAAGGAGAGGTCCGAGACCAGCAGGGAGACGGTGAAGCCGATCCCGGCGAGGATCGCGACCCCCACGATGTCGCGCCAGCTCAGGGCGTGATTGAGCTCGGCGCGGGTGAACCGGGCGACGCCCCAGGCGCCCAGGAAGACGCCGACCGGTTTGCCGACAACCAGGCCGACCACAACGCCGATCACGATCGGGTCGCGCACGAGGGCCCCTCCGTCGCCGAGGGCCACCCCCGCGGAGAGGAGCGCGAAGAACGGCACCGCGATCCCCGAGGAGACCGGGGAGAGGATGTGCTCGAGGTGCTCTGCGGGGCTGTGCGCCTCCTCGGCGTCCGGGCGGACCCGGGTCAGCAGACCGAGCACGACGCCCGCGATCGTGGCGTGGATCCCGCTCTCGTGGACGCACCACCACCCGACCAGCGCGAGGGGGACGTAGATCCACGGAGTGCGGATCCGCTGGTGCTGCAGCACTGCCCACGCCGCGAAGGCGAGCCCGCCCAGCGCCAGGGCCACCAGGTTCAGCGACGAGGTGAAGAAGACGGCGATGATGACGATCACGATCAGGTCGTCCACCACCGCCAGGGTGAGCAGGAAGGCCCGCAGCGGCGTCGGCAGGTTGGAGCCCACCAACGCCAGCACCGCCAGCGCGAAGGCGATGTCGGTCGCCGCCGGGACCGCCCAGCCACCGGTCTCGCCGCTCGCGGAGGCGCCGTTGACGGCCAGGTAGATCAGGGCGGGGACGGCTACGCCGCACACGGCCGCCATCACGGGGACCGCCGCGTCGGCGGGCCGGCGCAACGAGCCCACCACGAACTCGCGCTTGAGCTCGAGGCCGGCCACGAAGAAGAAGAGGGTGAGCGCGCCGTCAGCGGCCCAGTGCTCCAGGTTGAGCGGGCCGAGCTCGAAGTGGCGGAAGCCGTCGTACGACGCAGCCCACGGCGAGTTTGCCCAGATCACCGCGATGGTGGCCGCCACGAGGGCGATGGTGCCGCCGACGGTTTCGCGGCGCAGCAGGTCGCCGACGAAGGTGCTCTCACCCTGGTCGGGGTCGGGAAGGAAGAACGGACGGGGAAGAGCGGTCACGGGCGAAAGTCTCCGGGTCGTTGGGGTGCCTGACGACGCGGGTCGACCTCCGACTCTGGGCGGAGGTGTCCACGACGTGCCGACCAGACTTCCCGGCTCACCGGGATCGATCCTACCCTCGGCGCCCGTCCGGAGCCGCGTTGTAGGGTCAGCACCGAGATCGCCCCATCGACAGAGGACTCACATGGCAACCGAACCGGTCCAGGACACGGATCCGACCATCGGCCGTCTGGTCACCGACGCCAGCCGGGACATCTCGACGCTGATCTCGAAGGAGATCGAGCTCGCCAAGTCCGAGCTGAAGGTCAGCGTCAAGGCCGGCGGCACCGGGATCGGCCTCTTCGCAGCGGCCGGCTTCCTGGCCGTGCTCGCCGTGATCATGCTCTCGGTGTCGATCGCGTACTTCATCAACTGGAACGGCGCCGGCCTCAGCCTGCACTGGGCGTTCCTCATCGTCTTCGGTTTCTACCTCGCGGTCGCCGGGCTGCTCGTCTTCGTCGGCATCAAGAAGGTCAAGCAGGTCCGCGCCCCCGAGAAGGCGATCCACCAGGGCAAGCAGATCCCGAAGGCCCTCAAGGGCAAGCGCTGACCGGTCAGCTGGCGCAGTTGCCGGTCGACACCGAAGCGGTGTTGCTCATCCCGATCGTGGCGCTGCGCGCCACCTGATCCTCGGTCAACGCGTAGCCGGTGTCCTTGTCGGTCACCGAGGCGGCAAAGACGACACCGACGACGTCGCCCGCCGAGGACACGATCGGCCCGCCCGAGTTGCCGGGCCGGACCAGGCCGCGCAACGAGAAGACCTGGCGGATGACGGTGCCGTCGCCGTAGATGTTCGGCGAACGCAGGCGTTGCTCGGCACGGATCCGGCCGGGCTGGACGTCGTACGGACCGTCCTGGGGGTAGCCCAGGATGGCCACGCCGTCACTGGCCTTCGCGCCGGGGTCGAGGCGCAGGGCGGGCACGTCACCGCTGGCGAAGGAGAGGACCGCGACGTCGATGTCGGGGTTGTAGTAGACGACCTGCGCCGCCACCGACTGGTCGCCCATCACGATCTCAGGATCGCGCACCCCGGCCACCACGTGGGCGTTGGTCATTAGCCGGTTGCTGGCGTAGACGAAGCCCGATCCCTCGATGCCGCGACCACAGCTGTTGGTGCCGCGGACCTTCAGCACGCTCGCCGCCGCGTTGACGACGTCGGGGTCCTGCAGCAGCCGCTTGGGACCCGGCCCCACCTGCACGATGCGCTCGGGAGCGAACGGCTCGAGGTAGCGGGGGAAGAAGCTGGTGCCGACCACGTTGTTGAACGCCTGGAGCACGCTGCTGGCGCCACTCGGCAGGAGCTGGTCGACCTTGCTGAGCACGGCCGAGCCGCGCACCAGGGGGGTGACCGTCCCGATCCGGGTGCCCGAGATGGCGACCCCGAGCGCCCAGGCCACGATCAGCACGGCTGCCGCGCTCAGCGCGGCACCGCCGACGGCATCGATCGCCCGGATCGGCTGCCAGGTGATCCGGTCGCGGATCTTGGCTCCCAGGAACTGCAGGAGCGCCTGGCCCAGGGAGGCCGAGAGGATCACGATGAAGAGCGCCCCCAGCGAGACCAGCAGCGAAGGGGTCGCGTCCCCGAGCGCCACCGGGGCCAGCCACACCCCGAAGAGGCCTCCCAGCAGCAGCCCGCCGGTGGCGAAGGCACCGGTCACGAATCCCTGCCAGTAGCCGGAGAGGGCATAGGCGAGCACGAGCACGACCAGGAGCCAGTCGAGCAGGTTCACCGGCGTTCCTCGAATCTGGTGTTGGGTCTGATGTCGGACCGAGTTGGTTCACCCTGCAGCATGTGGTCGGGAAGATCACGCATCGGGGCGTCCTCGACCTCGGACGTCCAGCCCACGAAGTCGAAGAGGCGGGCGATGATGCCGGCCGTGAAGCCCCACAGGATCACGTCCTTGTCGTCCCCGATCAGGAAGCCCGGGCCCACCCAGCCGGTGGGGTGGCGTACGGCGATCCGGTGCGTGGGGTCGACCAGCTCGCGGATCGGGACCCGATAGATCTCGTGCACCTCGTCGGGATCGACCACCGCGACCTGCGTGGGGGCGTGCCACCAGCCGAGGACCGGGGTGACCGCGAAGTTGCTCGGCGGCAGCCACAGCTCGGGAAGCTCGGCGAAGACCTCCACACCGGCCGGGTCCACCCCGGTCTCCTCACGGGCCTCACGCAACGCCGCCTCGCGCGGGGTCTCCCCCGGGTCGATGGAGCCGCCCGGGAACGAGATCTGGCCCGGGTGCGAGCGCATGTGGTGGGCGCGCTCGGTGAGCAGCAGGTCGGGGCCGGCCGGCCCCTCCCCGAAGAGCATGAGGACGGCGCCCCGGCGGGCGTCGGAGCCCTCGGGCGGCATGAACCTGGTCAGGTCGTGCACGGTGATCGCGCGCGCTCCGTCGACCACGGGTCGCAGCCAGTCCGGCACCGGGGCGCTCACAGGTCGATCCCGAGGTGCTCGCGGACCAGGTCGACCAGGTCCTGCTCCGACTCGACGCCCCCGAAGCCGCGGTAGCGGACCGCCCCGTCGGCGTCGACGAGCACCACGAACGGCAGCCCTCGAAGCGCCGGGAACGGGGCTTGCCCGTTGAGGGCACCCTGGGGGTCGGCCAGCAGCGGATAGGTGACGCCGCTGCGCTTCGCGAGCGCGAGGGCCGCAGCCGGCTGGACGTCGAGGTAGTCCACGCCGAGCACCGGGACCTGGTCGCCGTACCGGTCCGAGAAGGCCTGGAGGACCGGCATCTCCTCCTTGCAGACCGTGCACCAGGAGGCCCAGAGGCTGACCACGAGCGGTCCGCGGAGCGAGGCGAGGTCGACGTCAGGGCCGCCCCCGAGGCACGGCAGCGTGACCTCGGGGAGCCCGCCGTCGACCGGCTCGCCCTGCCCGGGTGCGCAGGCGGCGATGCCTGCGGACTCCTTCGCCGCCCGCAGGGCGGGGGTGTCGACGACGACCTTCGAGGCGCCCGGCGCCACGGAGCCCCCGCCGGCGTTGCTGCAACCGGTCAGGACCAGCACCGCGCCGAGAGCGGCCAGCAGCCGCCTCATGCTGGCCCCTGGGTCTTGACGAGCGCAGCCGCGACGACGGGGTCGGTCGGCCCCTCGCCGTAGGCCGGGCAGAGGCGCGCGAGCGGGCAGGCGCCGCAGGCCGGGTTGCGGGCGTGGCAGCGCCGGCGGCCGTGCCAGATGAGGTGGTGGCTGAGCATCGTCCAGTCCCGCTTGGGGAACAGCGCCGCGATCGCGTGCTCGACCTTGACCGGGTCGGTCTCCTCGGTCCAGCCGAAACGACGCACGAGCCGACCGAAGTGGGTGTCCACGGTGATGCCGGGGACGTCGAAGGCGTTGCCGAGCACCACGTTGGCGGTCTTTCGGCCCACGCCCGGCAGCGTGACCAGGTCCTCGAGGCGGCCCGGCACCTGGGCGTCGTACCTCTCGACGAGCGCCTGGCTCAGCTTGAGCAGCGCATCGGTCTTGGCCCGGAAGAAGCCGAGGGGGCCGATGATCGCCTCGAGGTCGGCGCGCTCGGCGGCGGCCATCGCCTGCGGGTCGGGGTAGGCCGCGAAGAGGATCGGGCGGACCGCATTGACCCGGCGGTCCGTGGTCTGGGCCGACAGGACGGTCACGACCAGGAGCTCGAAGGGGTTGGCGAAGTCGAGCTCGCACCGGGCGTCGGGGTAGGTTTCAGCCAGCATCCGATCGATCTTGCGGGCGCGGCGGACGAGACCGGTCCTGGTTTCCACGTCGGGCACACACCCACCCTACGGCGCCGTCCCGACAGCGAACGCTCGACGACTTCCCGCGGGCGGTGGTTGGTGTGACCTTTCCCACTGGCTAGGATCGGGCCCACGCCCGTTGTGGGGCTGGTGACATCACTGGCTGTGAGCGGCCGCCCCGAATTAGGAGGACTCGTGGACAACGACGTACTGCGTCAGGCTCCGCTGTTCAGCGCGCTCGACGACGAGGCGGCGACCGCACTGCGATCGTCGATGTCGGAGAGCAGGCTGCGACGCGGCGACGTGCTGTTCCACGAGGGAGACTCGGGCGACAAGCTCTACGTGGTGCTCGACGGCAAGGTGAAGCTGGGTCGGACCTCCTCCGACGGGCGCGAGAACCTGCTGGCGATCCTCGGACCCGGCCAGATGTTCGGCGAGCTCTCACTCTTCGACCCCGGTCCGCGCTCGGCGACGGTCACGGCCGTCACGGACGCGTCCTTCGCCTCGCTCTCCCACGAGGACCTGCTGCGCTGGCTCGAGGGTCGGCCGATGGTCTCCCGCGGCCTGCTCAGCCAGCTCGCCGGCCGGCTGCGCAAGGCCAACGACGTCGTGGCCGACCTGGTCTTCTCCGACGTGCCCGGCCGGGTCGCGAAGGCGCTGCTCGACCTCGCCGACCGGTTCGGTCGCACCGCCGACGACGGCGTGCACGTCCACCACGACCTGACCCAGGAGGAGCTCGCCCAGCTGGTCGGCGCTTCTCGCGAGACGGTCAACAAGGCGCTCGCCGACTTCGCCTCACGCGGCTGGCTGCGCCTCGAGCCCCGCTCGGTGGTCATCATGGACGTCGAGCGACTCGGTCGCCGCGCCCGCTGACCTCCGGCGGGGTTTCAGTCCCGGGCGAGATAGGCCAGCTGGGCCCGGACCGAGAGCTCTGCCGCGCCCCACAGGACCGGGTCGACGTCGGAGTAGACCATCTCGACGACCTGACGTGGCAGGTCGTCGAGCGCGATCCCCTCAGGGTGCGGGGCCTCACGCAACCGGGTGTACGCCGCCTCGACCTGGCCCAGCCGCTCGCGGCGGTGGGCGAGGTAGAAGTCCAGCACAGCCAGGGCGTCGGCGATGACCGGGCCGTGGCCCGGCCAGATCGTCGTCGCCTCCCGAGCCTCGGCCAGCGCATGCAGCCGGTCGAGTGAGTCGAGGTAGGCGCCGAGCTGGCCGTCCGGGTGCGCCACGACCGTCGTGCCGCGGCCCAGCACGGTGTCGCCGGTGAGCACCGCCCCCTCGGCCGGCAGCAGGAACGACAGCGAGTCGGCGGTGTGCCCCGGCGTGCCCACGACGTGGATCTCGAGGCCGTCGACCGAGACGACGTCACCGTCGCCGAGACCCTCCGAGCCGAGCCGGCACGCCGGGTCGAGAGCCCGGACACCGCAGCCCATCCGCTCCGCGAACTCCCGGGCGGCTTCCGCATGGTCGTGGTGATGATGCGTGAGGAGTACGACGCCCACCTCACCTGCCGCCTCGGCCACCGCGTCGAGGTGCGCAGCGATGGACGGGCCCGGGTCCACGACCACCGAGCGTCGGGCGCCCGGCTCGCGCAGCACCCACGTGTTGGTGCCGTCGAGGGTCATCATGTCGGCGTTGGGCGCCAGCACGCACTGCGCCCGCTCTCCGAAGGTCCCCCCGGCCCAGCTCACCCGCGGCTCCGGTGGGCCTCCACGAGCGGCGCCAGCGCGCCAGGCATCGACAAGGTGGCCTCGTCGCCCTCGCCCACGACCTGGGGGGTGAACATCTCGACCGCCCGACCGCCCGCCTCCGCGAGCACCTCGTCGGGGTGGGCGAACTGCCCGATCTCGAGGCAGGTCAGGTAGGTCGGCGGCAGCATCAGCATCTCCTCGGCGTCGACCGCAGCCACGGCGGCGCCGGCGGGCAGCCAGGTCACCGAGGACGACTCACTGGACACGTCGCGGGTGCGCTGGCCTTCGGGCATCGAGGCCACGAAGAACCAGGTCCGGTAGCGGCGCGGCTCGAAGACGGGAGTCAGCCAGCCCGACCAGACGCCGAGCAGGTCGCTGCGCAGCACCAGGCCGCGGCGCGCCAGAAACTCGGTGAAGGCGAGCTCGCGGGCCTCCAGGGCGACCCTGTCGGCCTCCCAGTCGGCCCCGGTCGTGTCCTCGACCACGGTGTCGTGGGAGGCGCCGGCGAGCAGCACCCCGGACTCCTCGAAGGTCTCGCGGACCGCGGCACAGACCAGCGCGAGTGCGGTGCGCTCGTCGGTGCCGAGGCGCACGGCCCAGTCGGCCGGGCTCGGTCCCTCCCACGCCACCGAGGCGTCGAAGTCTCGCGGGTCGACCCCACCGCCGGGGAAGACGCACATGCCGGCGGCGAACGCCATCGAAGCCTGGCGGCGCATCAGGTAGACCGACGGCCCCTGCTGCGAGGAGCGCAGCAGGACGACGGTGGCCGCGTTGCGGGGCTCGGCCGGCGTGAGGGTCCCCTCGGCGTACTCCCGGGCCTGGGCGACGAGGTGGGGCGGCAGCGGAATCCGCAGCACGCTCAGACCTCGACCAGGATCTCGACCTCGACCGGGGCGTCCAACGGCAGCACCGAGACGCCGACGGCGGAGCGTGCGTGGATGCCCGCGTCACCGAAGACCTTGCCGAACAGCTCCGAGGCACCGTTGGCGACCTGCGGCTGACCGGTGAAGTCAGGGGTCGACGCGACGAACACGACGACCTTGACGACCCGCTTCACCAGCGCGAGGTCGCCGATCTCGGCCTTGACGGCGGCGAGGGCGTTGAGGGCGCACTGCTGCGCGCACGCGGCGGCTTCCTCAGAGGTGACCTCGGCGCCGACCTTGCCGGTGGTCATCAGCTCACCCGAGCGCATCGGCAGCTGGCCGGAGGTGAAGACGTAGTTGCCGGTGCGGACGGCCGGGACGTAGACCGCGACCGGCTTGGCCACCTCGGGCACCGCCAGGCCGAGCTCGGTCAGGCGCTCCTCGGGGGTGCTCATGCGAGGGGTCGCTTGAAGTAGCCCACGAGGTTCTCGGGGTTCATGCCCGGCGCGACCTGCACCAGCTCCCACCCGTCGGAGCCGAAGTTGTCCAGGATCTGCTTCGCGGCGTGCGTGAGGATCGGCGCTGTCAGGTATTCCCACTTGGTCATGGCCCGCACCCTACCGGCGACCAGTCGAGGTGAGTGCCTCAGCCGAGGGGCGGTTCGGTCTTCTCGCGGACCTCGTCCTCGCTGACACCGGGAGCGAGCTCGACCAGCTTCAGACCACCACCGTCGGGCAGCACGTCGATCACCGCGAGGTCGGTGATGATCCGCTG
Source organism: Nocardioides sp. (assembly GCA_046597165.1). Lineage (GTDB taxonomy): Bacteria > Actinomycetota > Actinomycetes > Propionibacteriales > Nocardioidaceae > Nocardioides. The sequence continues at coordinate 19,771 of JBKJLD010000033.1, forward strand.
GACCACCTTCTTGCCCGTGAACGGCAACGAGCACTCGTTGACGATCTTGAACGCACCATCACGCGCCACGTGCTCCATCAACACGATCACCCGCTTCGCCCCATGGACCAGGTCCATCGCGCCACCCATGCCCTTGACCATCTTCCCCGGAATCATCCAGTTCGCGATGTCACCCGTGGCCGAGACCTGCATCGCACCCAGGATCGCCGCATCGATCTTCCCGCCCCGGATCATCGCGAAGCTGGTGGCCGAGTCGAAGAACGACGCCCCACGGCGCAGCGTGACCGTCTCCTTGCCGGCATTGATCAGATCCGGGTCCTCCTCACCCTCGACCGGGTAGGCACCCACCCCCAGGATCCCGTTCTCCGACTGCAGCACCAGCTCCACGTCCTCGGGCACATAGTTCGGCACCAATGTCGGCAACCCGATCCCCAAATTCACATACGACCCGTCGACCAGCTCCGAGGCAGCACGCGCCGCCATCTCCTCACGCGACCAGGCCATCTCAACTGCCACCTTCCACAAGGTTCGGGGGGTCCACGGGGGGCGGAGCCCCCCGTGTGGTCCGCTTCTCGATCCGCTTGTCCGCAGCCTGCTCCGGACTCAACGCCACCACCCGCTGCACAAAAACCCCCGGAGTGTGGACCTGGTTCGGATCAAGCTCACCCGGCTCGACCAGGACCTCGACCTCCGCGATCGTGACCCGCGCACACATCGCGGCCAACGGGTTGAAGTTCTGCGCCGAGTCCCGATACACCAGATTCCCGTGCCGGTCACCCTTCCACGCCCGCACCAGAGCGAAGTCCGCGATGATCGCCTCCTCCATCACGTACTCCCGCACCACCCCCTCATGATCAGGGAACTCCCGCGTCTCCTTAGCCGGCGACGACACCACCACATTGCCCTCGCTGTCATAGCGCCACGGCAGACCACCCTCCGCGACCTGGGTACCCCCACCAGTCGCGGTGAAGAACGCCGCAATCCCCGACCCACCCGCCCGCATCCGCTCCGCCAACGTGCCCTGCGGAGTCAGCTCCACCTCCAGCTCACCGGCCAGGTACTGCCGCGCGAACTCCCTGTTCTCCCCCACGTAGGAGGAGATCATCCGCCGCAACCTCTTCGCGAACAACAACCGACCAAGTCCCCACTCATCAACCCCACAGTTGTTCGAGACCGCCTCGAGATCATCAACCCCCGACTCCAACACCGCCTCAATCAACACCGACGGAATCCCACACAACCCGAACCCCCCCACCGCCAACCTCGACCCACTCCCAATGTCAGCCACCGCCACAGCCGCACTCGCCACAACCTTGTCCACGCCGCGTACCTCCCTCGCCCCGAAAGGCTCTCGGTCCAGACCTGCCAGCCCGGCCTCCGGGCGATCCTAGTCACGACGCGCGCCACCCGACCTGGCCAAGAGCCCCACCACGGGGACACCCCGATGGGTGAAGTCGACATGATCCGTGGCACACGCACCGCCGAAGCTGCGGTGCTCGCCGTAGGCTCGGCACGTGACCGAGCAGAAGCCCGACTGGCCCCGCGTCCAGCTGCACGTCGTCACCGGGAAGGGCGGCACCGGCAAGTCCACCGTCGCCGCCGCACTGGCCCTCGCGCTCGCCTCGCACGGGAAGAACGTGCTGCTCTGCGAGGTCGAGGGGCGCCAGGGCATCGCCCGGATGTTCGACGTCGACCCGCTGCCCTACGAGGAGCGTCGCATCGCCACCGGGCTGCGCGGTCCGGACGGCTCTCCAGGCGTCGTGCACGCGCTGCACATCGACGCGGAGTCGGCCCTGCTGGAGTACCTCGCGATGTACTACAAGCTCGGCCGGGCGGGCCGCGCCCTCGACCGCTTCGGCGTGATCGAGTTCGCCACGACGATCGCCCCCGGCGTGCGCGACGTGCTGCTGACCGGCAAGGTCTTCGAGGCCGCCCAGCGCAACAGCCGCAACAAGTCGGCCATCCAGTACGACGCGGTCGTGCTCGACGCTCCGCCCACGGGTCGGATCACCCAGTTCCTCGGGGTCAACAACGAGCTCGCGGGCCTGGCGAAGATGGGGCCGATCAAGAGCCAGGCCGACAATGTGATGACGCTCTTCCGCTCTGCGCGGACCGTCGTCCACCTCGTGACGGTGCTGGAGGAGATGCCGGTGCAGGAGACCGCGGACGGGATCGCGGACCTGCGGGCCGCACGGCTCCCGGTCGGCGGTGTCGTCGTCAACCTGGTGCGCCCGCGCGACCTCGACGAGGGCGACCTAGTCGCCGCGCGGGAGGGCACCCTCGATGCCGCCAACATCCAGGCCGACCTGAAACGCGCCGGGGTCGAGGACGACAACGGGCTGGTCGACGGGCTGCTCGCCGAGGCTCGCGACCACGCCGAGCGTCGCGCCCTGGAGGACGCTCAGCGCACGCTGGTCGGCGACCTGGGCGTCCCGACGTACGAGCTGCCCCGCCTCGCCGGCGGGGTCGACCTGGGCGCGCTCTACGAGCTCGCCGCCGCGCTCAAGGAACAGGGGATGGCATGACCCGCTCCCGTGGCCGCGTCGGCCCGCTGGCCACGACTGGCAGCCCGGCCCCCGACCTCGACATCGACGCTCTCCTGGATGACCCCGGCACGGGCATCATCGTCTGCTGCGGCTCAGGCGGGGTCGGCAAGACGACCACGTCGGCGGCCCTCGCGCTGCGGGCGGCCGAACGCGGCCGCAAGGTCGTGGTCCTCACCATCGACCCGGCCCGTCGACTGGCCCAGTCGATGGGGATCGAGGCGCTCGACAACACCCCCCGACCCGTGGCCGGCCTCCGCTGGGCCGAGGGCTTCGGGGGGGCGACGGGGGGCGAAGCCCCCCGTCTGGACGCGATGATGCTGGACATGAAGCGGACCTTCGACGAGGTGGTCGAGAGCCAGGCCACCCCGGAGAAGGCGAGGCAGATCCTGGAGAACCCGTTCTACGTCGCGCTCTCGAGCTCCTTCGCCGGCACCCAGGAGTACATGGCGATGGAGAAGCTGGGCCAGATCCACGCCGATGCCCAGCGCGACGGCAGCTACGACCTGATCGTGGTGGACACTCCGCCCTCGCGCTCGGCACTGGATTTTCTCGACGCCCCCGAGCGGCTCTCCAGCTTCTTGGACGGCAAGTTCATCCGGCTGCTGCTCGCCCCCGCCCGTGGGCCGGCGAAGCTGATGACGGCCGGACTGAGCCTGATCACCAACGCCCTGACCAAGATCCTCGGGGCGCAGGTGCTGCGCGACATGCAGACCTTCGTGGCGGCGTTCGACACGCTGTTCGGCGGCTTCCGTCAGCGCGCACTGAAGACCTTCGAGCTGCTCCAGGCCGACGCCACGTCGTTCCTCGTCGTGGCCGCACCGGAGCCGGACGCGCTGCGCGAGGCGGCGTACTTCGTCGAGCGGCTCAGCGAGGACCAGATGCCGTTGGGCGGCCTGATCGTCAACCGGGCGAGTCCGGCGCCGCAGGGGAACCTGTCGTGCGACGAGGCGATGGCGGCGGCCACCCGGCTGCGCAAGCAGGACCCGAGCTCAGTGACGGCCGGGCTCCTCCGGCTGCACGCCGACCAGACCAGGATGGTGGAGCGGGAGGCGTTGTTGCGCGACCGATTCACCGCTGCCCACCCGGAGGTGGCGACGGCAGTGGTTCCGGCGCTGGCCGGTGACGTGCACGACCTGTCCGGCCTGCGCCGGATCGGCGAGCTCCTGTCGGCGAACTGAGCCTGCTCAGGCGTCGACGGAGACCCGTGCCCCCTGGTCGCGAGCGGTCTCGAGCACCGAGCGCCACGAGGCGTTCGGTCGGCGTCGGAGCAGGGCACGGCGCTCACGCTCCGTCATCCCACCCCACACGCCCCACTCGATCTGGTTGTCCAGGGCCTCGGCCAGGCATTCGGTGCGCACGGGGCAACCCGCGCACAACTGCTTGGCCTTGTTCTGCTCAGCGCCTCGAACGAACAACTGGTCCGGCTGTGCCTGACGGCACGCAGCCGACGGCGTCCAATCTTCAACCCACATGTCTGATGTCCCCACATCGTCCGAGATAGGCGGCGTCCCCATGACGCCCACCCGGGATAGTCCCCTCTAAGTAAAGAAGGTAAAGAAGTCCAGCCGGTCTGGACAGACCTGTTTGGCCCACTTCGCCTAGTCCGAATTGACTAGAGACAGCCCAGGACAACTAGGTGACGCCTCGGGCGCTCCCGTACATTGGACGCATGTCTGTCCCGCGCAACGAGCGCCTGCCGATCGGCCGCGTCGCCTCCCATCTGGGGGTCATGCTCGCCGTGGCCGTCGTCCTGGGTGTCGTTGTCGCCGGACTTGCGATCCCCTTCGCAGGGGTCCTCGGCATCGGTGCGCGCAACGTCGCGCGCACCATGGACAACCTGCCGGCCGAGCTGGAGACCGAGGCGCTGGCCCAGAAGACCCGGATCGTCGACGCCAACGGCAACGTCATCGCCTCGCTCTACGACGAGAACCGCATCAACGTGCCGCTGAGCCAGATCTCGCGCACCATGGTCAAGGCCATCGTCGCGATCGAGGACTACCGCTTCTACCAGCACGGCGCCCTCGACCTGAAGGGCACGCTGCGCGCCCTCATCACCAACCAGGCCAGCAGTGGCACCGTCCAGGGGGGTTCCTCGATCACCCAGCAGATGGTCAAGCTGACCCTGCTCAGCCAGGCAAAGACCAAGGCCGAGCGCCGCGACGCGACCGCCGACACCTATGCCCGCAAGATCCGCGAGCTGCGCTACGCGATCGCCTTCGAGCAGAACCACTCCAAGGACTGGATCCTCGAGCGCTACCTGAACATCGCCTACTTCGGTGACGGGGCGTACGGCGTCCAGTCGGCGGCCCGGCACTACTTCGACAAGAACGCCAAGGACCTCAACCTGCGCGAGTCGGCGATGCTGGCCGGCCTGGTGAAGAACCCCACCGGTTATGACCCCACCAACTCCCCGGACCGTGCCCTCGAGCGCCGCAACGTGGTGCTGGACCGGATGGCCCAGCTGAATGTGGTCGGCCACGACAAGGCGGCGAAGGTCAAGCAGAAGGACCTGGGACTGCACGTCGTGGCCCAGAAGAACGGTTGTGTCTTCTCCCGCGCGCCCTTCTTCTGTGCCTATGTGCTCAGCGTGCTGATGCGCGACCCTGCCCTCGGCAAGACCGCCACGGACCGCAAGCAGCTCCTCTACTCCGGTGGTCTGACGATTCGCACGACGATCGACCTGCGAGACCAGGACGCGGCCGACGCGTCTGTGACGGCCCACGTGTTCAAGCGCGACCAGGCGGTCGGCGCCATGGCCATGGTCGAGCCCCTCACCGGCGACGTGAAGGCACTCGCCCAGTCGCGGCCGATGGGTCGCGACGAGGCGGCCGGTGAGAGCTACCTCAACTACACCGTGCCCACGAAGTACGGCCACTCGGCCGGCTTCCAGGCCGGGTCGACGTTCAAGCCGTTCGTGCTGGCCACCGCGATCAACGACCACATCCCGCTCACCACGACGTTCAACGCACCGCAGTCGATGATCATCCCGCAGGACGAGTTCGCCAACTGCCCGGGCCAGCCGTCCTTCGCGGGCGAGTGGGACGTCAGCAGTTCAACCTCGTCGGGGACGATGGACATCTACCGTGGCACCCGCGAGTCGGTGAACACCTTCTTCGCCATGCTCGAGCGGGCGACCGGTGTGTGCGAGCCGTTCCGCCTCGCGAAGAAGATGGGCGTCGAGCTCACCAACCCCAAGGGCGACGCCCGGGGCAACGGCGCCGAGCGGGGCGTGACCTTCACGCTGGGCACCGCCAGCGCCAGCCCGCTGGAGATGGCCGAGGCCTACGCCACCTTCGCAGGTCGCGGCATCCACTGTGACTCCCGGCCCGTGACCTCGATCGAGGACTCGGCGGGCAACACGGTCAAGAGCTACCCCTCCCAGTGCAAGCAGGTGATGCCCGAGGCCACCGCCGACGCCGTCAACGATGTGCTGCGTGGCGTCCAGGAGCCTGGCGGCTTCGGCTACGACCTCGGCCACACCGGGCTCTCGGTGCCCTCCGCGGCCAAGACCGGAACGACCACGGACGGAAAGTCGGTCTGGTACGTCGGTTACACCCCCCAGCTCGCCGCCGCGGCGATGATTGCCGGCGCCAGCAAGGTGGGCGGCAAGCCGATCTCGCTCGAGGGCCAGACGATCGGCGGCAACTACATCTACGCGGTGTCCGGGTCCGGGTTCGCGGGGCCGATGTGGGCCCAGGCCATGCAGGCCGTCGACGACCACCTGGACAGCGTGGACTTCGTCCCGCCGTCCGCCGTGGACGTCAACGGCGTGCCGACGACGGTTCCCAGCACCGCGGGGATGAGCCTCGAGGCGGCCACGAGCACGCTCGAAGCCGCCGGCTTCCAGGCGATCGACGGCGGGACCACCGCCTCTGCGAGCCCGGCGGGCACCGTCGCCTACACCTCACCGTCCGGGGGCAGCAGCGCCCCCAGCGGCTCCGTCGTCACGATCTACGAGTCCACCGGGTCGCCGCCGCCGAAGCCGCCCCGGAGTCACGGTGGCGGCGGGAACGGCAACGGCAACGGCAACGGGCACGGCAACGGCCCCCACTGAGGTCGCTCAGCCGAGCTGGCGGCGTACCTCCGCCGCGACCTGAGAGCCATCGAAACGACCCTTCACCTGCGGGGTCACCACCCCCATGACCTTGCCCATCGCCTTCATGCCCTCGCCGGCAGCACCCGTCTGGGTGATCGCGGCCGTGATGATCGCGGCCACGTCCTCAGCGCTGAGCGCCTCGGGCAGGTAGTCGGCGAGCACCGCCGCCTCGGCCTTCTCCTTGGCCGCCATCTCGGCGCGCCCGCCGTCCTCGAAGGCGGTCGCCGCCTCGCGGCGCTTCTTGGCCTCCGACGAGAGGACGCCGATCACGTCGTCGTCGCTGAGCTCACGGTGCTCCTTGCCCGCGACCTCCGCGTTGGTGATCGCGGTCAGCACCATCCGCAGCGTCGAGGAGCGGATCTCGTCCCGCGCCTTGATGCTGGTGGTCAGGTCGGCACGCAGGCGGTCCTTGAGAGCACTCATGTCACCCATTGTGACAGCCTTGGGGCATGTCGCCCCTCCCCGATCCCGGTCGCACCCTGGGGCTGCTCGCCGGTGCCGGAGTCCTCGCCGGAGTCGGCCTGACGACGTACGCCGCGTGCGAGGCGCGCGCCTACACGCTGCGCCGCGTCGAGGTCGCGATGCTGCCCGCCGGGCACCGGCCACTGCGGGTGCTGCACCTCTCGGACCTCCACATGACCCCCGGACAGCGCCGCAAGCAGGACTGGCTGAGGTCGCTGGGCGACCTGGCTCCCGATCTGGTCATCAACACCGGGGACAACCTCGCGCACGCGGAGTCGGTGCCCGTGGTCCGCGAAGCGCTCGGCTCGCTGCTCGACGTGCCCGGCGTGTTCGTCTTCGGGTCCAACGACTACTTCTCCCCCACGCTGCGCAACCCGCTGCGCTACCTGCTGCCCGATGACGGCCAGCGCAACACCCACACGCCTGCGCTGCCCTGGCGTGACCTGCGCCAGGCATTCGGGGACGCCGGGTGGCTCGACCTCACCAACCGGCACGGCGAGCTCACGGTGGGCGACACGGCCATCGCGTTCGCCGGGGTCGACGACCCGCACCTGGCCTACGACCGGCTCGACGAGGTGGCCGGACCGGCCCCCCGGGACGCCGATCTGCGGCTCGCGGTGGCGCACGCGCCGTACCTGCGGGTGCTCGACCAGTTCGCCGCCGACGGGTACGACGCGATCATCGCCGGCCACACCCACGGCGGCCAGGTCTGCCTGCCCTGGGTGGGGGCGCTGACCACGAACTGCGACCTGGAGCCAGCCCGGGCCAAGGGGCTGCACCGGCATCCGGCCGACTCCCTTCCCGGCGACCCGGGCTCCTCATGGCTGCACGTCTCGGCGGGTCTCGGGACGAGTCCCTACGCCCGGATCCGGGTCGCGTGCCGGCCCGAGGCGACGCTGCTGACCCTCACGGCGCCGGCCTGAGCCGTCGAGCGGTGGCCGATTTCAAGGGGCCGTCCCTGCTCGGGTATGCTCGCCGTGCTCGTGACCGGCCGTGCGCCGGACTCGACAATCGGGCTGTGGCGCAGTTTGGTAGCGCGCGTCGTTCGGGACGACGAGGCCGCAGGTTCAAATCCTGTCAGCCCGACCATGTGATGTCTCAAGACATCGGCGACACCCGGACCTGCGGATGCAGGTCCGGGTGTTGTTCATTTCGGGGGTGTTCAGTGGGGTCCTTTGGGTGCTCCGTTGGGCTGGTAGTCGCGG